>CBDVCB010000005.1:0-59884 GCA_965372395.1 uncultured bacterium
TCCGGTTGAACGGTCCCCCTTTGTTCGTTTCCACCGAGCCAGATTCAAATCACCGCCTACCTAGCATTCAGTAGAGGAACTTGCAAAACCTCCGGTTTTGCAAGTTCCTCATATTAGTACGAGGTTTTGTCTTCTTTGATTTTCCAAAGGGCGAAAACATTCTGTGCTTCGGATTGAAGATGCTGTTCGGTTTTCAAGGTTCGGAACTTCCTCGGCTTGGAAACTTCTTCGTAGAGCAGGGCGTCGTCGAAGCCGGCGGCGGCGGCGTCTTCCCGGCCGCCGGCAAAGTAGAGGGCGTCGAGCCGTGCCCAGTAGATGGCGGAGAGGCACATGGGGCAGGGCTCGCAGCTGGCATAGATTTCGCAGCCCGCCAGCGAAAAGGTTTCGAGCCTTGAACAAGCCTCGCGAATCGCCATGATTTCGGCGTGGGCGGTGGGATCGTTGGCGGAGATGACGCGGTTCCAGCCGCGCCCGATGATCTCGCCGTTTTTCACGACCACCGCACCGAACGGGCCGCCTTCGCCGGCGACCATCTTTTCCTTGGAGAGCCGGATGGCTTCATGGAGAAATTCGTTGTTCATGGGCTTGCTTGTGGTTCGCGGGGGTATGCCTGTTTGTTGTAGCGCCTGAATCCGCAGCGCTCCGCGGCTGCATAAATGAACTCCCGGTCTTTTTCGGAGGCCTTGCGGAGGTGGTCGGCCAACCGTTCGGCATCGTCTTTGGTGCGGTAGGTTTCGGAGGATTCCTTCACAACGCCGAGGGGGATGGTGTCGGGGTGGGCGATCAGGTATAGATCGAGTTCGGTCAGTTCGAACAGTCCACACAGGTCGCTGACGGCCTGCTGGCGCAGGGATGCATATTTTCTGCTCAGAATATTCATCCAAGTCTGTCGAGAGACTTGGGTTTTCTCCGCAAAGGCCGTGAGATTCCCATCAAACTGCGACTCCACCTGATGGTTGATCCAGCGTTGCAACTGTTCCGTGTTTTCCAAGCTTTTCCCCCATTTCCCGAGATAGGGAACAGTACAGCACAGAATATGCCGGGAAAACAAAAAAAAATCAGCTTGGATATTGCCTTGACCAAGGCCGACAAGAAAGTAAGCTTACTTGTCATAAAGGACAGGGTTTGTGAGACAAAAGCGATCAACTGGAAGAAGTTTAAAAAAAGTACGAGTCATCAGTGCCCGTTTGAGTTCGGAGCTGGATGGCCATGTTGAAAACTATCGGGATATGCATAGGTTATCGAGAGCCGATATTGTGAGGGAAGCATTGCGGCACTATTTTGCCATAAAACAAGGAAAACACGCAGAAAGTGGTGTCCCGTAGTGATGATTACGAAAAAGATCGAAGAGTCGTTGAGACACGAAGGAAGTATTGCCGCTGAAATCGTGGAGGAACTACACCTGCTAATTAAAGAGAGGGGTGTGCGGAAGAGAAAGAGCACCCCATCGGCCTGGCGACACAACGCCACGGTTCCTTTTGTTGGACATAACAGGGAGGATGCGGGTTCTTGTGGAATCGACGAATCGATTTTGGAGGAGATGTATCGGCACTACATTTCCACGGAGGGAACACCGGCCCTGACCTTCTGTCAATATCTGGGCGCAGTGGAAAGCATCACGGGGGTTAACGCCATTTAGGATTGGAGCGCGGACGCTGCTCCGAACGACCTAGCCGATTAATCGTCCTTGGCTTCTTGTTTCGGCATTTCATTCCGCGGCGCGGGCGGGCCATTGGCGCGCGTCGATGATCTCGCCCTCCGGCGTGATGGCTTTCATGGTGCAGGTTTCGGCGGTTACCGAAAAGAGACAGTAGTGCAGCTGGCTGGCAAAAACCTTGGAGTGGGGATTTTGTTTTTCCGCGCCCTTGGCTTTCCCGCGCAGGGGCGCGCCGGCACCACCGCTGATGATCATCGTCACGCCGTTGGTCGGTTCCGAACGTTCGTAGAAGTGGTCGTGGCCGGCAATCATCGCGGTGACGTTGTATTTTTTCAGCAGCGGCATAAGGACGGTTTGGGCCTCGCGAATGGCGCGTTCCTTCGGAAGACCTTGGTCGGTCAAACCGCCATGGCCGCCGGACGTCCATGCGGGATAGTGGCTGAAGAGGAAAATGTATTTCGCCGCTGTTTCCGCCAGAAGGCCTTCGAGCCATTTTGTTTTTGCGCTGCCCTTGGAGAAATCCTTCGAGCCGTCAATCCCGATCAGAAGAACCGGGCCAACGCTTTGCGACCAAGTGGTTTTCCCGCCGGGGGTCTGGAAGATCTTCAGGAACAGCGGGGCTTTTTGTTCGTGGTTGCCAATGACGGGGTAGTAGGGAATGGTCGCGAAATAGTTTTTCGCCGGGCCAAAATATTGTTCATCCCATTGGTAGTCGCTTCGCCCGGCGGTAACCATATCGCCGACGAACACGGAGAAAGCGGGCTTGGCCTTGGCGACGGCGTCGCCGACCTTGGCCCAGTCTTTGGGGCGTGTGCGGCTGTCGCCGAGGGCGGCAAAGACAAAGGGCTCTCTGCGGGGCAGGGTTCGCGTGGAATACCCGGGCGTCGATACGATGACTTTCCCCTTGGGCGCAAGGCGAGCCTTGAGTCCATAGGAATAGGACGTTGCGGGCTTGAGGCCTTCGACCTTGAACGTGTGTGTCAGGGCGGGTGCGGAGGCATATGTTTGACCATTGCAGCTAAGAACCACTTCGGCCCGCATGGTTGTGCGGCAGGAAACGGTAAAAAATGTTTCCCCGGCATAGCCCAAAACCGGCCCGGTCTGAAAGGCCAGCGCCGAGGCGGTTTGCCCCAGAAGCTGCACATCGACTTTTGCCGCGGATCGTTTCGCGGGGCGCATCACGGGCTTTGCGGGCGGGGCACCTTCCTCGGTCTTGGGCGTGGAGGATTTAACGGTCTGCGTCCAGGCCAAGAGGAGTTCATTGGTTCCCGGTGCGAGCAGCGAAGCGGGAATGTCCGGGATGGTCTTGTAGGACATCCCTTTTAGCGGGAGAGGGATTGGCTTGCCGTTGAGACTGACGGGGCGGATCGAGGAGGATTTCCGGAGCGCCAGCGTCGTGAATTGCGCCGGGTCTTCCACGGTGAATTGAATACGCATTTCGCCGGAATACTTCCCTGCTTTTTTGAACACCAGAACATCCTTCTGCGGCGACTCGGTGTTCCCGGCCATCCGTTTGCCGACGGACAATTCTCGCGTTCCGCCAGCGAGGAGGTCAACCGGGGTGGTGGCCAGCACATCCGAGGGGCTGGCTGCGGAAAGAATGCATAGAATCGATAGGATTTTTATGGGGGCCATGGGAATAGTTCCTTCTTTTGCGCTATCTGAACAACCCCGGCACCAGAACACAGTTGACTTGCCGGGGGCAAGTGAAATATTTCCACAGGTTCGCCTTCTAAAAGAAGGCCGGATCATGAAGAGACTGATGTTCTTGCTGTTGCTGTCGTCTATGCCGTTGCATTCGACGAAATCGAAGTGCGCGAGGAAGGGTTTGGAACAAACCCTTATTCCTTTGGCGGCGCCTCTTTCATTTTAGCGGCCTCCTGCAGAATCTTCACGACGGCGGTGTGACCTTTTTGCGCAGCGAACGATTCTGCGGTGTCGCTGTCGACATCCTTGAGGGTGGCGTCGGCCTTGTGCTTGAGCAAGAGCTTGACGACCTCGGCCTGCCCTTCGGCGGCGGCCCACATCAGCGCGGTAAAGTGCTCGTTGCTATCGGCCATATTGATCTTCGCGCCACTATCGAGCAGAAGCTTGACGGCTTTGGCGTTGGGGCCGCTGGCGGCGAACATCAGGGCGGTGCGGTTTCCCGGGGCGCGCGCATCGACCTTGTAGCCCTGCTCCAGTGCTTTTTCAACAATCTCGATCTTGCCCGCAAGCACGGCCTCGACCACCTCCTGTTGCGAGATGGGGGCCGGTTTTTTGGCGGGTTCCTCGGCGTGGGCGGCAAAAACAAGGGCGATGGCGAATGCGGCAATCAGGTGTCGAGTGGCGGTCATGGCAGATCCTTTGGTTTAGGTTTCCGGAGAGCATCCGACCATACCCGGCGGGCCAAAGCAAGGGGATTGCATTAGTCCAGCACCTGGCAGAATTCGATGTCGGCGTGGTCGAAAGCAATTTTCCCCAAGCGCAAGCGCAGGGGGGCGACCATGTGATTGCCGTCGGCAACCCGCTCGGATCTGGGCATACTGTCACGGCGGGGATCATCAGCCACACCGACGCAGCCATGGCCCGCTCATCACGCTGGCTGGCGCATGGATCGGGCTGGATACGGCGCAGATCGAGAACCCGCAGGGGATCGGCTTCACCGTGCCGAGCAACCAGGTACGGAAATTTTTGGGTAATGTGCTTGAGGGCAACAGCCAACCCGTTGAATAATGTGGTCTTTTATTAAGGAGTCTATTATGAAAACCATTCGTTCTATTTTCTTGCTAGCCGTTGCATCCCTGATTTTGTGTTCCTGCGTCAGCCGCACAATCTCCGCCTCATCCGTCGACGCTACAGGGAAGGAAAACCAAGGCAAAGTGGTCGAAAAGAAAATTATCTGGATCTGGCAGGACGAGTTCCACAATCCGTAATTTCCACTAATTCCTCTCCCCCGCCCAAAAGCAGTTGCTTATTTTTCCAATCTTTGGAAAATTCGCTTTTTCAACTTTAAGGGGAAATAAGGCAGTGGCAAAATTCATCATCAACGGCGGAAAAAAGATTGGTGGAACCTTCCTCCCGCGCGGCAACAAGAATGCCGTTCTGCCGATGCTCGCCTCATGCGTCCTGACCGACCAGCCCGTCGTGCTCCACAATGTTCCGTTGATCAATGACGTACGGGTGATGCTGGAGCTGCTGGAGACCCTCGGCGTCGAGGTGTCGCTCGATGGCCACACGGCCACGCTCTGCGCCAAGAACCTGCAAACCACCGAGCTCGATCCGGAACTGTGCGCGCGCGTGCGCACCTCGATCCTGCTGGCCGGCCCCATGACCGCGCGCCACGGCACCGCGACAATCTACCCGCCGGGAGGCGACGTGATTGGCCGCCGCCGCCTCGACACCCACTTCTACGGATTGCGCGCACTCGGCGTGGAGATTGGGAGCAACGGAGCCTACCGTTTCGCATCGCGGCAGCTTGCCGCCGCCGACCTCGTGCTCGACGAAGCCAGCGTGACCGCCACCGAAAACATCCTCATGGCCGCAACATTGGCCGAAGGCGTTTCCTCCATCTACAACGCCGCCTGCGAGCCCCATGTGCAGGACCTGGCCCACCTGCTCAACAAGATGGGCGCAAAGATTTCCGGCATCGGAACCAACAAGCTGACCATCGAAGGCGTATCGCGCCTGAGCGGAACGGAACACGCGGTTCAACCAGATTATATCGAGGTCGGCAGCTTCATCGCCGCCTCGGTCGTCACGGGCGGATCGCTAACGATCCCCGATGCCGGCGATCCGCTGGCATTGCAGGTGATGCAAAAGACGTTCGGCAAGTTGGGCGTGAACTGGACGCTGGAGAACGGGGCGCTTTCCATGGCCTCGGGCCCGGCGCGCGAAATCCTGCCCGACGTCGGGAATGCCACGCCTAAAATCGAGGATGGCATCTGGCCCGCCTTCCCCTCCGACCTGATGAGCGTCTGCATCGTACTGGCCACACAAACGAAGGGCACCGCCCTCTTCTTCGAAAAAATGTTCGAGAGCCGCATGTATTTTGTCGACCACCTCATGGCCATGGGCGCCAACATTATCCAGTGCGATCCCCACCGCGTCGTCGTCATCGGCCCGACCCAGCTGCACGGCAGCATGCTGACGAGCCCCGACATCCGCGCCGGCATGGCGATGCTCATCGCCGCCTGCTGCGCCGAAGGCGAAAGCGTCATCAAGAACGCGCAGGTGATCGACCGCGGATACGAGGCAATCGAAGATCGACTTTCCGCGCTCGGCGCGGATATCGTGCGGATTGATTAGCAACCCGATCACAAAGGACGCACATATGGGATTCCCGGAAACTTTCTATCGCTGGAGACCACACCCGTGGCACGGACTGGAGATCGGCGAGGATCTGCCGCGCATTGTAAATGCCTATATCGAGATGACCCCGTTCGACGCGGTGAAGTATGAAGTCGATAAAACCACCGGCTACCTGCGCGTCGACCGGCCGCAGCTAACTTCCTCGATGACCCCCACCCTCTACGGTTTCATTCCGCAGACCTACTGCGCCGCGCGCGTGAACGAGCTTTCGCCCAAATCGGACAGAGGGGATGGCGACCCGCTCGATATCTGCGTCATCACCGAACGCCCCATCAACCGCGGCGAGGTGATCCTCAAGGCTCGTGTGATCGGCGGCATCCAGATGGTCGACAACGGCGAGGCCGACGACAAGATCATCGCCGTGCTCGACAACGACCCGTTTTGGAAGGATGCCCAGGACATTAAGGATATCTCCCCCGCCCTGCTCGAGCGCCTTCGCCACTATTTCGAAACCTACAAGCTTGTCCCCGGCCAGCCGTCCGACGTGCACATCGAAAAAATCTACGGCCGCGAGCACGCCTACGCCGTGATCAAGGCCTCCATGGAAGACTACACCGAAGAGTATGGGTAGTCCGGATCCAACCCTACAGGGTAGACAGTGCGGCAAGGTGCAGGTTTAGATCCTGCCAGAGGGTTTCGGTTTGAAAGCCTTCGTATTCCCCGGCGCTGTCGGACATTTTCAGGATGAGGGTCGGCTTGTATCCATCGATCTTGACTGCTTCGAGCTGCAGGTCGCGCAACAGATGTCCCGATGCGAGTTTGATATGGCCGCATTTGAGCCGGGTCTGCAGCGCCTTGCGATCGCTGAAAGCCACCACCTTGATCCTCGTGTCGACATCCGTGATGTAGGCCAACTCGCGGTTTTGCTCGTCGTGCCAGATCACCTTGGCGCGGCGCAGCTGGAGCAGGGTTTTTTTGTTGATCACATAGGAGGGGAATTTCGGCAGGGCATCGTCGGCCAGCAACTGCACCGGATTAAGCCCCAGCACGGCACCGAACTTGCTCCCCAGACCGTGCAGCACGAGCGGTTCCCAGTTTCCGGTTTCCGGAACGCGCTGGAACTTGACTTCCAACCCCTGGATATCGAGCTGGCTAACCAGCGGCTTTTCCTTGGAAAGCCATGAAACCCAGTTGAACTTGACCCGCACGTCAGACATCTGAACGCCGTAGAAATCGAGCCCCTTGAGGCGCAACCCCAACAGCGGGGTCGCACCGCAACTTTCCAGCGCAACGGGCAGGCGCGTACCGTTCGATATCTTGTCGGCGACCATGCTACGCGCCCCCTCCGTGCGGGAAATCACGTGGATGCCAACATACAGAATAAGGGCAATAAGGAGCCCCGCCCAAATGTTCCGCTTCAGGCTCCCCTTTTTCTTTTTGGATGCAGCCTTTTTCCTAGCCATTGGCCAGCTCCCTGGAACGAGCGGCACAGGCTTGCATGGCCGCAACAACGGATTCGCCAACCCCGCGATCAATCATGGTGTTGATGGCGGCTGCGGTGGTACCGCCCTTGGAGGTCACCTTGTTGCGCAGCGCTTCGGCCTCTTCGCCGGACCCCTTCATCAACTCGGCCGCACCCGTCACGGTAGCGAGGGCAAGCTCGCGCGCGATCCCTTTTTCCAGTCCCATCTGGTCCGCCGCCGCCAGCATGTTTTCGAGCAGATAGAAGACATAGGCCGGTCCGCTGCCGCTCACGGCGGTGACGGCGTGAAGCTCTTCTTCTTCGACCCGCACAGCAATACCAACCGCGCCCATCAGTTTTTCAGCAAGCTGCAGATCGGCCTCGGTGGCAAATTCGCCCGCGGCAATTCCAGCCGCACCCCTGCCGATCAAGGCCGGCGTATTGGGCATCACCCGCACCACTCGAACCGGCTTGCCGTCCGCAATCGTTGTTGAAGGAACCCCGGCCATCACACTGACCACCAGTGCATCGGGCTTAATGGCTTCCGCAATCTCCGGCCAGGCCGACGGGAAGATCTGCGGCTTGACCGCCAGCACCACCACATCGGCATCGGCTACCGCGGACGGGTTGTCCAGCGACGTTCCCACACCATATTTTTGGGAAAGGTATTGCAGCCGCACCTCGGAAATATCCGTCACACAAACGTCGCTGGCCGCAACGACCTGCTGTTTCACAATCCCGGCAAAAATGGCCTCCGCCATGTTGCCCGCGCCAATAAATGTTATTTTCATAATCAAGCACCCCATCTACCTTACATCTAGCTACCCCGATCGGGGTAGCTAGATGTAAGGTCGTCAATTTCTAGTTCCAAACAAATCCGTTCCAATGCGCACCCACGTGCTCCCTTCTTGGATCGCCACTTCAAGATCGTGCGACATGCCCATGGAGAGTTCCGGCAGCGGCGTTCCGGTTTCCTCCTGCAGGCGGTCGCGCAACGCCCGAAGGGTGGAAAAATGGATCCGCGTCTTTTCCGGATCGGGCGAAAGCGGTGGGATGGTCATCAAGCCATGCACCTCGATCTTCTGCATCTGGTTTGCAGCATCGATCACGGCGGCAACTTCATCGGGCTTCATGCCAAACTTGGCGGCCTCGCCGGAAACGTTGACCTGCAGCAAAACCGGAAGGCTCGTGCCGACATGCGATTCCAATGCCTGGAGCAGTTTGAGCGAATCCACGGAATGGATCATCTGGAAATACCGCGCCGCAATTTTGGCCTTGTTGGTCTGGAGGTGGCCGATGAGATGCCATTCGAGACCATCGGGACACATCGGTATTTTCGACTGCGCTTCCTGCACGCGGTTTTCGCCGAAGAGCCGCAGGCCGCAGTCGGCGGCTTCACGGACGGCTTCGGGCGGTTTGGTTTTGGAAACGGCCAGCAGGCGCACGCTATCGCGCGGTCGTCCCGCCTTTTCACATGCGGCGACAATGCGTCGTTCCACTTTTTCCAATCGTTCTGAAAATGTATCGCTCATATCCACTTCCCTTCTCTCAAATTCCTCCAAGCATTGGAACATATTTCGGCCTGCCAGAAAATAGCTCTTTGCCATTGAAACATCCTGCAACGCCTATTAAGCTCTCCGTTGTTTTCATAAAGAAGAAGCGATCCTTTCTGTTTAAAACCAACCCACAAGGAGAGACGTCCATGAAGAAGTTAATGATAGTGGCACTTGTAGCAACCGCGGCCTTTGGTGCCTATGCTGAAAAAACCGCAGGTTTCCAGTTGAGTCTCACACCGGATATCGCGATCCAAGATCGTGACACTCGAATCAACGGCGTTTCAATAGGTGTGTGGAACGAAAACCCGCAAAGCGCTTGGTCCATCGGCATGGTGAACGGATCAACCGGCGACAGCAGGGGGTTTTCATGGCTTCCCTACCTAACCTTTCTTAACTATGCCGAAAGCTACAAGGGCGTTCATTGGGGCTGGGTCAACTATACCAGCGGTGATTTTGCAGGGTGGCAAGATGGCCTCGTCAACTGGACTGCAGGAAGTTTCGTCGGTTTCCAGAGTGGCCTACTCAACTATGCGGGAGAATTCAAAGGCTTCCAATGGGGTGTTGTTAATATATGCCAGGATCTGACAGGTCTACAGCTTTCCTTGGTTAATTATGCCAAACACTCTACTAGCGGTGTTCAGCTTGGCCTCGTCAACATCATTCCTGAAAACGAATGGTTCTCAGATGGAGACCTTGCCCAGGGCATGATCCTTCTCAACTGGGGCTTCTAATAAACCCGATTTGTTTTCGCCCCTTTGAACACGAAGAAAAACCGTCCTATTGAAAGGGCGGTTTTTTCTTTTTCAACATCGCCCTATAGCCAGAAATCTCTTAATTTGTTGCTTCGTTAACGGAGAGTCTCCCATGAAGAAACTATTAACCTATATGCTTGTTCCCCTTGCCTTCCTCTCTGGTTGCGCAACGGTGGAGAAACAACCGACAGCGGTGGATTCCACGGTTTCCCGTGAAGCACAGCTTGAGGCGCAGAAACAACAGGCGCTTCCCGAAGCACCCAAGTTCAAGCGCAAGGTGGCCATCGGGCGCTTCAGCAACGAAACCCGATACGGACGTTCGTTGCTGCGCGACGATGAAAACGATCCGCTGGGCAAGCAGGTTTCTGACATTCTGGCCGGACGGTTGGTGGAGTCGGATCGCTTCCTCGTGTTCGAGCGGCCGGACATCAACAAGCTGAAAGCCGAAAGCGAACTCTCTGGACAGGCGCTGGGCGTGGTCGGCGTGGATACAATGATCTTCGGATCGCTCACCGAGTTTGGCCACTCCACGACCGGAAAAAAAGGCTTCATGAGTTCCACGAAAAAGCAGACCGCAGAAGCGGCGGTTGAACTGCGGTTGGTGGATGTGAAGACCGGCCATGTCTTCTTCACGGCCAAGGGATCCGGCTCGGCCACCATCGAAGCGGGCGAGATTGCCGGATACGGTAGCAAGGCGAGCTACGATGCAACACTGAACGACAAGGCCATCGACGCGGCGGTTTCGGACGTGCTCAACACCTTGATCCGCAAGCTCGAAGAACGCGAATGGCGAACGGATATCCTGAAAATTGACGGGACTCAGGTCTTCATCAGCGGCGGCACGCACCAAGGCATTAAGCAGGGAGAGGTCTTTGCGGTGATGAGCCGGGGCGACGAAGTCAAAAGCCAGCAGAGCGGATTCGGGATCGAGCTCCCGGCGACCGAGGTTGGAAAAATCGAAGTGGTTTCAACTTTTGGAACCAGCGAATCCAACGAAGGCTCGATTGCAAAAATTGTCGAAGGCGACTTTGCCGGCATGGATCTAAAGAGCCTGTTTGTGGCCGAACCCAAGGAGTAGATCATGAAATGTTTATGTGCAGGTTTATTTGTATTGCTCGCGGTCCTCGTTCAGGGGTGTACCTATCCGGATCCGGCCAAGGTGGAACAAAAGGATAGTCGCCCGGCGATCGGCGTAAGCGGCGCACCCGAAAGTGCGGTGCTGTATGTGGATGGCTTGAAGATGGGAATGGCGATCCAGTTTGACGGGAAGGAAAATGTGTTGCTGGTCGAAAGCGGAAAACATCTAGTCGAGGTGAAGACCGCAGACGGAAAGGTGCTGCTCTCCGAAACCCTCTTCCTCAGTAGCTCCACCACCAAAATCCTCACCATCCAACCTTAGCAACATGGAGAGGCCCCCGCCCCTCCAGATGAAACGACTCTCGGCATGAAACGACTCTCATTATTGCTCCTGCTCGGCCTGCTCGGCGGATGCACCTCGCCCTATCTGTACGAGTGGGGCGACTATGACCAGTGGCTATACGAAAACTATAAGCACCCCAAGGATGATGAGGAATTGTACGTCGACCTGACCGCCCTGATCACCGAATACGAAAGTCGCAAGAAGCCGAACACAAAACCCATGGCACCCGGCCTCTACGCCGAATATGGCTTTCTGCTGATGCGCCGGGGCGAAAACACACGCGCAATCAAATACTACAACAAGGAAAAGGCGCTGTGGCCAGAAGCCGCCGTGTTCATGGATAGCATGATCCAGACAGCGCAGATCGCGGATAAATCATCCAAAAAGGGAGATTCAAAATGAGCCGGATTTTCTCGCTTTTCCTGCTGATCGCCACGGCGGGCCTTTTGTCCGGGTGCGTGGCTCCGGTTGTCGACCCCGGCTATGACTATTCCGCTTTCCGCTCCGCCGACCCTCGTTCAATCCTGATTGTTCCAGTGGTCAACAATAGCGTCGATGTCGACGCGTCGGACTATTTCCTTTCGGCTATTTCGCAACCGGTCGCGGAGCGGGGCTACTATGTCTTTCCCGTCAACATGGTCAAGCGCGTGATGGAGGAAGACGGCCTCGCCGATGCCGACATGGTGCATAGCGCCGACCCGACGCAGCTCGCCGCATTGTTTGGAGCCGACTCGGTCCTTTATGTTTCGATCGAGCGCTGGGACGCCCAATATGCGGTGCTTTCCACGACGGTTACGGTTGAATTCAACTACATCCTAAAGGATGGCCATACGGGTGAAACACTCTGGCAATCCGACCAGAAAATCGTCTACCAGCCCCAATCCGGAGGATCGGGAAATATCTTCGCCGACTTGATCATCTCGGCCGTGCAGGCTGCCGCCACCAAGGCCAAACCCAACTATATGCCCTTGGCGCGCCAAGCCAACCAGCATACCGTTGTCGAAACCCATCACGGCCTCCCCGCCGGCCCCTACCGGACGAAGGAATACCAATTGGATATGGCGCGGTTTTAGTACCTTAGGGGAGCGGAAATTATTGATATGCCAATATTCCCCCGCAAGACCGTGGCCGAAGTTGTTGCGGACATGCAGGCGAACGGGAAAAAGGTTTCCGAACCGCTGGCATCCCGCAAGTTCAGCGGAAAATTCATGGTTCGCGTCCCGCCGGAACTCCACCGCCACCTGGCAATGGAAGCCGCCGAAGAGCATGTCAGCCTGAACCGGTTGGTCAGCGCAAAACTTGCCCATGCCTGAATGTAACCCAGAGGTTCCTTTCCGAATATCCGCCATGCAAAGCGAGGCTTGAGCCTGTAAAAGCAATGAACAACGTGAGCGGCAAACTGGGGTTGCTTCAATCCCGTAGTCTCGCACTTTCCTTCCCTCCAGTTTCTCGATCCGAGCCAAGAGGTTTGGCCTGAGTAAAAAGATGGCCTGTTCTCGAAGCGAAGCTCCCTTGGACTCGTATAAAACTAAGGCGTCCTCAGCCGTGACTTTTTCGGCAGGTTATTGCACTCTTCTTTTTTCACTTGTTGTGTACTTTCATGCACACATGACGGATTAGCTTATTTAAACAAAAGGGTCGCAGCTCATGCTTTCACTTCTAATTTCAATACTGGTTTCCATCACCTTGGTCGGCACCTTGATTGCGACACAGGTAAAAATGGCTCCAACGATCTTCTTCGGCATTGCCGGATTCATTGCTTCGTTCTTTTTGATCGGATTCCTGATCCGGAAAAAAGTTGCGGCGATCCAGAAGGAGCTCCAGGAAATCATGACGGTTGGTCAGCAACGGATGAACCGGAAAGTCCAGCAATTCCAGAGCAAGCCCAATGGAAACATTAAGCTGATACAGCGCCAGATCGAGGCGGATCAGAAGGTCATCTATAAACAGTGTCTCGATTTCACCCAGCGCCTCGATCCCTTCAAAAAGTGGTCGATGCTGATGGGCCGGCAGATTGCGACCATGCGCTTGCAGTTTCTCTATCAACTCAAAGAGTTTGGCCAGGTTGATGAGATTCTTGCTACCGGAGGACTGTTTAAAGGCCCGATGATGATGGAGCCCATGATGGTGGCCATGAAAATGGCGCGCCAGTATAAAAACCATGATGTGGCGGGTGCCGAAAAAACCTTCAAGCGTCGCGTGAAATGGTTTAGAGGAGATCGCGGCACCCTGCTCTACGGACTGATGACCTGGATTTTCGTAAAAGAAGGCGAATTGGAAAAAGCGCGCCAGCTCTTGATTAAAGCGAAAGACGCCACAGGAAACGAGACCTTCACCCATAACTGGGAACGCATATCCAACGATAAGGCAAAAAGCTTCTCCAACGCGGGACTGGGTGAAGAATGGTACGGACTCTATCTGGAAAATCCGCCGACCCCCAAGCAGCAGCGAGTGCGCGGGAATGCACGCAAAGGGCGCAGGTTTTAGCGCCCGGTTCGGCACTCCCAGAGTCGCAGGAGCGACCGCGCTACACCCTGCCTTCATTCCCGAAACTGTTTTTGCTATAGATGGGGCATGGCAAGGGCATATTCAGCGAGCCTCCGGTTCTGCGAAGAGCTTAACGATTTTCTGCCGCTACATCGGCGAAAGCTGGAGCATCGCTATGCGTTCAATGGCCGCCCCGCCGAATCCGTCGGGAAAGAGGCGATCCTCGACCAGCTCGAGCCGCTGACGAAGAAATACTATTCCGAGTTTTTCCAATGCCTGGAATGCCGGAAAATCTACGCAACGCTTCACCCGAACGAAGAGAGCGAAAGCGTTCTCCGCAGGAATGGATTCCGTTCGCAAGGGGCACCGCGTTCCCTTCGGGTGAAGCGATACTACACCGGCAACAGCGGGCGAAAACGGCACAACGGGAAATTCGATACCCCTTGGTGCCATTTGCAAAGTTTGAATCCGCGCTATGCCACGCCGAGCAGACGGAGGTTGAGGCGGAGGAAGGTGCCGGCGAGGGTGGCGCCGAGGCCGAAGATATAGCTGCCGACCGGGGTCATGAAAATAAGCAGGGCGAAGCCCATGAAAATGCGCGGGGCGTATTTGCGCTTGATCTCTTCGAGCCGGGGACTGAAGGCGGAGAGGACGGAGTAGCCGTCGAGCACCGGAACGGGCAGCATGTTGAGCACGAAGAGCGCGCCGTTAACGTAGCTGGCCGTGTAGAAGAATTGTGAAGCCGTCTCGGAAAATGCCGCCTTGACCGTGATGGCTGCCGCCGTTGCAAACAGGCCGCAGAGGGCCAGGTTCATCAGCGGACCGGCAAAGGAAATCATGGCGCGCTTGCGGTTTTCGGGCACGGCGGCGGGATTGACGGGAACGGAGCCCCAGGCGATGCCAATGAGGAACAGCATGAAAATCGACTGCTTGCCCATCTGCACGAGCGGGTTGAGGGTCAGGTGCTCGCGCGGCGTTTCGTCGCCATAGTAGACGGCGGTCCATGCATGGGCAAACTCGTGGCAGCAAATGGAAAAGCCGGCGGCGAAGATCCACGAAAAATAGTAGGCCGGGTTCTCGGTAATATTTTCAACAAACATGCTTTCTCCCGCCTAATAGGCAAAAATACCGAGCAGCAGGAGCGCGATGCCCAACACGGCTTTGGCGCTAGCGGCGGCCTTGAGGAGCGGTTCGTTATCCATGAACGGCGCGGACATCTTGCGGAAGTACCAGGGCGACATCAGCAAAACGAGGCCGTAGACGATCCAAAGGTAGACCAGCACGACAACCACCAGGCGCAGGGGCGATTCGTGCCAGCGCGCAATCTGCAGAATCGGCACAGCGATGAGCAGCAGAAACCCGCCGAGCGCGCGCGGCGCAAGCAGCTCCTTCATATAGACCACGCTGGCGATGAAGACGGCAGGGGAAATAATGTAGATATTTTTTTTATAGGCATCGAGGAAGCCCATGTTCATGCCCAGCGCTTCCTTGGTGCCGAGCCAGCAGCACAGCGCCGTGAAGATCCACGCGGGAACCGTGCTGCGCGGAAACAGCTCGGCAAAGCGCTTGACCAACTCCGGCCGAAACACGCCGGCCAACCCGCCGGCCGTTGCCAGAATACCAATAATGATCGCAATCCATTGAAGGGTCATAAGATTCTCCTAAAGTTCCATTCTGTAAAGGGTTTCATCGTCAACGATATCGCGTGCCAAACCGGTTTCCCGAGCCACGCGCTCGACTTCCTGCGCGACCGCCTCGGCGACGCTTTCGTTGAAAACGGACGGAACGATGCATTGCTCGCTCAATTCGCTGGCCGACACAAGGCTGGCGATGGCGCGCGCGGCGGCAATCTTCATTTCCTCGTTGATGCCCGACGCGTTGCAGCGCAGCGCGCCTTTGAAGAGGCCGGGAAAGCAAAGCACATTGTTGATCTGGTTGGGATAGTCCGAGCGTCCGGTGGCCATGATGCGCGCATAGGGCCGCGCCTCTTCGGGCATGATTTCCGGAACGGGATTGGCCATCGCAAAAATGATTGGATCCTTGGCCATGTTTTTCACATCCCCCTGCTTGAGCACGCCCGGCGCGGAGAGGCCGATGAACAAGTCGGCACCCTTGATGCCTTCACCCAGCGCGCCCTTTTCCATCTCGGGGTTGGTAGCATCGGCAAAGGCTTGCAGGTGCTCGTTGTCGCCGGGGCGGCCTTGGTAGATGGCTCCGTCAATGTCGTAGCCGATAATGTTCTTTGCGCCGGCTCCCATCAGGATATTGGCGCAGGCCGTTCCGGCGGCACCGATGCCGCAAATGACGATTTTCAGATCCCCGATCTTCTTGTCGACGATCTTGAGCGCATTGAACAGTGCGGCGAGCAGCACCACGGCGGTGCCGTGCTGGTCGTCGTGGAAGACGGGAATGTCCATTTCCGCCTTCAACCGCTCTTCGATCTCGAAGCAGCGCGGCGAGGAAATGTCTTCGAGGTTAATCCCGCCGAAGGTCGGGGCAAGCTGCTTGACGGTGCGGATGATCTCTTCGGGATCCTGGGTGTCGAGACAGATCGGAAACGCATCGACGCCGCCAAAATCCTTGAACAGCTGGCACTTGCCCTCCATCACCGGCATCGCCGCCTCGGGGCCGATATCGCCGAGGCCGAGCACCGCCGTGCCGTCGGAAACAACGGCCACGGTATTGCGCTTGATCGTCAGGTTGTTGACCAAAGCCTTGTTTTCGTGGATGGCGATGCAGGCACGCGCCACGCCCGGCGTGTAGGCGATCGCCAGCACCTCGTGCTTGGCGAGCGAGAGCTTGCACCCGGTTTCGAGCTTGCCGCCAACGTGGTATTTGAGCGTCAGGTCTTCCGCCTTGATCAAATAGACGTTGTCGACCTTTTCCAGAGCCCGGATGATTTCCCGTTGGTGATCGCAACTGCTCGCCTCGATCACGATTTCGCGGATGGATACCGTTTCCTTGCGGGAAACCATCTCGATGGTATCGATGATGCCGCCCGCCTCGCCGATCGCCTGGCTGATCTTGCCGATCATGCCCGGCTCGCGCGGTATCTGCAACCGCACCAGAATGCTATAGCTCGGGGTGGGTTTAATTTTCATGCGCTCAATCCCTGAAATTCAACAAAGCGCGGATAGTGCAGGGCGCGGCGCGGCAGTTCAAGCTTCGAGTCCAACCATTGGAAGCGAAAGGGCACCTTTGAAGATCCACCCTTTTGCTAGGTGATTCGCGCTTTATCGAGACGCTAGAAGTCAACCACCGGTGCGGCGGCGGCTTCGGGCGCGGATTCAAACGGGGTTTTGCGCTCGTAGCCCTTCATTCCCGCAATAATCGATCCGGGATATTGGCGGATGTATTTGTTATAGGCAGCGACAGCCTCGTTGTAGCGGCGGCGCTCGACGGAGATGCGGTTTTCCGTTCCCGAAAGCTCCTCCTGCAACGCGAGGAAGTTTTGGTTGGACTTAATGTCCGGATATTTTTCCACCACCACCATCAGGCGACCCAGCGCGCCTTCAAGCATGCCGGCGGTCTTGACGCTCTGGGCGGTGTCGCCGGAGGCCTTGGCGGAACTCCACTGGCTGCGCAGGCGGGTGACTTCGGTGAGCAGTTCCTTCTCGTGGCTGGCAAAGCCCTTGACGGTGTTGACCAGGTTCGGGATCAGGTCGTAGCGGCGTTGCAGCACGGTTTCAACATTCGCCCAGGCCTGGATCGTCGTTTCATCCCGGTCGATAATGGTGTTGTTGACCCCGATGGTTATCATGATAAAAACAACGAGAATCGCGAACAAGGTTCCCACGGTGATTAATGTAGCCTTCATATTTACTCTCCTTTGTGAATGTAGGCATCGACGGCGTCGATGACGCATTCGATGGTTTTGAGATAGGTGCTAAACAACTCCTCAACCGCGACCTCTTTAGCCTTTTTAGATCCATCCTTGAGGCTTTGCACGGTTTGGAAAACGGACACATCGAGCTCCAGATGCGTGGCGAGTTTTTCCAGAGCCTGGAATTTTTTCTGCGGCACAACCTCTTCGAACAGCCGCAGCGACGCACGGAACAGCACGAGGAACGTCGAAAGCGACTGGGTCGTCAAATCGACCACGGCCTTGGATTTGCCTTGTGTCAGTAGATAGCTCTGCCGCAGGTGGATCAGCTTGCCGCGCAACTCGTGCTCGATTTCCAGCCGCAGGTTTTTCGTGTCGATTTCCAATCCCTGCACAAGATCCTCGCCGTAGAGCACCTTGTGGCACTCGCGGATATCGAGCAGCTCGATGGGAAAAACGTCGGTCGCCTGCGCCAGCCGCTCCTCGGTGAAGAGCATCGGCGCGGGGTTGCCCGCCTTCGACCACGCGGACGCGGTTTTCGAAATGGCGTTGAGCGTATCGAGGCCGAGATCTTTGGTCACAACCAATACGTTGTAGTCGGACTGCTTGCCAGAATGGTCGCCCGCTGCGGCCGATCCATAAAGAATCACCGACTTCAGGTTCTTCGGGCAGGCCTGCTTCAATTCTTCCACTAGTTTTTCGGGTGTCATACTATCTCTCCTTAAAAATTACCAACCACCGCTGGAACCCCCGCCGCCGGACATGCCGCCGCCGAAGCCGCCCCCACCGCCAAATCCTCCGCCGCCGGAGCCATAGCCTCCACCCCGCCCGCCGCTGATCAGCATCAAGGCAATGAATGGATGGCGGATCGCGAAAATGATAAAAAAGATCACGAAGATCAGCGTAACGAATGGATTACCCTTCCGATTACTGGAACTTCGGGACGCGGGTTGGTAGCGGCTCGCCGCACCCGTCAGCGTCACGCCATATTCCTTGGCGACTTCCTGTGAAAGGGCGGCCACGCCCATCACGATCCCCTTGCCCGGCTGGCCCGCTTTGAAGTAGGGCGTAATGACATCGCGACGGATGCGCCCGGCCTTGGAATCAGGGATGGCGCCTTCGAGGCCGTAGCCGACTTCGATGCGCATCTTCCGCTCCTTCATCGCGGCGAGGAACATCAATCCATTGTCCTTGCCCTTTTGCCCAACACCCCATTTTTCGAACAAGCGGTTGGTAAAGTCGTCGATCTCGCCGCCTTCTAAGGATTGGATCGTGACGACGGCAATTTCCGCGCCGGTCTTTTGCCGCACTTCGGTAATCATGGAAACCAACTGTTGCTCTTCCGAGGCGGAAATCACATTCGCGAAATCGTTCACAAAACCGCGCGGTTTCAGGCTATCGAGCAGACGGTCCGATGCATCGGCCGGGAATGCCGCCGCCAAAAGAAACAGGGTCAAAAAGATGTGTTTAAATATTCGCATTTCGGAACAGTACTGTTTGTGTTCGGTCTTTCAATCCTATTGCCTCGGAACTACCAGCCTCCACTCGATCCCCCGCCGCCGGAACGTCCCCCGCCAAACCCGCCGGAACCTCCTCCGCCAAACCCGCCCCCTCCTGAATATCCGCTCCCGCACGCGCCGATCCAATACGATCTTCCTGAGTTCCCGGTTCGCTTGGAACTCTTCTTTGGCACTCCAATCCAGAACCCAATCCCGCAAATCAAAAACAAGACCGCAAAGCCGGCCGCCCGATAAACCCAATCCGGAAGGACGGCGGTCGATTGCTCCGTCGGGAGCGCCACGCCCGGCCATGAAAGTTCCTGAGCCAGCGCATCCATTGAAGCGACGAGTGCGAGGAGGATCAGATCGCCCGTTTTACAAATCTTCATGCCGGACAGAATACCGCAACAGAGTCCGGCCTCAATTATAATCCGGCTCGCAGATTATACCAAATCTTGAAAAATACACCGCGCAACCCCCGTTATTTTTATATCGTATACTATATATTTTTGGCTAAATGTGGCCTTTTTGGCCCGTTTTTATATAGCATACGATATAGAAAATTCGTGGATTTAGGTGCGCTTTTCTACTCCCAAACGCCGGGAATAGGGGCATGGCAGGCGGGGCATTGGCTGGCGGCGACCAAGTTCCGACGGACGGTGTAGCCGTGGCGCTCGATGAGCAGCTTGCCGCAATTCGGGCAATGGGTGTTTTCTCCTTCGTCGCTTTGCATGTTGCCGACATAGACGAATTGAAGCCCCGCTTGGAGGGCGATTTCGCGGGCGCGCAGGAGGGTGTCGGTCGGCGTGGGCGGCAAATGCTTGAGCTTGTTTTGCGGGAAGAAGCGCGAAAAGTGCAGCGGGGTTTCGGGGCCGAGGGTTTCGGCGATCCAGCCGCAGAGCTGTTTGGTTTCCTCTTCGGAATCGTTGAGCGTCGGAATGATGAGATTGGTGATTTCGAGCATCACGCCGCATTCCTTCATGATCGTCAGCGCCTTGAGAACGGGCGCGAGGCGGGCGTCGCAGATGTCGCGATAGAAGTCGTCGGAGAAGGATTTAAGGTCGACGTTGGCGGCATCGACGAAGCGGCAGATGTCGCGGAGCGGATCGGGATTGATGTAGGCGGCTGTGACGAGCACGTTTTTGATTCCGGCCGCCGCGGCGGCCTTGCAGCAGTCGTAGGTGTATTCAAAGGAGACGAGCGGCTCGGTGTAGGTGTAGGCAATGGCGGGGCAGTTGCGCTCCTTGGCTATTCGGGCAACGTCTTCGGGAAACACGTCGGGCAGGGTGGTGGTGAAGAACTCCGCCTGCGAGATCTGCCAGTTTTGGCATTGCTTGCAGTGCAGGTTGCAGCCGGCGGTGGCGATGGAGAGGATCGGCGAGCCCGGCAGAAAGTGGTAGAGCGGCTTTTTTTCGACCGGATCGACGTTCATCGAACAGGGCAAGGCGTAGGTCGTGCAAACGATTTCCCCGCCGATGTTTTTCCGCACCCGGCAGTCGCCGACTTCGCCGGGGGCGAGCAGGCACCCTTTCGGGCAGATCGTGCATCTAGCTTGCGTTTTCATCCTTTTGGCTGGGCGACAGCAGTGCGGCGAGTCCATCGAAAGCGGAGAAGCCGCCGGATTGGAACGCTTTTTCGGCACCGCCGTAGCCCTTTATTTTGTGTTTTTCGTGCTCGTTGTCGTGGCAATAGATACAGAGCAGCTCCCAGTTGCTACCGTCGGGCGGGTTGTTTTCGTGGTTATGGTCTTTATGGTGGACGGTCAATTCCTTGAGCCCCCTGCCTTCGAACTCCCGGCTGCAGCTGCCGCATACGTGCGAGAACATCTTGAGCGCGCGGGCGCGGTAGCTTTTTTCCTTGTCCGCCAGATCGCGGTACATTTGTTCGAGTGCGTCGGCCTTCTTCTGCATAGCGGTTTAATCCTTGAATTCGTCGAGCATATCCTTGAGCGCGGTTTCGGAGTTCAGCTTGCCCCTCGCCTCCTCGCAAAGCGCAACCAACTTGTTCAGCCCCTGGGTCAGGGTCTGCGTGGTGGAATCCGAGACGTGGCCGGGATGGTTGTACAGGTCGTTCAACAAGGTTTTCAACATACGGCCGAGCTGGCCACGGGGCAGCGTTTCGTCTGCAGCCAAGGCGCATTGAAAAGCGTCGTGCATGATTTTGTTGATATGAACCAAGCATACCCGCCGCGCCTGGGGCCGCGGATCGGTGTCCAGCAACTCGATAAACCGGGGCAGTTCCCCTTTTAACACTTTGGTCAAATGGCGGCTCGCAACATCCAGTTCCGAGTCCCTCTCCATTTCCGCGGAGTCCGCCTGTCCAGCCAAAACCCCCTCGATTTCTTCCACCAGTTGCTTCGGCTTGCATTGCAGTTTCGCGAAAATGTTTTTCGCTCCCAGCGTGCCCACTTCCTCGACCAGCTCCTTGACATAGCCATTGGAAAAAACAATCACCGGGAGATTCTTCAAGGCTTCGTGCCCTCGGATAAACCGCAGCACATCAACCCCGTTGACGCACGGCATGTGCAGGTCTAAAACCACCAAATCCGGAATTTCGCCGGGGAGCCGACGAATGGCCTCCTCCCCGCTGTTGATGACAACGGTTTGAATGCCTTTGGTGTTCAGCAGGTTTTCATAGAGCCGAGTTACAAAGACATCATCATCGACAAAAAAGACCTTTTTCATTTTAGGAAACCCTCTCCAATGCGATTTTCAAAAAAATCCTGGGCGCATTCCAATTGAATCTCCATGCGCCGAATGCGCTCGTCCATATCGTCGGGCAATCCTTGCTTGCACCGTTGTTCCAGTTCGCGCAGACCAGCCGCAAGCCCCACGAGCCCGCACGCTGCCGAGGAGCCGACGATCTTGTGCGCCGCCTCTGAAACGGCTTTCGCGTCGCCAACCGCAGCCGCACCGACCAGCCGGTCCATTTCCTGCCCCGTCAGATCGAAAAACAGTTCAAGCAGCTCAGCCACAATCTCCAGATCGCCGGAAGCGGCATCGAACAGAATGGACGGGTCGATATCTTTTTTATTCTCGCAACACACAAGCAGGAGTATATGAATCCTCCCCCGATAAATCCATTCCAATTCCGCTCAATCTTGGAACCCACCCGACGGAAGCCCCGCGCGGATTCAAGCGCGGTTCATCTTGCCCGCCCCCCTATTTTTAACTACCCTGTGACCTTTTAATCCATTCATTGAATCAAGGAGATTGGGTCAGATGAAAAAAGACTATAGTAGCTACCTCGAAACCACCCCGGATGCAGAAGGCAACTTTGGCGAATATGGCGGCGCGTTTCTCCCGCCCCAGCTCATCGGCCCCATGAAGGAAATCCACGACGCCTACCTTAAAATCAGCCAATCGGCCGACTTCATCAACGAACTGCGCTCCATCCGCACCCACTACCAAGGCCGCCCAACCCCCACCTACCACGCCAAGCGCCTCTCCGAGCTCTGCGGCGGCGCGGCGATCTACCTCAAGCGCGAGGATCTCAACCACACCGGCGCGCACAAGCTCAACCACTGCATGGGCGAAGGGTTGCTCGCCAAATACATGGGCAAGAAAAAGCTCATCGCCGAAACCGGCGCCGGCCAGCACGGCGTCGCGCTCGCCACCGCCGCCGCCTACTTTGGCCTCGAATGCGAAATCCACATGGGTGAAGTCGATATCGCCAAGGAGCACCCCAACGTCATCCGCATGAAGCTGCTCGGCGCCAAGGTCGTACCCGTCTCCTTCGGGCTCAAAACGCTTAAAGAAGCGGTCGACTCCGCCTTCGGGGCCTACCTTGAAGACCCCGAAACCACGATCTACTGCATCGGCTCCGTCGTCGGCCCGCACCCTTTCCCGATGATGGTGCGCGACTTCCAGCGCGTGGTCGGCATCGAAGCCCGCGAGCAGTTCCAGGAAATGACCGGCAACCTGCCCGACCTCCTCACCGCCTGCGTCGGTGGCGGCAGCAACGCCATGGGGCTCTTCTCCGCCTTCCTCGACGACCCCTGCGAAATCTGGGGCGTCGAACCCATGGGCCGCGGCACCGCCACCGGCGACCACGCCGCCACCATGACCTACGGCATGCCCGGCATCATCCACGGCTTCAAATGCTACCTGCTTCAGGACGACAAAGGCGAGCCGGCGCCCGTCTATTCCATCGCCAGCGGACTCGACTATCCCGGCGTCGGCCCCGAGCACAGCTATCTCAAAGACGAAGGCCGCATCCAGTACGCCTCCGCCACCGACGAGGAATGCCTCGACGCCTTCTACAAACTCAGCCGCCTGGAAGGCATCATTCCCGCGCTCGAAAGCGCGCACGCCGTCTCCTTCGCCATGGAAAAGGCCAAGGAGATGGGAAGCGGGTCCATCCTCATCAACCTCTCCGGGCGCGGCGACAAGGACCTCGACTTCGTCGCCGAGAACTATGGCTACGGCGATAGCGAATAAATAGGAAGTAGATGGAAGTCATACATACCTCCGACTGGCACCTCGGCCGTTCACTTTATGGCCGACGGCGCCATGACGAGTTCGAAGCGTTCCTAGACTGGCTGGCAGCGCATATCGAGAACGGGCAGGTCGATGTCCTGCTGATTGCCGGCGATGTTTTCGACACCACCGCCCCCAGCAACCGCGCCCAGGAACTCTACTATTCCTTCCTTTGCCGCATCGCCCATTCCGCCACGTGCCGACAGGTGGTCGTCATTGGCGGCAACCACGACTCGCCCTCGTTCCTGAACGCGCCCAAAGCCCTGCTCGGAGCGCTGAACGTCCATGTCGTCGGCGCAATGGATGCGGACGACGAAATCGTCGTCTGCCGCAACGCCGACGGCAAGCCGCAAGCCATCGTCTGCGCCGTCCCCTATCTGCGCGACCGCGACATCCGCCAATCCGAGGCCGGCGAATCCATGGACGACAAACGCGCCAAGCTGGCCGAAGGCTACCGCGCCCACTACCGACACATCGGCGAACGCGCCGAAGCCGCACGCGGCGATTTAGATATTCCAATCATTGGAATGGGACACTGCTTCGCGGCGGGAGGAACCACGCTGGCCGACGACGGCGTACGCGACCTCAACGTCGGCTCGCTCGACCACGTCGAAGCCAGCGCCTTCCCCGCCTGCTTCGACTATCTCGCCCTCGGCCACCTCCACGTCCCGCAAAAGGTCGCCCAATCCGAAACCATGCGCTATTGCGGCTCCCCCATCCCCATGGGCTTCGGCGAGGCCAGCCAGCAAAAGCTCGTGCTCCAAACTTCCTTCGAAGGCCGCATGCCACAAGTCGCCGAAATCCCCGTGCCTTGTTTCCAGCCCCTCCGCCGCATCGCAGGCGGGATGGAAGAAATCCTCGAAGCACTCAAACAACTCAAGCTCGAACGAAGCAACGCCTGGCTCGAAATCGAATATACCGCCGACGAAATTATCGGCGACCTGCGCGATCAAATCGAAGCGGCCATAGAAGGCACCGACCTCGAAATTCGCCGCATCAAAAACAAGCGCGTCATGGATCGCGTTCTCCAGCGGATCGACACCGCCGAAACGCTCGACGACCTGGAGCCAACCGATGTCTTCAACCGCTGCCTCGAAGAGTACGAAGTCCCAGCCGACCAGCGCCCCGAACTCACCGCCAGCTACGCCGAAATCCTCCAAACCCTCCACGAAACCGATAAAAACAACGAATGATTGGAACGCGAGCATGAGTGAAAAAAAGAAAAAAGAAATCTCCATTATCCGTTCATCGGCAGCTGAATACCTGACCTTTGTCGCGGCCGGGGGCAGTTCAGAAAATAGTGTAGAAATGCGTTATGAGGATGAGAATATCTGGTTGACGCAAAAGATGATGGCAGCTCTTTATGACGTTTCGATTCCCGCCATCAACCAACATCTGAAACGTATTTTTGCCGATGACGAATTGGAGGAAAGCGCAGTTATTAAGAAATACTTAATAACTGCCACTGACGGCAAAAACTACAACACAAAACACTACAATCTGCAGGTCATCATTGCTGTCGGCTTCAAGATCGAAAATGAACGTGCCGTGCAGTTCCGCAAGTGGGCAAATCAAATTGTAAAGGATTACGCTATTCAGGGCTGGACGATGGATGTTGATCGGCTCAAACAGGGAGGAAACCTAACCGACGAATTCTTTGAACGACAACTTGAAAAGGTTCGGGAAATCCGGCTTTCCGAACGCAAGTTCTACCAGAAAATAACCGACATCTACGCCACGGCTCTGGACTACGATCCATCCGCCACAGCGACAAAACGCTTCTTTGCTGCCATTCAAAACAAGATGCACTATGCCATTCATGGCAATACGGCGGCGGAAGTCATTGTAGATCGTGCGGATCACCAAAAAGAAAACATGGGGCTAACCCACTGGGAGGGAGTTCCTCTGGGGAAAATCCACAAATACGATGTTTCCATCGCCAAAAACTATCTCTCCGAATTTGAGTTAGGTCAAATGCAACGGATTGTTTCGGCCTATCTTGATATGGCAGAACTTCAGACGATGCGCCGTATCCCCATGACCATGGCTGACTGGGAGGAACGGCTGAGCGGATTCCTCAAACTCTGGGACCGGGAAATTCTTCAGGATGCGGGCAAGGTGACGGCGGAATTGGCCAAGACCCACGCCGAAACCGAATTCGAAAAATACCGCATCATTCAGGATCGGCTGTTTGAAAGTGACTTCGACAAAATGGTCAAGCAGATCGCATCGGACCAGAACAACCCCGCAGGGGAAAATGATGAGTGAAAAAGAGAGAAATTTATCCATCCGCGATGAGCTGACCGACTTCCTGCTCTATACCGCGCCCAATGGTCAGGTGAAAGTGGAAGTTTTTCTGCACAACGAAACCATCTGGCTTCCACAGAAAAAAATGGCTGAGCTTTTTAGTGTTGGAATCCCGGCCATTTCCAAGCACTTGGATAACATCTACGACAGCGGCGAATTGGAGAAGGGGGCAACTGTTTCCATTTTGGAAACAGTTCAACAAGAAGGATCCCGGCAGGTTAAACGAAACGTCGAATTTTATAATCTCGATGCCATTATTTCCGTGGGTTATCGCGTTAACTCCTCCCGAGCCACCCAGTTCCGCATCTGGGCAACTCAACTGCTCAAGGAATACATCATCAAAGGCTTTGCCATGGATGATGAGCGGCTAAAGAACGGGCGCTATTTCGGTCAGGATTATTTCAGGGAACTGCTGGAGCGCATTCGCTCCATCCGAGCATCGGAACGCCGAATCTATCAGCAAATCACCGATATTTTCGCCGAGTGCAGCATCGACTATGATCCAAAGTCGGAAGCCACCCGCCAATTCTACGCCCATGTGCAGGACCGATTCCACTTTGCCATTACGGGGCACACCGCCGCAGAGATCATTTACCTAAATGCCGATGCCGAAAAACCATTGATGGGCATGAAAACTTTCAAAAACGCCCCGGATGGCCGAATACTTAAATCGGACACCACCACCGGAAAGAACTACCTTCCCGAAAAGGAGATCAAACGGCTGGAGCGGGCGGTGTCCGCCTTTTTCGACTACATCGAAAACATCCTCGAACATCGCAACACCTTCACCATGGAGAGCTTTGCCGAAAGCGTGAACAAATTTCTGGAATTCAACGAATACAGAATCCTCGAAGGCCACGGCTCCATCTCCCGCAAGAAAGCCGATGAAAAAGCATCCGCCGAATACGAGAAATTCAACAAAACCCAGCGCATCGAATCCGACTTCGATAAAATGATTAAAGTGCTATCGCAGAAGGGCGGGAAACCCGATAACTGATCGCCCACTAAGGATCCCCTATGAAAATCACACATATAAAGATCCATAATTTCCGTTCTATAGTTGATGCAGAAATTGAAGCTCACGATTTTCTGTTATTGGTCGGATCCAACAATGCAGGAAAAAGTAATGTCATCAATGCACTGCGGTGTTTTTATGAAGACGCAAAATGGAGTGAAGATGACTTTCCAAAAAAAGGAACAAACGATCAAGAATCCTGGATTGAAATCTCATTTAGGCTATCTGCGGACGAATGGGAGAACTTGGCTGATAAATACAAAGAAGGAGTTATCAATAGATCCATCATCCTGAAACGATATTTCAAAGGGGATAAAGTTAAGTCAAAGCAGAGCAATATCTATGCAGTCGTAAATGGAATTGAAGAAGATGACCTTTTCTATGGTGCCAAGAATATAGGCACAGCCAAATGCGGAAGCATTGTCTACATCCCCGCACTAACAACACCGGGCGAGCAAATGAAAACAACGGGACCCTCCCCGTTGCGAAATATGCTTAATTTTATGCTCAAGAAGGTCGTCTCTAAAAGCCCCGCATATAGTCAGCTTGGCCAAGCGTTTGAGGCTCTAAACTCCGAAGCAAAACAGGAAAATGGCTTTCTTTCAGAAATTGCCCAGCCGATCAATACCGCTCTGAATCAATGGAACGTGAAGATTGACCTGTCTGTGAATCCCATATCACCTGAAGAAATATCAAAATCACTGGTTAAGTATGCCTTCGTTGACATATTACTTGGCGATACAGCATTTGATTTAGATCGTTTTGGCCACGGTTTTCAACGATCCGTGATTTATGAATTAATTCGCATCGCTCCGAGCTTTAAGGATGAAAAGGAAGTAAAGAAAAAGGAATTTAATCCCGATTTCACCTTGCTGTTGTTTGAAGAACCAGAAGCTTTTCTGCATCCATCACAGCAAGAGAACATGGCCTATCATCTGCGCAGACTTGGGCAGGAATCCGAGCAACAGGTAATTGTAACTTCCCATTCCCCTGTATTTGTAGGAAAGAGCAGTGATGAACTTTGCCAAGTGTGTCGAATTCAGAAAATTGATTGCACATCTAAAGTGCATCAGCTGAAGCAATCTGACGAAGAAGGCCTGATTAAATCAGGAGGCGATTTCCTTAACGCTCTCCAAGCATTTGTAGATGACCCTGCGGTTGATCCACTTAAAAAAACAAACGCACAGAGACTAATTGATAATGCCCCAGCTGATGAAATTTCGAATCAGCATGAAAAGTTCCGCTTTCAGCTCTGGCTTGATTCCGACCGTGCTTCAATGTTCTTTGCAGATAAGGTGCTCCTTGTTGAGGGGGCCACCGAAAAAGCATTGTTTAATTATCTATTAGCAAATGAGTGGCATGACCTAACGAAAGAACGTGTGCTTATCGTGGACGCTCTAGGAAAGTACAACTTTCACCGCTTCTTAAGCCTGTTCAAATGCTTTGGAATCTATCACGGCATCATGTTTGATAACGATGATGAAAAGAATGAGCATGCCGCAATCAATCAGCTCATTCGGGATAGGAACAATGCATTCACTCTGGCCGAGCCGGTTGAATTCGACAAGTGCTTGGAAAAGCATCTGGGGCTATCGCTTCCCGGACGTCCTGATCAGAAACCATTACAAATACTCAAAGCACTTGAGGACAAATCGATCACAAGTGGTCAACTTTCCAGTTTGCGTACAGCGTTCTGTGCCGCGCTGGCAATCGAGAGCGTTGAATGAAAATCCTCGAACTGCGCTTTAAGAACCTGAATTCGCTTTATGGCGAGTGGTGCATTGATTTCACGCACCCGGACTATGAGGCCAATGGATTGTTTGCCATCACGGGCGCGACGGGGTCGGGGAAAACGACGATTCTGGATGCACTCTGCTTGGCGCTCTATGGCCAGACGCCGCGGCTGGATCGCATTAATCAGAGCCAGAATGAGGTGATGTCGCGCCAGACGGGTGAGTGTTTTTCCGAGGTTCTTTTTGAAACGGCGAAAGGAACTTTCCGCGCGAGTTGGCACCAGCATCGCTCACGCAAAAAAGCCGGAGCCCCTTTACAGTCGCCCAAGCGCGAACTGGCCGATGCCGAAGGAACCCTGTTGGCCGAAAAGCTGAAGGAGGTGCAGGAGAAGATTGACGACGTGATGGGTATGGGGTTCGACCGTTTCACCCGTTCGATCCTCCTGGCGCAGGGTAGCTTCGATTCGTTTCTAAAAGCCAATGCCGATGAACGCTCCCCCCTTCTCGAACAGATTACCGGCACGGAAATCTATACCGAAATATCCAAGCTGGTGCATCAGCGCAACAGCGCCGAAAACCAAAAGCTGGGAGAATTGAAAGCGGGACTCGATGGCATCCAATTGCTAGATGATGAGGCGCTGGAGCAGATCCAGTTCGATCTGAAACAGGTTCAGGATCAGCACAAGGAAAAAGCCCGAAAGCGCGATGCCGCCAAGGCTGCGCTGGATTGCAAAGGCCGCATCCAATCCTTGGAGAAAGCGTTGGAGAACAATCGGGCGGAACAGGAAATCCTATGCGAGGAGAACAAAGCCTTCAAGCCCGATGCCGAACGCTTGGCCGCCGCCCGGCGCGCCCAGCCGCTGGCGGTCGCCCACGCCAAACTCGTCAACCTGCGCAACGATTTTTCCAAAACAACCTCTGAACGGAAAGCGGCAACCGACACGCTTCCCGATTTGGAAGAACAGCAAACCAACGCGTCCGCCACATTTGACGCCACCGAAATACAGCTCAAGGAAAAGGAAGCGGAGCAGAAAGAATTGCTTCCGGTCTTAACGAAAGCACGAGCGCTCGACACCCAAATCGCGGGGCGCTTGACCGCACAGGAATCGGAAAAGACCGCGCTCGTTCAGTTGAAGGACGAACTAACGGCGTTGCGTGATAAAGAAGAGGAAAACAAGGCCAACCTCGAAAACCTCCACGCCCAATACGGCGAAGCCGAGTCCTATCAAAAGGAACATGCGCAGGATGCTAAACTGGTAGGGCAACTTGCCGCGATCTCCCAATCATTGGAACAACTAAAAAAATTGACCGATGAAAAGGACTCAGCCAAAAAAGCATCGAAGGCCGCGGCAACCGCCGCGAAAAAGGCAACCAAGACCGCAACCGAAGAAGCGGGGAAACTATCGACCGCGCAGAAGAGCTTTACCGAGACCGAAGCCGCGCTGGAAAAGATCAGCAGCGAACTCGCCCCTCTGCTCGACGGAACCGACTGGCGCGCCCGGCTCGATGAACTTCGGCAACGAGTGAAGATCGAGCAACGGGTGTTGGAAACCCGCGAGACCGTTGCGGCCAAAACCACCGACGCCGCGGACGCGGAAAATGAACTGATCCTGAAAAGGAACGAGCAGGAAGGCCTCCAGCGCGAACACGCGCTATTGGTTGAAAACCTGCGCCTACAGCAAAAAGTCGAAAGCCTCGAAGCCGAACGCGAAGAGCTGGCCGATGGCCAGCCGTGTCCACTCTGCGGTTCGCTGGAGCACCCTTATGCTGCCGGACTCCCCGTCCCGGCAACCAGTTCGCTCGAAAAGATTACCGTCGATCTTTCCGCGCTCGCCAATCAGATCAACGTCCTGACTGAAAAACAGGCCACCGCCAACGCCCTGTGCAAAACGCTCCAAGCCGCGCTCGAAAACGACGAGGCCGAACTCGAAACCCTCGCGCACGGCAATGCGGAAGAGGCGGAACAAATCGAAATCCGCATCGGAAAAATCGAAACGCTGGAGAAGGGAGATAAAGGCGCCAAGGTCGCGTTCGACGACGCGCGCGAAGCGTTGAGCCAGCAAAAGCTATTAGAACAAACCGCGAAACAAAATTCTGAAACCGCAGTAGAAAAGGCTGAGTCCACAGAAACCCAGAGGGTTAAAGCGGAGTCCGATCTGGATGCCGTTCAAACCCGGTTAGAGCAAACCATCAAGCCGTTCGGAATCGCGCTATCTCCTGAAACGGCGACACAGCTCACCACCCGTCGCGACCACTGGATTGAGACGGAAAAGAAAACGGTTGAGCTAAAGCAAACCATCTCGAACCTCCGAGCCACCCTTGCTGGTCAGGCGAAAGAACTCGTGAAGCACAATGCGCGCATCCAGAAACAGACGGAAACGTTGGCCGAAACCAAGTCCGCCATCGACTCGTTGAAGGCGGAACGGGAAGCCCTCTTTGGAGATCGCCAGCCCGAGACCGTGGAGAAGGAAGCCCAAGCGGAAATCGATGCGTTGCGCAAAAAGGCCGCCGCCGCGCAAACCCAACTGGTCGACAGCAAACAAGCTCTATCGCTCGCCCGGCAAAAAGCCAAAGCACTGGAAAGAGAGTTGCGGAAAACAGAGGCGCAGCTTGGCGAAGCCGACCCCGCTTTTGCCAAGGCGATGATCCACGCAGGATTTGAAAACGAGGCCGCCTACCTTTCCTCCCAGCTCGACGAAGCGGAACAATCTAAACTCGAAGCGCGAGCGGACGAACTTAAACACCGCCACACCCACCTCGCCGCCCTCGAAGCCGAAAAGACCAAACAGCTTCAAAGCGAGCGGGAGCAGAAACATATTGAAACGTCTCCTGAAGAACATGCCGCCCTCGCGGAGCGGTGCGACGCCCTTCAACAACAGATCGGCACGTTCAACGGCCAGCTCGAACAAAACCAAAAAGCGGTCGAGCTTCATCAAAGCAAACTGGGCGACATTGAAAAGCAGCGAGTTGAATGCACCCGTTGGAACAGGTTGCACGAACTTATTGGATCAGCCGACGGCAAGAAATTCCGCAACTTTGCGCAGGGGCTGACGTTTGAGTTGATGGTCTCGCACGCCAACCAACAGCTTGCGAAAATGAGTGATCGCTATCTCCTCATCCGCGACAAGCAGAAACCGCTCGACCTCAACGTGGTCGACAACTACCAGGCCGGCGAAATTCGACCGGTCAAAAACCTCTCCGGCGGCGAAAGCTTTGTGGTGAGCCTGTCGCTTGCACTCGGTCTATCGCGCATGGCCAGCAAGCATATCCGCGTCGATTCGCTCTTCCTCGACGAAGGTTTTGGTACGCTCGACGAAGATGCCCTCGAAACCGCCCTCGAAGCTTTGACGGAGCTCAAGCAAGACGGCAAGCTCATCGGCGTGATCTCGCACGTCGGCGCGCTCAAGGAACGCATCGGCACGCAAATCAACGTACTCACCACCAGCGGCGGGCGCAGTCGGCTTAGTGGAGTCGGTGTTTTATCAAAAAAGGAACCAAACATATGAATAAGACCATCTGGGCACCGTGGCGCATTGAATATATCCTCGGCGACAAAGAGGCAGGGTGTTTCCTCTGCAAAATGTTCGCGGCGGAAAACGACCGCGACAACCTGCTGCTCAAGCGCGGGAAAACCTGCGCCGTCGTCATGAACCGCTATCCCTACACCAGCGGGCACCTCATGGTCGCCCCCTACCGCCACCTCGAGCACCTCCGGGACATGACCCCCGAAGAGCGGCTGGAAATGACCGACCTCTCCATCGAAGCCGTCGAAATCCTGAAGGCCGAACTCAAGCCCGATGGCCTGAACCTCGGCTACAACCTCGGCGAAGCCGCCGGGGCCGGGCTCAAGGACCACATCCACCAGCACATTGTTCCGCGCTGGACGGGCGACACCAACTTCATGCCCGTCCTCTCCGGCACCCGCGTCATGCCGCAGGCGCTGATGGAGCAATACGACGTGCTGAAACCGTTGTTCAGTTAGCACCACGAAGACAGGTGGTTAGAAGCAATCCTTTTGCTGTCGGAGCTCAGCGAACTCCTCAACGGTATCAACCCGAAGAAACGGGTTGGTTTTCTTCTCTTCCCCAAGCATGGCGAAGATGGCGGCGGCGGGATCGGTGCGGTAGAGATCGAGGCGGGCCTGCATATCGGCATTGCCCGGTTCCACCGAAAGCGCAAACTCCATGTTGTCGGCGAGATAGTCGTGCCCGCCGAAGATCCGTGTGTCGTCCGGCAGTTCGCAGATGGCCCGCAGGCTGGTGAAAAGCTGCTCCGCCGTGCCACCCAATAGGCGCCCGCAGGCCCCGTTGATCAGCGTGTCGCCCGTGAACAAAATTCCAAGCTCGGGGAAGTGATATATCTTGTGCACCGCCATATGCCCCGGTGTCGATATGGAGCGGCAAACGGTTCCAAGCATTGAAAATTCGCCGGACTCCACGGAGGGACTGGTGGACTGCACGCCCAGCCGGTCCTGGATAGCACGGCACCCGCCAATATGGTCGTGGTGCGCATGGGTGATCAGGAGCTTCTGCAAACGCAGGTCGTTTTCTTCCAAGGCTTGGAACACGGGCTGTGCTTCCCCCGCATCGATCAGTACCGCCTCGCCATCGCGGCAAACGAGATAGACAAAGTTGTCGCGCAGCACCGGCACCGCCAGCACCTCGAAATCGCCAAACTTGAACCGCGTTATTTCCATGCGGGAATTGAACCACGAAACACACCAAATACACGAAAAAAAATCCTACTCCTGTTTCGTGTATTTGGTGTGTTTCGGGGTTAAAAGAACACGGCCAGCCAGATGGTTTTCTCGGTCGTGGAAGTGGAATCGACGCGATGGCGCTGGTGGGCGGGAAGCAGGAGATGGTCGCCGGCATTAAGTTCAACTTGCTCGACCCCGGATTCCTTCTCGATAGAGAGCACGGCGGAGCCGGAAACCAGCAGCACCCATTCATCCTGTTCCTGATCATGCCAAAACCCCTCCGGCGAGGCATGGCCGTCGGAGACGATCCGCTCAATCCTCGCAGTCCCGTTTTCCGCCAACACCGAAAACAGCTCTTCCGGAAGATCGGTAGGGATCTCGTCAAATAGGTTTCTTTTCATTGGGCATCTCCAAAGTTGTTCCGTAGGGTATAGCCCATGCCTCCCCTGCTGACAATTTTTGCGGGCGCGTTTGTGGTCGGGCTCTCCGGCGCAATGGCACCCGGCGAATCGGTGGACGGGAATTCGGCCCGTACCTCGACACTTTCCGGACATTGGAACTCGGGGCGGAGCCAGCGGATGTTGCCTTGCGCCTCTTCGGCGGCGCGGGCGGTGTTGAGGCGGGTTCGGGTGGAGGAACATCCAGCAATATGCAGAGTTCGGAGAGAAAGCTTTGGCAGTTGGCGCGTTCCGCCGCGCCGGAGTTTTCCCACCCACGCCCTATAAAAACCAAGCGCTTCAAGTCTGTGAAAGTTATATCCGTTTTTGCCGCTGCTTCCAGCCATTGCCTGGGGAAGATTCAACCGAACTGCGAATTACAAAACCCGCAGGCTTTTATAAGTGAAATGCTTTCGAGCTTTGCCTACTATCGCCGACCTAAACAACAAAGGAGAAACGAATGATACCTCTACTTGTTCTGCTTGGACTGCTTGTGTTGCTGGCGATCTTTTTCATCGGCGGCTACAACAAACTCGTGATGCTGCGCAATCGCTTCAAGAACGCGTTTGCCCAGATCGACGTGCAGCTGAAACGCCGCTACGACCTGATCCCCAACCTCGTCGAAACCGCCAAGGGCTACATGAGCCACGAGCGCGAAACGCTCGAAGCCGTCATCCAGGCGCGCAACCAGGCCTCCGCCGCCGGCAAGCTCGCCGCGCAGAACCCGGCCGACGCCGGCGCGATGGCCGGACTGATGGGCGCGGAAGGCGCTTTGACCGGCGCTCTCGGAAAGCTCTTCGCCCTATCGGAATCGTACCCGGACCTGAAGGCCAACCAAAACATGATGCAGCTGACCGAAGAGCTGACCTCGACGGAAAACAAGATTTCGTTCGCACGGCAGGCCTACAACGACGCCGTCACCGTCTTCAACACCGGTCGCGAAACCTTCCCCGTGAACATTGTTGCAAACATGTTCAACTTCACCGCCGCCACCCTCTTCGAGATCGAAAACAAGGCCGAGCGTGAAGCCGTGAAAGTCAGCTTTGATTAATTGGTTTCCGCGAAAGAGCGCATAGAACCCAAAGCCTCCCCTTTTGCGGTCTCTGCGCTCTTTTGCGGCTAGTGAATTCCTCGCCATGGATTTTTTTGCCCAGCAAGATAGCGCCCGCCGGAAGACCGGCCTGCTACTGTTCTATTTCAGCGCCGCGGTGGCGGTTACCATCCTGCTGGTCTACCTGCTTCCAACCCTTGGATGGTATTTCTACCAATCCAACTATGGCCCGCGGGAAATCCAGCCCCAATTGACGTGGTGGCATCCCGACCTCTTCGTGCTCGTTTGCGGCGTTACGCTCATCGTCGTGCTAAGCGGTGCCTTCTTTAAGATTTCGCAGCTGCGCCGGGGCGGCGGCGGAAGCGTTGCCGAGATGCTCGGCGGCCGGCAGATCTATCCCGGCACCGACGACTTTTTCGAGAAGCGCCTGCGCAACGTCGTTGAGGAAATGGCCATCGCTTCCGGCGTTCCCGTCCCGCCCGTCTATCTGCTGGAGCGCGAAAAGGGCATCAACGCCTTCGCGGCAGGGTTCACAACCTCCGACGCCGTCGTCGCCGTTACCTACGGCACCATGACCGGCCTGACGCGCGACGAGCTGCAGGGCGTCATCGCCCACGAGTTTAGCCACATCCTCAACAACGACACGCAGATGAACATTAACCTGATGGGCATCATCCATGGACTGATCGTCATCGGTTTGCTCGGGCGCATCATTCTCGAGTTTTCGTTCCACGGTTCGCACCGGCGCTCCAAGGACTCCGGACAGATTGTGGTTTTTGCCATTGCCACCGGGCTGATTCTCTGGATCGTTGGTTCCTGCGGGATGCTCTTCGCCAAGCTGATCAAAGCGTCCATCTCGCGTTCGCGCGAGCGGCTGGCCGATGCCTCCGCCGTACAGTTTACCCGCGACCCCACCGGACTGGCCGCCGCCCTGAAGAAGATCGGCGGCCTCTCCCATGGCTCGCGCCTGCGCACCCCTAATGCGGAACAGGCCAGCCACATGTTTTTCGGCAACGGGCTGCGCGGCGCCACCTTCAGCACCCACCCCCCGCTGGCAGAGCGAGTCCGCTGGCTCGAACCCACTTTCGACGGCACCTTCCCGACCGTCACGCACGCAGACCTGCGCAAGCAGCTGGCGCGCTTCGAGGGGGCGCCGCTGGAGGAGAAAGAGAACAAGCCGGACGTGGTCGACCTCTTCACCGACCCCGGGAAACTCGCCGTTACCGCCACGATTCTCGGTGCGGCAACCCCGCCGCAATTAAAACCCAATAATCCCGAAGCGCTGATCGACTCCATCGGTGCGCCAATGGAGCACCACGCCGACGCCGCCAAGCTGTTGATCGCCTCCATTCCCGAACGGGCCAAGGAACATGCACGCGATCCACATGGCGCACGCATGCTGGTCTACTTCCTCCTGCTCGACTCCGACGAAACCATCCGCGACAAGCAGATGGCCCTCATCAAGGAGCAGGCCGAGCCCGAGGTATTCCAAACCCTCGAAAAAGCGATTCCAAACCTCGGCCAGATCCAGCCCGAAATGCGCCTGCCGATCATCGACCTCGCGATCCCCGCACTGCGCTTCCTTTCCAAAGGCCAGTACGCCGCCTTCCGTGCCATCGTCAAGGCGCTCACCGACGCCGACGAGCAGGTCGACGTTTTCGAGTATGCCCTCCAGCGCGTGCTCGTCTGCCATCTCGACCCCGTCTTCAGCGGCAAACCCAAGCGCCGCGCCGCCAACTACTATGCCATCCGCGGACTGGAAAAAGAGACCTCGGTTGTTCTTTCCGTACTGGCGAGGAAAGGGCACGGCAACGAATCCGAAACCGCCGCCGCGTTCCAATCCGCCGCCGAAAAGATTGCGGCCCCCAAGGCCGTTTTCGAACTGCTGCCCGAAGCGGAATGCACATGGGATGCCCTCGATGCCGCGCTCGACAAATTGGCCGAAGGCTCCTTCAAGGTAAAGAAATGGCTGCTCGGCGCCGCCCTCGCCTGCCTCATGCACGACCGCGAAATCACCATCGAGGAGGTCGAGCTCTTCCGCGCCATCGCCGACACCCTCGGCTGCCCCGTCCCCCCGTGGGTTGTGCCAGCCAACCTGGATGTGTAAAACGCTTCCCTATTTATTCAGGCGTTGTTCCAGATTCGGGGCAGGATAGAAGAAGCGTGTCTTCCCCGGCTTCTCGGCAACAAGGAACCCTTTTTCAACCAACGTCAGCAAATCGTTTCGGGCAGTTGGATAGGAAATGCTGTGGGCACCTTGGTGAGAATACACCGTTAATCCACTATCTGGATTCTTGAGGGCATGGGATATAAGCGCTTTTTGCCGATGGTTCAATATGCGCATGCTGCGGGTTTTCTGATCCAGCTCGCGTATTTCGGCCGATTTGCGGTCGATGTATTCGTGTAGCTCCGTAATTGCGCGACGAATGGTTTTCAGGTGGTAGACAATGAAATAGGTCAGATCGTTGTCGTCCGTCTCGGTCATCAGGAATGCACGCGAATACTTTGCCGGGGCGCTCCGGAAAATGCTTGAAATCGAAAGGAACTCACACAGCCAATAGCCTTCCTTAAGCATGGCCCAATAAAACAATGTTCGGGCGGTTCGCCCATTGCCATCCACAAATGGATGATCGTACGCCAGCCAAAAATGCAGGATGATTGCCCGCAACACGGGATGAAGGAAGCTTTCCGGGGTCTCGCCATTGGCAAAGGCACACATGGCTTCCATGCGTGCGGGAAGTTCCGCTTCAGGAGGCGGAGTGTGCAGCACTTCGTTGCTGGTGCCGTAGACCCGGATATTTTCATCAGGATTGATCGAACTGTTTCTGAATCGCCCGCCTGCATCGGAATTTTTCAGCGTTTGGTCGGTAATCATCCGATGCAGTTCAAAAATAAATTCCGGCGTAAGTTTGTCCTTCTTCGCATCAACGAGATAGCGCATCGTGTTGAAGTTGTTAAGGATCATTCGCTCGCTTTTGTCGCGGGGATCGCGCTGCGACCGAATCATCTCTTTTGCCTCGCGTCGCGTTGTGGCCGCTCCTTCAAGTTGCGAGGAACGAATGGCTTCTTCGATGAGGGAGCTGATCACATAGCGATCCCTTTCCGCGCTGGGAATAATTCCGTCAGCGCGAAACTGTCCAGCCGCATCCTGATCGATATGGTGAAGCATTTCCTGAATCGCATCCACATTGACGAACCTGAACGGAACGCTTTTGGTGTCGATCAGGGGAACTAATTGATAGCGTGTGGTGCGCCAAAACTTCAGGATTCCCCAAACCTTTTCCGGAGGGAGCCCATCCGGCATGGGCTGGTAGCGAAAGCGATCCCAGTGAAGATATTTTCCGTAAAAGAAATTACGGATTCGCTCATCAAAGGCCAGGGGATCTTTGACGACCTCCCGGATATCGACCTTCGGCGGTGTTGGAAAACTTTTCATATTCGTCTCATATAGTTTTGTATATAACTTATATGAGAGGTTGCTGGCATTGTCAACACAATTTAAGCCCTTGGTTACGTGGAAATAACGTCATATAAGCTTTGTATCAGTTTATGTATATTTTATATGAAACCGAATCCTTGATCAAAATCGCCGACCCCCTCGGCTGCCCCGTCCCGCTCTGGTTTGTACCTGCGGAACTATAGGAAACATGGCCTTTCAGCCGCCGGATTAGGACTCGACAACACCCCCCTCCAGACCTAGATTACAACCGAAGGGAGGTGGTTGAAATGATCACTGCAAAACAATGCAAGGAAGTCTCCGTCCGAGTGTTCAACGACATTGGAATTCTCGCCCAGCTCACCAAGATCGTGGCTGAAAAAGGTGTAAATATCCGTGCGGTCGCGGCATGGGTCGAAGACGAAAACAAAGGGGTTGTCCGGCTGGTTACCGACGATAACCTCAGAGCGGTTGATGCGCTGCGCGCGCACAACTATGCCCCAAAGGAAGTCGACTCGATCGAGGTGCTCATGCGTCATTCGCCCGGCATGCTCAGCAGTCTGTGCGAAACCATCGGAAAGGGCGGGCTCAACATGCACTATCTCTACGCCAGCGCCCCGGTATCGGAGGATACCTGTCTCGCCGTGCTCTCCACCGACGACAACGAGCGCGCACTTGTATTGCTCAACAGCTAGCCCGCAACGCCCCGCGCATTTCATGCGCGGGGTTTTGTGGACTACCCCGCCCGCCTCGCGGGCAGGACACTATCCGAAGAAGGACTTTCGGTATTTGGCCGGCGTGATGCCCATCCATTTGCGGAACTGCTTGATGAAGTAGCTCTGGTCGCCGAAGCCGGTTTCGTAGGCAATGTCGGTGCAGCTCATGTCGCTTTGCTCCAGGAGCCGGCGGGCCTCCTGGATGCGCAGGTAGTGGATGTTCTGCAGGGCGGTTTTCCCCGTGGTTTCTTTTAGGAGATGGGCAATGCGGAAGGTGCTCAGCCCGGCGGCTTCAGCGATGTTGGCGAGCGTGATGGTTTCGGCATAGTTTGCTGCAATATAGTCCAGGGCCTTGCTCACTGCGGGGCTGACGGGGTTGATGCCTTGCAGAAAGATGCTGTTCATGAAATCGTCGAGTGCTTCGCTAAGCACATGGCATAGATCGTCGAAGTCCTTGGTTTCGACAATTTGTTCGATCCATTTCATGTGCCGCTCCAGCAGCGGCTCCATCAGAGGGCTGTCTTCCACGGCGGCGCGGACAAGGTAGCCCATCATCTCAATCGCACGTGCACGCACGACGACCTGCTTGGGGGAATAGAGAAACATGGCCGCAAGCATCTTGTTGAAGATTTTGCGCGCACCGGCACGATCGCCCACTCGAATGAGCGAGAGCAGGATGCGCTCGTCGGCGTAGGGATAGGCCCGGTTCTGCTCCACCTTCCGCAGGTGAATTTCCTCGGCGATCTGCCGTTGCTGCATCATCCGGTCTTTATTGCGTTCCAACTCCAGCGGCTGCCAACCGCTATACTGATAGAACAAATCGTGGAGCCTGTCCGCAGCATCGCGCACCAATGGCTGCTCAAACATTGGAGCCTTTCCAACAAAGACCTCCGCCTCTTTCCGCTTGGCTCCCTCGGAAACCAGATAGTTGACAGAGGCGTTCCTGCTTTGCGGGTCGTCTTCCAAATGGACATAGCCTCCGCACAGACCGCCCCGAAGCTCGGTATGATCCACCAGCGGAACGATCCAGCTCATAATGCCTGGGGCAATGAAAAAAGCCTGGGGCTCCCCCCATCGAAAACACTCGGAGAGTGTATGGGCACGGGTGCGTTTCAGTGCAGCCAGGTTTTCAATCCCGGCAACGGTTTCCGGAAGGTTTATCTGGCCGCTTTGACCCACCAATTGAATGGCAAGACCGTACGTTGAACGATAGTCCTTTGCCACCGATTTAAACAGGGTTTTTGACAAGATTGGCATATGTACTCCGTAACAATTACTCGTTTTCAGGCCGAATATTCTGAATTAATAGCACAGATCAGCAAGAATACAATATTTTAGAAGTAAAACGTCCTATCCCCTTTCATGACAATACTCATTACTATACTCATCATTCATAACCAAGGAAGGTCGACTATGAACAACACCATGGCGATAGGCACTCTGAACGAATTTCTTTATGGAAAAACCCCGAATCCGGTTCGTTGCGGTCGGGACCTCGCTCTAGGAGCGGGTACCGTAGTGCCGGAGATCAACTTTACCCTTCCCCCGATAGATATCAACGAATCCTCCTGGGACAAGGTCCGCGGGCACTATCAGGAAATGATCACCGGCGTTCTGCAACGCGCCGTTGAGCTCGAAGCGCCCGGCGTGCTGGTGGAATTCGAAACCCTGCCGGACATGACCAACCGACCCGAATGGGGCCTCGAACTCACCCGCCTGCTGGCCGATGCCATGGACGAGGCCCAAGACAAGCATGGCCTCAAAAGCGCACTGCGCTTCACCCCCAACGATGTGCGCGAGTTTGTGCGCCCCCCGCTCATGCGGCAGGGGAAATACTGGGAAGCCATGAAAACCATCTTCGCCGGCGCAGGCGCCGCAGGCGCCGATCTGATCTCCATCGAATCCACCGGCGGAAAAGAACTGTGCGACGACGCCCTGGTGAACGGCGACCTGCGCAAGGCCATCTTTTCACTGGGCGTACTCGGCGCCCGCGACATGAAATTCCTCTGGGAGCATATCGTAGCCGAGTGCACACGGCAGAACATCGTCCCAGCCGGCGACAGCGCCTGTGGCTTCGCCAACACGGCGATGGTGCTGGCCGACAAGAAGATGATCCCGACCGTCTTCGCCGCCGTGGTTCGCGCGGCATCTGTTCCGCGCACCTTGGTAGCCATGACCGCCGGGGCAATCGGCCCAAGCAAGGATTGCGCCTACGAAGGGCCGTTCCTCAAGGCACTCACCGGAATTCCTATTTCCATGGAAGGGAAATCGGCCGCCTGCGCCCACATGAGCCCGGTGGGCAACATTGCCATGGCTGTCTGCGACTGCTGGTCCAACGAGTCTGTACAAGACGTTCAGCTGCTCAGCGGAAAAGCTCCCGTGGTTTCCATGGAACAGCTCGTCTACGATTGCCGACTAATGAATACCGCCGCAAAAACGGAGGGCGGAGCCCGGCAACTGCGCGACTGGCTGACCGACTCCGACGCCCCGATCGACGCCCAAGCCTATATTCTGCGTCCGGATGTCGTACTGCGCATCTCTGAAAAGATTGCCCAATCGAACGATCCGTACGAACAAACCCTGCTGGCCTCGGAAGCCGCAATCAACGAACTGCGCGACGGTATCGAGAACAAGAAAGTCAGCGTGGCCGAACGCGAAAAACCCTGGATCGACATCATGGAAATGGCACTCGAAGACATGCCAAGAACCGAGAGCGCCCTCATCGAGGAAATGCTGGCCGAACCGGATGCCGACAAGTTTCTTCCCGAAGAATACGGCATCGAAGTCTAGCTCAATAAATGAAAAAGATTCCCTGCCACATCATTGCCGGCCAGCTCGGATCCGGTAAAACAACCGCCATTCTGGATTTCCTGCATCGGCGCCGAAATAACGAATTCACCGCCGTACTCGTGAATGACTACGGCCCGAACGGCATCGACAGCTTCGTATTGGCCGACGCGGAGGCTGCCTCGAAGGTGATCAATATTTCCGGAGGTTGCCTCTGCTGTACCTCGGCGATCAATTTCAAGGAAACTTTCGGCAAACTTACCCGGATGCCCCGTGTCGACCGGATCATCGTAGAGCCTAGCGGCATCGTATTGCTCGACGAGCTATTGAAAACCATGGAGGATCTTGCAAAGGATACCCCCATTGTGGTGCGCCCGGTTATCCTGCTGGCAGAACCCTCGTCCTTCAACCAGCAGCGCATGCGGGGAATCCAGTACGGTGAGCGTCTAGCAGAATTGGCCGATATCGTGATAGCAAACTTCTCCGATTTGACCGCGCCGGAAGAAACAAAGCAATTCCTCGAGTGGGCGCACACCCTTAGCCCTTCCAAGCTGAGAATACAATCCACGGCGTTTGGAAAGCTTCCCGATGAAGTTTTTGATATGACGCGCAGGATCAGACGGAAACAACCCTCATGCAAGAGACCTCCTGTTTCCGGGCACAACCAATATCCGGGAGGCTTGCAGTTGGATAAAAACCTGGTGTTTAAACCCAAAGTACTATCATCAACCATCCAACAAATTGCACAATACGGAATGGGCGACGCTGAGATCAGCCGCTTCAAGGGAATTTTCCAAACCTTGGAAAAACCGATTCTGTTCGAGATCGCCCAGGGTCGTGTCTTTCAGCGCGAACTTGAAAACGCCCCCGGGAACACTTTGGATTGGATTGCGAGCAAACGCATCAATCCAATCGCAATGCACAAGATTATCCAGCAAGATTGAACTATTATACAGCCTGTTCGTTCTATTGACAGGATAGCCCATTCCGCTAGATTGCGAGAGTGAGTCAACATATTCGAACAAGGAGGAAACCTATGGCAAAAAACGAAGCATTGTATGAAGCTGTTTTAAAAGGTAGGCGCAAGGATGTTTCCACCATCGTCCATGAATCGGTCGATGCGGGAATCAACGTTGCGGAAATTCTGATGGAATCCATGATTCCGGCCATGGCGGAAATCGGCGACCGCTTTTCCCGCAACGAAGCCTATGTCCCCGAAATGCTCATTGCGGCGCGCGCCATGCAGGCCGGGCTCGACATTCTCGATCCGTTACTGGCGGAGGCCGGGCACAAGCCCATCGGCAAAGTCGCCATTGGAACCGTCAAAGGCGACCTGCACGACATTGGCAAGAACCTCGTGGCCATGATGCTCAAGGGCGCTGGCTTCGATGTCGTCGATCTCGGCGTCGACTGCGATATTGAAAAATACCGCGAGGCCGTCGAGGGTGGCGTGCAGGTCATCCTGCTGAGCGCGCTGCTCACCACCACCATGCCCTACATGAAGGAAGTCGTGGAAGCCCTGAAGAATTCAGGCGCAAAAATCCTGGTCGGCGGGGCTCCCGTCACCCAGGCCTATGCCGATGAAATCGGGGCCGATGGCTATTCCGACGATGCCAACACGGCGGTGAAATCGGCGAAAGACGCCCTAGGCATTGCCGCCTGACGAGCATGGCTATCACCATCCATTTCGATGGACAATCGGTCGCTGTCGAATCCGGCAGCGACCGAACTGTTTTAGACCTCGCCCGCGAGGCGGGTTGGCATATCGACGCCAAGTGCGGGGGACAAGGATTCTGCGCCAGTTGCAACGTCCTTCTCGGCGAAGGTCGCTACCGTGTTTTCGACGAGGAAATCGACGTGTCCCCCGAGCAGCGGCGCGAAGTTCTTTCCTGCCAGGCCTACGTGCGGGGCGACAACGCGGAAATCTTCCTTCCCCGCGCCTCCGTCATCTCGTTCGACGGCGCACGCATCGCCGACGAGATGGATATTCCGGAGCATGACTTCAACCCGCGCTTTACCAAGGGATACGGCGTTGCCGTCGATGTTGGAACCACCACCGTTGTCGCGGCGCTGATCGATCTGGAAACCGGAAAGGTGCTCGGCCGCGAATCCCTCTACAACCAGCAGATTCTCAAGGCCGACGACGTCGTATCGCGCATCTCGCTTTGCAGCGCCCCCGGCAACTTGGAAGCACTGAAAGAGCTGGTGATCGACCACACCCTCAACCCACTCATCCACAAGCTCTGCACCAGCATCGACAAGGAACAAATCGTCCATCTCGCCATCTCCGGCAATACCGTGATGATGCATCTCTTTTTCGGGATATCGCCCGCCAGTATCGGTGTAATTCCCTTTAAACCCGTCAGCCACACCTTCAGCAGCACGGCCGCCGAACTCGGCATCGACGCCCACCCCGACGCCCTCGTCGAAGCCGTCCCCGCCATTGCCGGATACATCGGCGGCGACATCACCTCCGACCTGTATGTCTCCAACCTCTCCAGCGGACTTTCAGTATTGGTCGACATCGGCACCAACGGCGAAATGGTGGCCAGCCTCGACGGGAAAACGACGGCTTGCGCCACCGCTGCCGGCCCCGCCTTCGAGGGAGCTGGCCTGCTGCACGGGGCGCGCGCCGCCAGCCGCGCCATCGATTCCATCGCCTACAACAAAACCCTTGATTTTGAACTGACCGTGATTGGCGAACCCTCCCCCATGGGACTCTGCGGCTCCGCCATCATCGACTTTATCGCCGAAGGCTTCCGTTGCGGACTCATCAATGCCATGGGTCGCTACGACATCGCGATGCTCAAACGGGAGGATCGCTACGAACGGGTCGGCCAAATGCACGCCTGCATGCTGGTGACCCCCGAGCTTTCCGCCACGGGCGAGTCGATCACCATCACCGAAGGCGACATCGCCGAAATCCTCAAGGCCAAGGCCGCCATCTATGCCGGCCTCAAAACCCTGCTCACCGAACTCGGCAAAACCGTGCACGACATCGACCTCCTCGTTCTCGCCGGTGGCTTCGCCAAGCACATCAATCTCGAAAACGCCATCTGCATGGGTCTGCTTCCAGACATTGGCACCGAGAAATATGAAGTGATCGGCAACGGGTCGCTCGCAGGCGCCGCCCTCGCCCTGCTCGACCAAACCACGAAAGAAGCCTATCTCGACCTCATCGAACAACCCGAGGTCGTCATGCTCAACCAAACCGCGCACTTCACCAACTATTTCCAGGAAGCCCTCGCCATCCCCAACCTCGACGAATCCGACTTCCCTTTTCGGAACCGCTAATAAACGCTAATGCATGCTAATAATGAGAATCCTAAATTTGCGTCCATTCGCGTCCATTCGCGGTTCAAACTGATCTGTTGCGAGATATTTTTTCGGGAGATGGAGTTCCTGCTGGAGCAGATGCCCCATCAAATCGATGCAGAGTTTTTGCAGAAGGGGCTGCACGATATTCCATCCGATGAAATGACCCGGCGCATCCAGGCGCAGGTAGATGCCGCCTCGGAACAGGACTACGACGCCATCCTGCTTGGCTACGGCCTTTGCAACAACGGGCTCGACGGGCTCGTTGCGCGCAACGTCCAACTCGTGCTGCCGCGCGCCCACGACTGCATCACCCTCTTTTTCGGAAGTCGCCAGCGCTACAAGGAATATTTCGACGCCAACCCCGGAACCTTTTTCAAAACCACTGGCTGGATCGAACGCGACGAAATCGCCGACGAACTCAAGCAGCTCTCCATTCCCAGCCAGACCGGCATGGACATGACCTACGGACAGCTCGTCGAGCAATATGGCGAGGACAACGCCGAATTCCTCTGGGAGGAGCTCTGCAACACCGAGAAAAACTATTCGCAAATCACCTTCATCGAAATGGGTGTCGAACCCGACGACTCGTTCGAAAACACCGCCAAGGAAGAAGCCGCCTCCAAGCATTGGAAATTCAAAAAGGAATCCGGCGACCTCGCCCTGCTCCGCCGCCTGCTTTCCGGGGAGTGGGGCCCGGAGGATTTCCTTGTGGTTCCACCGCACCACAAAATTATTGCCAACCATACCGAACGCATTGTTTCGTGCGAGCCGGCTACTTGATCAGGTCGGCGCGGCGGCGTTCGTCGGCGATGGAGCGGTCTTCGGGGTGGTTCCAGTTGCAGGCCATGATGGCATCGAGTTCGGGAAGGTGGCGACGATAGTCGGACGGGGTCATCCGGGCAAACCGCTTGAAGGTTTCGGCAAAGTACTGGCTGCTGCCATAGCCGCACTCGAAGGCGATGTCCGTGATGGATCGGTTCGATGCCCGCAATAGTTCGCACGCCTTCTCGAACCGGAGACGGCCAAGGTATTGCACGGGCGGATAGCCGGTAATCTGCTTGGTGATGTTTGCGAAACGGGACCGCTTTACGGAACAAGCCTCCGCCATTTCGGCCAGCGACCAGGGGTGGTCCATGGTCTGCAACAAGGATTTCAAAAAACCGCGAACCCGCGAAGCGGATGCCGATTCGCGTTGCGGGGCATCCGGGGCGCTGTCGATGATTCCCGCCAGCTCAATGATAATGGTCCGAAGCAATGCCCGCGCGGCGGCGGCCTCGAGTTGCGTGGTGCCGTCGAGTTTCAGCATCAGGGCGGGAAACAGTTTTTTCAGGAGATCGGAGGCCGGCCAGGCATGGCGGCGGGTTGATACCAGCACCCGGCCCACCAGCTTTTCCTCGGCGGAACTAAACCCGAGCGACGAAGGCATCCGGAGCTGTTTTACAGGCCGGTCGGAGGGTTGCGGCAACGCGAAAAGGGTGTAGAAAATTCTATTGCGGGGCTCGCACACCTTCAAGCTTCCGTGCACCTGCCACGGAAGCGTAAAAAACACCGTCCCTGAATTCAATATTTCCGGAGCCTGATCGACCGCCCAGTCGAGCCGCCCTTGATCCACCAGAACAATTTCCATTCCGGGGTTGCGGTGCGGATACATCCGTTTGTTTTCAATGTGGCCATAACTGATGATTTCCTTGAGCGAAGACATGTCGGATATCTACCACTGGCTGAATGTGAAAGCAAGGGCATGCGGGATTGGAGTATAAAGAGCCCTTAATTAGAGCAGTTAATGCCATGATCGACAGAACATGCGCAAGAGACATTATTATGCTACACGATCCAAGCCACCACACACCGATGGCCGTCGCCGAAGAAATCCAGGTTTCCCGGAACGACAAGGAAATCCTTCGCGAATTGGCCGAGCAAAAAGCCGTCATCGGAAACCTGCCCGTACAGCAGGAGAAAGCCCGTCTATGGACGGCGCTGAACGATCTGAAATCCGAACGCCCCATGGTTTGGATCAACGAGATCTGCTGGAATGAAATGAATGTGAACGACGAGCTCACCCTCCGGTGCCAAGGGGATTGGGCGAAGGAACAAGAGTTGATCCTGCGCCGCGAGCTCTACCAATGGAATCATCTCCCGGGCGACATGGTGGTAAACCCTTGGATCGAATGTCCCCGCGCCATTCACAGCACCGATTTTGGAATCATGGAAGAGACCGATATTGCCGAAACCGACCATGAGAACGAAATTATCTCCCGCCATTTCCACATTCAGATCGAAGCGCTCGCCGATCTGGAAAAAATCAAAATGCCTGTGGTTACACATAACGAAACCGCGACTGCATTCCGGCAGCAGGCATTCAACGAGGTTTTTTCGGATATTCTTCCCGTAAGAATGGTGGGCCAGACACATATTTGGTTTACCCCATGGGATTTCCTGATCCGCTGGACCGGCATCGAAAACGCGATGCTCGGGCTCTACGAAGAACCCGAACTCTACCACACGGCCATTGATCGGCTGGTCGATGCATGGATGGCGGAACTCGATCAGCTGGAAAGCCAGAACCTGCTCTCTCTCGACAACAGCAATGTACGGGTCGGCTCCGGCGGCTACGGATACATCTCCGAACTCCCGGGAACAAACTTTAGCCCGGACCACATTACCCCGCGCAACATGTGGGGTTGCTCCAATGCCCAGATCTTTTCCGGGGTCTCCCCCGAAATGCACTGGGATTTTGCCATTGCGCACGACCTGCGCTGGATGGAGCGCTGGGGCGTCAATTATTACGGTTGCTGCGAACCGCTCGACCACAAAGTGGAACTATTGCGGCGCATCCCCAATCTGCGCAAGGTTTCCGTAAGTCCTTGGTGCGACTCCGGTAAAATCATCGCAGGACTGGGCGCGGATTATGTAATCAGCCGCAAACCCAGCCCGGCGATTCTCGCTACGGAAACATGGCATCCCGAACGGGCGCGCCAGGAAATCCGCGAGTTCATGGACAAGACCGAGGGCCAATCCCATGTCGAGCTGATCATGAAGGATATCTCAACCGTGCGCCACGATCCGCAAAGGCTCTGGGAATGGTCGCAGATTGCCCTTGAAGAAGCAGAACGGTATGTCGGATAGCTCTCGGTTAACAAGCCAAAGGGATGGGGTATAGGATATGTTGAATTATTTGGATTTCGGAATTCTGATCGGCTATGTGCTGATGATCATCGGGGTCGGCTGCGGCGCGGCCTGGTTTCAGAAACGCAAAGCCGCCCGGCTGGGCAAAGCGCAGGATGACGGCGCCTACTTTCTGGCGGCGCGCACCCTGGCCTGGCCGATCATCGGGCTATCGCTCTTTTCCACCAATATTTCCACCGTCCACATCGTGGCCTTGTGCGAGGAGGGGTTCCGCAGCGGGCTGGCCTATGCCAACTTCGAGCTGGCTGCCGTCTTTACGCTGGTGATCCTGGCCGTCTTCTTTGTGCCGTTCTACCTGCACGCGCACATCACCACCCTACCCGACTTCCTGGAAAAACGGTTCAACCGAAACTGCCGCGACTTCCTGGCGATCATCTCGATCATTTCCGCCATCTTCATCCATATCGGCGTTTCGCTCTATGCCGGCGCGGTCGTCATCAACGCCATGCTCGGCTTTGGAACCGAGATCGCAAGCCTAATGCCGACCATGATCGCCATCGCCATCGCCACCGGCCTCTATGTGGTGGTCGGCGGATTGCTGGCCGTCACCCTGACCGACGCCATCCAAACCACCACCCTGTTGATCGGCTCCTCCATCGTCACCTATTTCGCCTTCACGAAACTCGGCGGATGGAACGCCCTGCACGACACCGTCGGCCCGCACATGCTCTCCGTGGTGCGCCCCTCCGGCGACTTCAGCGGCATGCCGTGGCATGCCGTGGCGCTGGGCTATCCTGTGATTGGAATCTGGTACTGGTGCACCGACCAAACCATTGTCCAGCGCGTCCTCGGCGCAAAAAACGAAGACCACGGCAAAGCGGGCGCGCTATTCGCCTGCTTCCTGAAACTCCTGCCGATGTTCCTCTTCGTACTGCCCGGCCTGCTCTGCCTAGCCCTGGTCAACAACGGCCTCCTGCCGGAACTCACCGACACCAAGGAAGCCTTCGCCCACATGGTCATGAACCTGCTGCCCGCCGGAATGAGGGGGCTGATCGTTGCCGCCCTGCTGGCCGCACTGATGGGCACCATCGCCGGTGCGCTCAACTCCATTGCCACGCTCTTTGCATTCGACCTCTACAAGCGCTTCCGCCCAGAAACCTCTGATAAAAAGCTGGTGCATATCGGTCGCGCCGCCACCGTCACCGGCGTGATTCTCGCAATCATCTGGTCTCCAATCATTGGAAGATTCGACTCCATCTACGGCGCCATCGCCTCGATGATCTGCTACATCGCCCCGCCGATCACCGCCGTCTTCATGGTCGGCATCTTCTGGAAACGCGCCACCGCCAAGGCCGGAGCCATCACCCTCTGGTCCGGTTTTGCCATGGGCATGGTCGTATTTGCGCTCGACCTCTTCAAAGCGCACACCGGCTGGAACATGCTCTTCATGCACGCCGCCGGGATGTTGTGCGGAATCTGCATCGTAGTCATGATCGTCGCATCGCTACTGGACGAAGACACCAACACCGAAGAAAACCTGAAATTCGTATGGGACTCGCCAATGACCCCCCTGCGGATCAAAGGCGCGCCCGGCTTGTTGAACTACAAGTTCCTATCGATCGTTGCACTCCTCGCCGCCTCCGCCATCTATTTCGCCTTCCGCGCCCCGTCCAAAGAGAAAATGGAGGCCTGGAAAACAGCCAACCCGGAAAACGCCGCCAAAATCGAGGCGCACATCCACCCGGTTCAGACCGTTCCGGAAACTGGAGACCCGCAATGAAACTGAAACGACCCGCATTCCTGCTTGCCCTGTCCGCCCTCTCGGCCTTCGGCTTTTCGCCCTACGAAAACCGCCTGATGGACGGTGAACCGACGCGCGTCGGCCTGATCGCCGCCGCGAAAACCGGCGAAGAGGCTTCGTTCGCCGAGGCGTTGCAGGCGCTCTCCTCGAAAAAGGCGGTCAAGGCGCTGAAAAAGAAAAAGATCACCCACCTCGGCACCTACAAGCAGGAGCTGGCCGGGAAAACTTGGTTCATGGTTTATTTCGACTATGAAGGAAAAGACTACCTGCAGGCCGCAGCCGATTTCGAAAGCGTCGAAGCCTTCCAAACCTTGGAAAAATGGATGGAGCCGCACCCGCGCGCCGCGCGCCACGGCACCCGCTGGCTCCAGATGGAGTGGATGAACTATGTCCGCGCCTCGCAAAAAACGGGCGAGCCGGCCGACCGCTTCGCCATGGTTACCCGCATCAAGCCGGAGAAGGAACAGGAATACCGCATGCTCCACCAAACGGTCTGGCCCGGCGTGGTCGACCAGATGGCGCGCGGCAACTACCGCAACTTTTCCATCTTTCTCGTCGAGATCGGCGACGAACTCTACGAATTCTTCCATGTGGAATATGTCGGCACCGATTCCAAAAAGGACGGCGAAGCGAGCAAGGCCGACCCCTGCAACCAGCGCTGGTGGAAACTCACCGACCCCTGCCAGAATCCCCTGCCCGGCGCAAGCGGCCCCTGGCTGATGATGGACAAAATTTCAGAATAGAACAAAGGATTGGACCATGACTTCCCGCGAACGCGTACTCGCCGCCATCAACCACCAGCAAACCAACCAGATTCCGGTCGACATGGGATCGAACCCCAGCTCGGGCATCTCGGCCATGGGCTACACCAAACTCAAAAAGGCGCTCGGCATCGAGGGCGGCCACACCCGCATCTTTGATGTCGTGCAGCAGCTCGCCCAGCCGGAAGACGAAGTGATCGACGCACTCGGCCTCGACATCATTGATATCGGCCGCGTCTTCAACACCTCCAACGACGATTGGTACGACATTACGATGCTCGACGGCTCCACCGCCCAATATCCGAAATGGTTCCGCCCCCTAGAGCGCGAAGACGGCTCCAACGAAGTTGAGGTGGACGGCATCGTAATTGCCCGCCGGCCGGCCGACGGAGCCTTTTACGACCAGACCCACTTCCCCTACAAAGACGACTATCCCTCCGACTACAGCGACCTCCCCGCAGCCATGAACATGGTGCTGTGGCAAAATCTGGCCCACAGCCCGTGGGACCATGCCGCCGACGACAATTTCTGGACCGAACTGCGCGAACGAACCCTGAAGCTGCGCGAAAGCACCGACAAGGCGCTGATGATCACCTGCGGCTGCAATCTTTTTGAATGGGGCACCTTCCTGCGCAAGCTCGACAACTTCCTGATGGATCTGCTCGCCGAACCTGAAGAGGTGGAAGGACTGCTGGATGCACTGATGGAAATCCATCTCCAGGGATTGGAAAAGGTCTGCAACGCCGTGGGCGACATTGTCGACATCCTGCGCTTCGGCGACGACCTCGGCACGACCGGCGGTCTGTTCATGCCGCCCGATACCTACCGCGAACTCTTCAAACCGCGCCACACGCTGCTGAATAAATTTGTTCATGAAAACAGCCAAATGAAAACCTTTCTGCATTCGTGCGGCTCCATCTACCGCGTCATGCCCGACCTCATCGAAGCCGGCTACGACATCATCAATCCCGTACAAACCAACTGCCTTGAAATGGAACCCGAAAAACTGAAGGAAGAGTTTGGCCAAGGCATCACCTTCTGGGGGGGCGGGTGCGACACCGCATCGATTCTGAACAAAGCCACGCCGGAAGAAGTCCGCAAACACGTGATTGAACGGTGCGAACTCTTTTCCAAGGACGGCGGATTCATCTTCAACACGATCCATAACATCCTGCCGGAGGTTCCGGCGGAAAATATCGTGGCCTGTTTTGATGCCGTAAAGGAATTCAACGCGCAATAAAACAAGAGGCAACCACATCTCATCCATGCGAGGTCAAAAAGATGCAAGAAATGACATCAAGAGAACGCGTAGTAGCCGCGTTCAACCACCAGCTTTCCGACCGCACTCCGATTTGGTGCGGCATGTCGGCAGAGTTTTTTGAAAAGGCCAAATGTGAACTTGGGCTGGATGGAGAACAACTCCTAGTCCGATTTGGTGATGACTTTCGTCGGGTTCATGCCAGATATACCGGCCCGAAAATCCCGTTCACCGATCCGGAGTCGCACACCCGCACCGTTTTCGGGATCGAGCGCAAAGGCATTGGTTATGGACACGGCATCTCCATTCCCCTACAGGATGCCTCCATGGAAAATGTTGAAAACTATAACTGGCCGGACCCCGACTGGATGGATATTTCCCGCTTTCGTGGAGAAATCGGCCAATGGGATGCTCAGTATGCCATCATGGGCGGTGAATGGTGCCCCTTCTGGCACGATGTGATCGACCTGCTGGGCATGGAAGATATGTATATCCTGATGTACGAAGATCCCGAACTCGTTGATGCCGTTTTTAAAAAAGTGGTCGATTACTACTATGCCGTCAACCAGCGCATCTTTACCGAAGCGGCCGACCTAATGGATATTTTCTTTATGGGGAACGACTTTGGCTCCCAAACGGCTCCACTGATCAGTCCGGATATGTTCCGCCGGTTTATCCAGCCACACCTAAAACGGCTAATCGACCAGGCCCATAGTTTTGGGCTAAAAACACAGCTGCATTCATGCGGATCCCTTATGGAGCTGATTCCCTGCTTTATGGAAGCAGGACTCGATGCATTACACGCCCTCCAGCCAGACTGCAGGTGCATGGAAGCACAAGTTCTTAAAGACACCTTTGGCGATCGGCTTGTATTAAATGGCGGCATTGACTCTCACCATGCCTTGATATGCGGCACCCCCGATTCGGTCCGCGAAGAAACCCAAAGAATACTGGACATCATGACCCCCGGCGGCGGCTATATTGCCGGAGCCAGCCATGATACTATACTGGAAGAAACGCCTGTCGAAAACGTACTGGCCATGTTCGACACCGTAAAGGAATTCAACGCCAAATAGTTTTTAATCCATTTAAACAAGGCAAGCCTTCGCAAACATGGATTATTTCGAAGTATCACCTAAAAAAACCAAACCCCGATTACGGGAGAATGCGAGCAAATCCAATGCTTAAGAGATCTTATGGCGCTGTATGCGGCCTACTTGCTTTGTTTGCGGCGACGACGGTGGCCGCGGAACAACCGAACATCATCGTCATCCTTGCGGACGACATGGGCATGGACTCGGTCTCCGCGTTCAACGATTCGCTGGGATTCAAAACGCCCTGCATCGATGCCCTTGTCAATGAAGGCATGGTTTTCAGCGAAGGGCACTCTGGATCGGCCGTTTGCACGCCGACCCGCTATGGCCTGCTCACGGGACGGTATTCATGGCGGTCGCGGCTCAAGAAGTCGATCATCCCCAAATGGGATGCCCCGTTGATTGAAGAAGGCCGCCTAACCATGGCTTCGATGTTGAAAACGAAGAACTACGATACGGCGGCCATCGGAAAATGGCATCTGGGATGGAACTGGCCTTTCACAACAAAGGGGCAGGTTCCAATTGGGAACTCCGGAGCGCTTGCAAAACGAGCCAAGCAAGGGATTGACTGGAAAGCCCCTGTAACCGGGGGTCCCAACAGCTGCGGCTTTGATTATTACTTTGGCGACGATGTCATCAATTGGTCGCCATTTGTCTATATTGAAAATGAAAAAGTGCTGGGCACTCCAGATCCAAAAAATAAATATGCGGACTTGGACAGCGACTGGGCAAAAGACAAGGTTCTCCCGACGATTACCTCGAAAGCCGTTGCATACATTGAAGAAAAGGCCAAAACAGACGCCCCGTTTTTCCTCTATTTCCCCATGACGTCCCCGCACAGCCCGATTGCGCCGTCGGTGGGTTTCAAGGGAAAGAGCGGCATCTCCCCCTACGTTGATTTTGTGATCGAAACCGACCACAGCATTGGCCGGATCATCGATGCCGTGGATCGCAGCGGCATTGCAGGGAATACCCTGATTATTTTCACCGCGGACAACGGCACATCGCTCAGCTTTCCCCGGAAAGACGGGACCCTTGAAAAGGGGGTTGATTTCAACACCCATGTGCGCGGCGGAAAATCCGACATCTGGGAGGGCGGCCACAGGGTGCCCTTTGTCGTGCGCTGGCCGAACAAGGTTGCGGCAGGTTCCGTTAACGAAACACCGATCTGCCTGACGGATATCATGGCAACGATCGCCGAGATTATTGGATTTGACCTGCCGGACAATGCGGCGGAAGACAGCACCAGCCTCTGGTCCGCCCTGCAGGGCGAGACGTTCGCCCGCGGACCGGTCGTCAACCACTCCATCCGAGGAAAATTTGCCCTTCGCAACGGAAAATGGAAGCTCGCCTTCTGCCCGGGTTCGGGTGGCTGGTCATCTCCCAGCGACGGCGAAGCAAACAGACAAAAACTTCCGCCCTTGCAACTTTACGACCTCTCGGCAGACCCGCTGGAAACCAACAACGTGGTCGCCGAAAACCCCGAAGTGGTCCAGCGGCTTGCAAAGCAGCTGGGTGAAATCATCCGCAAGGGGCGCTCAACTCCGGGAACACCGCAGAAAAACGTCGGAACAACCTGGATGCCCGAAAATCCATAACAAAAGGACGCAAGAAAATGAAAATGGCAAAAACCACCCTCATCGCTCTCTCCCTGCTCATGTTGCTCAACCCGGCGCGAAGTGCCGAACAAGGAGCCCCGAAAGATGCGATCAAAAACTGGCAAGAAGCCCGTTTCGGCATGTTCATCCATTGGGGACCCATTTCACTGACCGGAAAAGAGATTGGCTGGTCTCGCGGCAAGCATACCTCGGTCGAGGAATACGACAACCTCTACAAAAAATTTAACCCCGTTAAGTTCAATGCCGATGAGTGGGTCGCCGTTGCCAAAGCGGCCGGAATGAAATACATGGTACTCACCACCAAGCACCACGATGGTTTTTGCCTCTGGGACACCCAGCAAACGGACTACAACATCATGAACACGCCCTTCGGTCGGGACGTGGTCAAGGAGCTTGCCGCCGCCTGCAAGAGAGGCGGCATCGGCTTCGGGGCCTATTACTCCACCTGCGACTGGTACCACCCCGACTTTCCGCTCACCAGCCCCGGCGGTAAAACGGTTCGTGAAACATCGGACATCGATCGCTACACCGAATATCTCAAGGCCCAGACCCGGGAGCTGCTGACAAACTACGGCCCGCTTTTTACCCTCTGGTATGACGTGCCCCAAAAATTCGACGCCGCCCGCGGCCAAGGCGTTATCGATATGGCACGCGCCATCCAGCCGGACGTCGTCATCAACAACCGCACCGGAGCCAAAGGCGACTACGACACGCCGGAGCAAAAGATTGGAGGCTTCCAGATCGACCGCCCATGGGAGACCTGCATGACCATCTGCCGGCAGTGGGCGTGGAAACCCAACGATAAAATGAAATCGCTCGAGCAATGCCTCCACACCCTAATCGCCACCAGCGGTGGCGATGGCAACCTGCTCTTCAACGTCGGCCCCATGCCCTCCGGCGAAATCGAGGCGCGCCAAATTGACCGCCTCAAGGAAATGGGCGCATGGCTCGCGCAAAACGGCGAGTCCATCCATGGCACCCGTGGCGGCCCGTGGAAACCTACCGATCAGTTCGTCAGCACCCGCAAGGGCGACAAGATCTATATCCACCTCCTCAAAAAAAGTGATGGCCCGGTTGCGCTCCAAGCCCTGCCCGTTGCCATCCGCTCCGCAAAACTGCTCCACGGCGCGGATATCCAAATCGCCACCAGCAACGGGATCCTTACCCTCGACATCCCCGCCCATTCATGGAAACCCATCGATACCATCGTCGAACTCACCGTTGCAGGCTCCGCCATGGAGATTGCCCCGCTTAGTGCCTCCACCGGCAAGAAACCATGATCCCCGCATTCCATGCCTTGAAGGAGTTCAATAAAAAACAGCCGGTCCGCAGCAAGATCGAACCACCTTTAAATCAATCCGACCTATTCCCGAAAAACCAACCCGTATAGTCTATCCTCCTTTCAATGCAAGGAGGATGGAAATGACCGGAAAAGAACTACTTTTGCAAGCCGTACAGGGGGGAGAAACGGAACGCCCTGCATGGCTTCCGTTTGTTGGATGCCACGGCGGGTTCCTGGTCGGGAAGACCGCAACGGAGTACCTGCAGTCGGCAGAGCTGATCGTTGAGGGTCTCCGAAAAGCAAAATCATTATACAAGCCGGACGGACTGCCGGTCATGTTTGATCTGCAACTCGAGGCGGAAGTGCTCGGTTGCGACCTCCATTGGGCGGACGAAGTTCCCCCCGCCGTCACCAGCCACCCGCTGGCGCAGGGCAAGAAGATTGCCGACTTGCCGGAACTCGACGAAACCAAGGGGCGCTTCCCCATTGTTGTCCAGGTATTGGAAACCCTGAAGAAGGCGATGGGCGACGATACCGCGTTGTATGGACTCATCTGCGGCCCGTTCACGCTGGCGCTGCATTTGCTCGGAAACGATATCTTCCTCGATATGTATGACGAGGAGGATGAAGTCCTCGCCATCATTGATTACTGCGCCGACATTTGCATCAAGTCGGCGGACATCTACCTCGACCACGGCGCGGACGTCATCGGCGTGGTCGACCCGATGACCAGCCAGATTTCGCCGGATCATTTCGAGCAATTCGTCACGCCGGCGATGAACAAGGTCTTCGACCACATCCGCGAGCGCAACGGAATCTCCTCGATCTTTGTCTGCGGCGATGTGACCCGCAATCTGGAAGTGATGACGCAAACCAACGCCGACAATATTTCGGTGGACGAGCAGATCGACATGGTGCATCTGCGAGAGCTCTGCGCGGCGCAAGACAAATCCTTTGGCGGAAACATTAAGCTGACTTCCGTGTTGCTGCTCGGCGATGAAGACGATGCCAAAATGGAAGTGCTCGACATCATGGAGAAGAGCGGAAACAAAGGATTCATCCTGGCACCCGGCTGCGATCTCCCCTACGCCGTTCCCGTGAAAAACCTCCAGGCTGTTTCGGACGTGGTTCACGACGAGTATGCCCGCGAAGCGGCAAAATCGCTGAAGGCCAAGGAAACGGATTCCTTCGACGATATCGAGCTGCCGGACTACCACGGCGCACGCGCGGTGGTGATTGATGTGATCACCCTCGACTCCACCTCCTGCGCCCCGTGCCAATACATGATGGAGGCCGTCGAAAAAGCCGCCGAGGTCGCTATGGTCAAGGTCTGGATCAACGAGCACAAAATCAAGGTCCGCGAAGGAATCGGCATGATGGTTAAGCTCGGCGTCAAGAACCTGCCGACCATCTGCATCAACGGCGAGCCGACCTTCGCCTCGATCATCCCCGACCAAACGACGCTGGTGAAGGCGATCGAGAAGGCCGCCCTGGCGAAAATGACGGTGTAGCCCTAAGCGGTAATATACAGAATAATTATGAACAGAATGATTATTTAAATCCCTCCTGCAGGAAATTCTTCTGTTAAAAAAACCCGCCCTGCACGAATGGAGGACTAAATGATTCCAATCTGTTTGATAACCGGGTTTTTGGGAACGGGGAAAACGACGCTGCTTAAGCGCATCGTGGCCGAGAACCGCGGCAAGAAATGGGTCTACTTGATCAACGAGTTTTCCGCGCTCGACGTGGATGGTGCCATCGTCTCGGAGGAGAATCCGAACGTGGTATCCATTCCGGGCGGGAGCATTTTCTGCAAGTGCCTCGTCACCGAGTTCATCGGGCAGATGACGAAGATCCACAAGCTGCACCATGATGCCGAAGGCGTGGTGATCGAGGCGAGCGGCATGGCCGACCCGCGCGTGATTGCCGACATGCTCAAGGAGACCCAACTCGACCGGCATTTCGAACTCGCCAACATTCTAACCATCGTCGAGCCGCGCAGCTTCCGGGCACTGATCCACACGCTACCCAACATTATCCACCAGGTGGAGGCGGCCGATCTTGTGCTGCTCAACAAGAGCGACCTGTTCGACGAAGATAAACTCGCCGCAACCGAGCAGGCCGTACGCAACATCAAGGCGGAGGTTAATCTGGTGCGTTGCGTGAAGGCCAAAGCCGATTTCCCAATCTTTGGAAATTCCGGGGCACACGCGGAGTTGCACGGCGAATACGCCAAGTGCCGCGACCCAAACTATTCGGCCTTCTCCATTGAACTGCACCGCCCGCTCGACCCTGCGGTGGTTGAAACCTTCGTCCGCGAAAACGAAGAGTCCATCTACCGTGTGAAAGGCTATTTCCAATCCTTTGAAGGCCCGATCTACTTCGACTATTCCAAGGCCGGATTCAGCATCGCCCCGGCAGAACCGGGAAAGACGCAGGGTCTGGCATGGATCGTTGAAGGCGGATCGGAAGACCTCCAACCACAGTTTAAGAAGGCTGTAGCTGAATAGTATTCAACCACGGAATACACGGAAGGCAACCGAATGCTTTTCTTTCCGTGTATTCTGTGTATTCCGTGGTTTAAATCGGCGGGTGATTCAATAGAATGCCTCCTATCAATTAATCGGGGAGTTGAAATGCACGAAACCATCAAGAATCTTCTGAACGAACGTCCGGTCATCATCGACGGGGCGTGGGGAACGGAACTACAGAAGCAGGGGCTCAAGCCCGGCGAATCGCCAGAGACACTGAATCTGGAACATCCGGGAATCGTGGAAGCCGTCGCCGCTTCGTATGTGGAAGCTGGCAGCCGGATCATCATCACCAATACCTTCGGAGGAACCCGGTTCACTCTCGAACGCCATGGGCTGGCCGACAAGGTGGCCGAGGTCAACCGGGCGGGGGCCGAAATCTCCAAGCGCGCGGCAGGCGACAAGGCGCTGGTTTTTGCTTCGGTCGGCCCCACCGGGAAAATGTTGATGATGGGCGATGTAGCCGAAGAGGAATTGCTCGCCGCCTTTTCCGAGCAGGTGCAGGCACTGGCGGCAGGCGGAGCGGATGGACTCGTGATCGAAACCATGTCCGACCTGGAGGAAGCCAAGATTGCGCTCAAAGCCTGCAAGGCCACCGGGTTACCGGTCGTCGCCTCGATGGTCTACGACGCCGGAACCGACTTCGACCGGACGATGATGGGCACGACCGTCGAACAAGCCACCAAGGAATTGACCGAAGCCGGCGCGGACGTGATTGGCTCCAACTGCGGGCAAGGCATCGAAGGATTCGTAAAGCTCTGCGCAAAGATGAAGGCCAACACCGATCTCCCCATCTGGATCAAGGGCAACGCCGGGCTACCGGAAATGGTCGATGGAAAAGCGATCTACAAAACCACGCCCGAAGAATTTGCCTCGTTCGCCCAACCCCTGCTCGAAGCCGGTGCCGACTTTATCGGCGGTTGCTGCGGCACCAGCCCCGACTTTATCCGGGTCCTGTGCGGGGTTTATAATTTACTCCGCCCGTCTCGCGGTTAACAATCCCGGCCATGAGAGGAAAGGATGTTCAACCGGATTGCTGGATCTACGAACTACCCGGCGGCTTCGAGGTGCGGGCGGGAAAGACCGATGCCGACAACGACATCCTCAGCCTCAAGACCGCCAAGGCCAACGACCTTTGGTTCCACGTCCATGGGATGCCCGGTAGCCATGTGATCCTGCGCCACCCCGCCGGCGAAAAGCCGGACAACGCGACCATCAAAGCCGCCGCCGCCATTGCGGCCTGGCACTCCAAGGCGCGCAACGCCGGAACCGTTCCCGTCAGCTGCACCGAGGCGAAGCACGTCGGGAAACCGCGCGGCTCCAAACCCGGCAGCGTGAGCATCAAGCGCGAGAAAACCCTCAAGGTACGCCCCGCGCTGCCGGAGATAAGTACGTAGGCTACTCTTCGAAAAAAACAATCACGGGATTTTTCCTATGCAACCCCGGGGCCAGCCGCAATAGATCTTCCACGCTCGAATTCGCTTCCGGG
>CBDVCB010000006.1:0-56631 GCA_965372395.1 uncultured bacterium
CGGGAAGAAGATCGAAATCTGGGCGGAAGACGAAGCCCGGCTGGGCTTGCAGCCCTGAAATATCCGAGTTAGTTTCTGCGGGGATGCAAAAAAATGTCAGCGCATGTAACATTTTAGGTGAGATTTAAGCAATGAGACTCTGTTGAGGATTAGTTCCCACATAGATCAAATTATGGTTTCAGGCGTGCTTCGATTTTATAAAACCCTTCTGCCGTGTGGGTATAGCTGCTCGTTGGATATTCCAGATCCCTTGCAACAACGGTAAACCCTTCGACGAGATTGGTACTGTGCCAAACGGTATAAAGGCGGTTAGATACGCTGGGCCACTCAAGGGTCGCATCAGCAGCGGCGTTCACTGAGGAAGTAACTTTAAAGAGCGAGGAGGGATCATATGGATCCGTGCCGGCAACCACTTCAGTTTGATCGCTACATCCGTCGCCGTCCCAGTCCGCGTAAAAGGGGTCGGTACCATAAATATCAAACTCTTCGCCATTTTTTAAGCCGTCGCCATCGTAGTCCGCTGTGGCGTTCCATTCTTGGGTTGGCCGGCCACCAGAAGTTGCAGTCCAGCCGGTGGTTCCGGGCAGGTAATAAACAGTCGCGCTTACTCCACCGCCCTGGAGGTATACGATCGGGGCATTGCCCTTAAAGAGGATCCCTTCAAGTTTGGCGCAGTCACGGAATGTTTCGCTACCCACAAAAGTTACGCTCCCCGGTATGATGATGGAGGTTAGGTTTTTACAGTTCCGAAAAACCTGCCCCTCTATGCGGGTTACGCTATCTGGAATGGAAACGGAGCGAAGGTTGTAGCAGTTCTGGAATAGATACCAATCCAGTTTTTCCAGCCCATCAGGAAGAATAATGGCTTCCAGGCCGGTGCAACTTTTAAAAGCAGATTTGCCGATGCTGGTGACACTGTGGGGAATCGTGATGTTTAATATTCCATCACATCCATAAAAGGCATTTTCGGGAATGGTGGTTACGGTGTTGGGAATATTAAGAAATTCCAGCGATAGGGCTTCGGGGGCCTGAATCAGAGCTGTCCTGCTTTTGTTGTATAAGATGCCGTCAAGGGAGCTGTATTTGGAATTTGAAGGGCTTACCGTGAAAGCGCTTAGGCTACTGCAATAATTGAATGCCTGCTCTCCAATAGTAGAAACATGTGCGGGTATATTGATCGTTTCCAGATCATTACACGCTCTAAACGCTGAGTCTCCTATGCTGGTTAAGCTGTCAGGAAGAGTGATGTGGTTTAACCTTCTGCAAAAATAAAATGCCTCCTTGCCGATTCGAGTCAAACTACTCGGAATATTGATATTCTCAAGGCTCGAGCAGTAACTGAATGCGTAGTCGCCGATGATCGAGATCGTGTTAGGCATCGAGACGCTCTTCAGGCTGTCACAATCATAGAATAAACGCGAAGGAATGGCTGTGTTGCCCGATGGAATGGTTGCTGTTGTTAACTTGGAAAGGTAGGAGAGGTTGGAGACGGTAGACAGGTTTCGGGGAAGTGTCAGGTTGGTTAAGCTACCGCACCGATAGAGCGGGATAAAATTACTACTTGGGGGGAAAGACAGGGATGTCAAGGTACTGCATCCTGAGAACGCTTCATGGCCGATGCTGATGGCGCTATTCGGAATAGTAATAGAGGCCAGTTTGTAGCTGTTATAGAAGGCATATTGCCCGATATGGGTGACGCCGCTGGGGATGACGATAGAGGTCAAACTGCTGTCAGAAAATGCAAAGTCACCAATGTGAGTGAGTTTATCGGATAAGGTTATTGATATTAAGCTCTTTGGGAAGAGGATGATCTCCGTCTGCGTTTTGTTATACAGTGCTCCGTCAAAGGAGCTGTATGTATCATTTAATGGTGAAACATGGATTCTTGCAGAGGAAAAAGCTTTAGACCCGATATTGGTCACATTTTGAGAAATGGTTACATCGGTAAAACTGCAATGGTAGAATGCTCTGATGCCAATGCTGGTCACGCTGTCTGGAATATCCAAGGTAGTTAGCGGGCAGCCGTAAAAGGCAAGATTCCCAATATGGGTTACATTGTTCGGAATAGAGATGGTGGATAAATTACAAAATGTAAATGCTTCTCTCCCGATATAGATTAAGCTGTCGGGAAGGCTAACTGATTCCAAAGTGGATAGATTATCGAAGTGTTCGTCGGGGATAGTTGTTACACCTTCAGGAATCGTGATCGAAGATAGATCAAGAATGGATAATGTTGTTCTCGATATGGTAGTAAAATCTTTCGGTAGACGTAGGTGTCTCAAGCGATTGCATCCATAAAAAGCATAGTATCCTAATTCAGAGGTGAGCTCGGCAGGCAAGTTAATCGAGGTAAGGTTGGTGCAGCTATTAAATGCATAATCTCCGATATTGGTAACACCATTTGGAAACGTTAAGGTTTCGAGCTCCCCGCAGCTGGCAAATGCAGCATTTCCAACTGAGATTAAGCCGTTTGGAAACGTGAGATATTCCAGTTCGCTGCAGCGGGAAAAGGCATTATCACCTATGCTGATAACGCTACTTGGAACGTCAAAGTCTTTGAGGTCAAATGTGGCTGTGAGCAATGCGGACTTTTCTTTGTCGTACAGGATTCCAGCTTCGGAGCTGAAATGGCTGTTCGATGGTTCAACATATAAAGCGGCATGACTTCCGTGAAATGCACGGGATCCGATCTGGGTGACCGTGCTGGGAATGGTGACGGCCGTCAAATTGGTAAGATCTTCAAATGAGTTGTCCGGTATACTAATGAGCCCCTCTGGAAGAGTGACTGTAAAGGAGTTGGTTAAACTGTATAAGGTTGTTCTGGGAGGGCGGCTATAGCCATTGAACACAAGGAATTCAAAGTTAATTGGTAGTGTGAGATGACTCAGCTTATAACAAGTTTCAAATGCATCGCCATCTATGCTGGTCAGTTGAGCCGGTAAGATGAGTGATGTTACATTTGTACAGCCAGTAAAGATATTCGCATTTATTTCCGTTATGTTGTCGGACAACGTAATGCTCGTGAGTCCGCTACAACCGTTGAATGTCGACGAGCCAACTCTGGTTACGCTATCAGGTATGGTTATGGATGTGAGCCCTCTACAGTCTCTAAATGCTGAATAACCGATATAGGTTACGCTGTTTGGAAGGATAATAGATTCGATACCGCTACATCCGCTGAATACGGAGTCAAAGATATCGGTTACGCCGTAAAGAATCGTGATCGCTTTAAGTCCAGTGCAACCTTCAAATGCTTCGGTGCCAATATTTGTTACACTACTTGGAATGGTGACCGATTCCAGTCCACTGCAACCAGATAATAATTTTGTCGAGATACGATCAAGACCCTCAGGAAGAGTGATGGATGACAACTCTCTACAGTCGGAGAAGGCTCCATACTCAATATTAGTCACATTAGTTGGAAGTGATACTGATGTGAGATTACTACAGTTTCTAAAGGCAAAACTGCCAATCTGGGTTACATTATCAGGGATGGTTATAGAGATTATTCCAACGTCCCCATCAAATGCACTTCCGCCGATAGCGGTCACCTGGTAGTTATTGTTTCCTTCTAAAACCTCTGAAGGGATGATAACCGAACCTCCTGGGCCATTATACTCTGCAACGGTTGCAGTATATTCTACCCCGTCAACAGAGGTAATTGAATAAGTATAATCTCCAACCGTTAACCCGTAGCCAATAATAGGCTGTAGTGTCAGTAGTATGAATAAGCCAAGAACGCGTGAACCTTTTTTCCCCATAGATTTCATTCTATTCCCCCAATCTCCTTCAAAGTGCCGGAAAAGATATCGAATTCTGGAGGTTAGAGCAAAAAAAAAGGCTCTCCATCAAATACGTGGTCGGGGCGATCCGCCTTCACCATTCGGTTTCAGCGTGACAAGCTGGATTTGCTGCGCCTGTGGCTTGCCCCTTCGGGGGCTGTCGGCGGGCTCCAGCCGCGCTTCGAGGACTCGCGTGAACCGCTCGCTGGTTCTTCATCCAGTCCAGACACAAAAAAACCTGGTCGGCCCGGTTGGATGGCAATGTGAACTTTTTCGCAGAAAGTTCGTTATCCAATCAGGTAGTCCGGAAATTTTCGGCGAACCTACCCCTCTCGACAACCCCAGTTGAAATGCCGAAATTCCAATCCATTTTCGCCAATAATTTCCCGCTTTGGGGTGGCTCAACACCCTCCACTTCGGTAGATTTTCAAATTCTTTGGTTTTCCGAGGGGTACGAAAACATATCAGCCGACTTAACGCGTTGATATGAAGGTGGATTTGATGGATGGAGCGCGAGAACATATGAGCGGTTATTTGAGTGTTTTTCAGGTTTTTACGATGCTTCTGGCGGAGAAATTCCGTCCAAGATACGATGCCCGACTTCAGTTGTTGGCCTATCAGGTGAAAATGTTGCGAAACCGGATCGATGACGAACGAATTTATACAAAGCCGGAGGAACGAGCAGAGCTTATGCGACTTGGCGAATTGCTCGATCACGACATTGCCGACGCAATGCTGGTTGTTAAACCCAACACGTACAAAAGCTGGCTGAAACCGAAGGAAGAAAAACAACGAAAGCCAGGTCGACCGAGAACGGCAGAGGCAACTGTGAATCTGGTTTTGCAATTTGCATCCGACAACCTCGCGTGGGGATATAAAAAGTTGCACGGAGAGCTTAAGAAGCTGGGCAATGAAGCTCCTCGGGGCAAGCCCACGAGGTATCAAGTTGTTTTCAATTTTGTTTGTACGACGCAAGCATCGGGGAATTAGACCCACCTTCGATTAAAGTTGGGATCACGACGATCAGTGATATTTTGAAACGAGCTGGACATCACCCTGTCCCGGACAAGGAGAGGAGACATCAGCCGAGCAATTGGAAGAAGTTTATCAGCTCCCACATCGACACATTGGTCGCCACCGAATTTTTCACCAAGCCCGTCCTTACTTGGAGAGGATGGGTTGATGCTTATGTTCTGGTGTTTATTCACATCGGAAGCCGCCGGGTTTTCATGAGTCCGGCCACGTTTAATCCCACCGAGGAGTGGGTACTTCAACAAGCCAGAAATGCTTCCATGTGGCTTCAGGACCTCGGCATTCAAGCGACGCACTTGATTCGTGACCGCGATACGAAATTCACGGTACGATTCGATGATTTTTGGGATAGCTCGGGAACCGTAATTACCAAGACTCCGGTGCGTGCCCCCATGGCGAATGCATTTTGCGAATGCTACATTGGAAAAATTAAGAGGGAGTGCCTTAACCACTTTTTCTGCTTCAGCAAGAAGCAGTTGGACTACATTAATCGAGAATGGCTTACGTACTATCACAACCATCGCCCTCATCAGGGTGTGGACATTGGAAACAAGGTTCTTCGCCCCGACTTCACACCGACGGACAAAGGCGAAATCAAACGGGAAAAACGGCTCGGCGGAATTATTTCGTACTACTACCGCGACGCCGCATAAACCTGTACCCGCAATCGCCATCAAATCAGCATCTCCCGTCCAACATGGTCGGAGGCTCCGTCATGCCCTGACTTCGTAAGTTCGGTTATTTTCGGTTCATTCATCGCTCTATTCGTAGCTAAAAATTGCGTCAGCTTCCAGAAAAGTCTCTTCAAAGCTCCCAACATCAGCTATCATTAGATTGATTTCGTCCGTGGATTTGTTTCCGGATATACTAGGGCGCTAACAACTTCCAGCGCGGAGAGGTAGGATCCGAAATATTCGGACAACGCTTCCAGACTCCCTTTAACCGGAGCTTCGGCCGGCTTGTTTCCTCGCTTCGTTTTTTGCTTTGTCTTCTTTTTCATGGTTTACCTTTCGTTTTATTTAACGTCCCAAATTGATAAGCGTATCCAGCAGGCTGTTTGCCGTGGTCATGACCCGCGCGCAGGCCTCGTAGGCCTTCTCCGCGCCCATCAGGTTCAAGAGTTCTTCGTCCAGATTGACGCCGGAGACCGAAAGCATCTGGTTGTCGAACATTTCCACAACGCCCAGACTGCTTGCCGCCAGTTGCGTTTCCTCCTGCACCGCCCCGGCCAACGTGGTTTCGACCTGCGTCCAATAGCTGGAAATCGCCTGCCCGCCCAGCGCGGCGTTCGGCGCCTGCAGCAGATCGTAGAGCGCCTGGCCGACGGTGTTGTCGCCCGTGTTGGGCACCGGCGGCGGTCCGGCGCTTGCGCGCGTGGCCGCCAAGGCCACCCATTCGGGACGGGTCCCCATCGGATTCGTTGGGTCGTACAAGGTTGCATCCACCGCGATGTCGCCTGCGGACAATCCGGTAAAGAAGGAGTAGCCTAGATCGGCCGGACGTTCGCCCTGCAGGTTGTAGGCGGCGGCGAAAACGGTATTGGTTTCGGAAATCAGCGTGGCAGCCAGGAGATCAACCTTGCCCTGTAGCGCGGCGACCGTATCCTGCGCGACCACCAGCGCGGCCAGCTTGCCGCCGGTAATCGAAGAAGTGATGTCCGCGCCATTCACGGAAAAGGCGTTTGCGCCGCCCAGCAAAAGCTCCTGCTGGTTGAGCCCATCGGCGGAGACCAGCTCCTGCCCGCCCAAGGTGATCCGGTAGTCCGGCGAAACCGAAATGTTGCCCTTCGAGGACAACTCCTGCACGAGCTGGTCGCGCTGGTCGAGCAAATCCGGGACGGAACGCCCTGCGGCCTCGGCCCGGGCGATGTTCTTGTTCAATTCCTGTAGCTGGGAGGTGAGCGCATTGACCTCGCCGACCACGTCCGCCGTCGCGCCCCACAGATTATCCACCTGCGCCAGCGCGCCATCGATCTGGTTCAGTTCGGAAGCGAGCGAGGAAGCCCTTTGCAGCAGCGCGGTGCGCGCGGCCAAATCATCCGGGGAGGCAATGGCATCTTGCAGTGCGGCCTGGAAATTGCCCAAGGCCTCGTCCAAGCCGCCGACCCCGCCGCCTAGGAGCGATTCGAGATCGGAAAGAAAGGCCGCCATTTCGGCGTGGTAGCTCGCATTCGGTAGCTCCTGCAGCAGCGCGTTGCGCCCCATTATATTGTAGAGTCGCGCCACTGCGCCCGTCTGGACGCCCATGCCCAGCCCATTGCTGGGTATGGCGGTTTCAAGGCTGAGCGTACGGCGGCTGTAGCCGCTGGTGCCTACGTTCGCAATGTTGTTGCTGTAGACGTTGATTTGGCTCTGGTAGGCGCCGAGCCCACTGCCGCTGAGATAGAGAAGATCGTTCAGTCCAGCCATGGGTTCATCATCCTTGTTGGCGCACGAGCACAGGCGCTCTCCGAACCGAGGAGGCGCCATGGCCGGAATAGGTTTGGGAACCGTCGCCACCGAGGCGCGACAGCGTTTGGTCTATCACATCCAAGAACCGTTGGGTCAAGGCGCGGTTGGCCTGCACCACCGCCTGGCTGCGCATGAGCAGCTGGCGGATTTCAGGATTCCGTCGAGTTTCGCCCTGCAGTCCGACCGCTGATTCGCGGTGGAAGCGGTCGAGTTTTCCAACCGACTGCTCCTGCTTGGCTAGGTTGCTCCAGATGCCCTCGGTATCGCGCGAAAGCAAACTGGCCTGCAGCTCTTTCGCCGCGGTCTCAAGTTCCCCTAGCATGATCGCCAGATGGTGATCTTTCATTGCATTTCTCCGGTTATCTATAGGTTTGCGGAAAGCTGTGCGTAAATGCCGTCGGCAATGCCGGTATCGCTATCACGCGCAATCTCTTCGGCGGTTTGTTCCAAGGCATAGCCCAAGGCGGCGGCCGAATGCCCCTCTGCATTTTCGAGCATGCTTTGCATGCCTTCCTTGAGCAGGATCTTCAGGAACAACCCTTCCATTCCATCGCAGGCCTCTTTCAGCGTTTGCTGCTCCTTTATGGCGGCGGTATTTGCACTGATTTCCGATATTGCCATTGTGTTCATAACCCCTCCTAAAGGGTAATCAGTTCCATTTGTAACGCACCGAGATTCTGTAAGGCGTCGAGGATCGAGATCAGGTCGCGCGGTGACGCGCCGAGCTGGTTGAGTACATCAGCGAGTTCCTGCACGCTGGTGGTGCGAGACATTACCATAATCTTGGCGGGTTCATCCCTCACCTCCACTTGCACATCTTCAACAACCACCGTTTCGCCTACGCGGGAAAAGGCTCCAGGCTGGGAAACACCAAGACTCGACCCCACCCGCACCGTCAGGTTGCCGTGCGCCACGATCGCTGTGCTGATCATGACTTCGCCGCCGAGCACCACGGTTCCGGTACGCTCGTTGACCACCACTCGGGCGCGGCGGTCGGGGGTGACGCGCAGCGTCTCGATCGTTGAGATGAACTGGCTGGTCAGCCCGACTTCGAGGACATCGTTCGGGATCGCAACACTTACCGTTCCGGCATCCTTGGCAATCGATCCGGCTGGAGAGACTGAAGCAACCACCTCGGCAATACGCTGCGCTGTGGTGAAGTCCGGATGGAGCAGCACGAGTTCGAGCCGACCTTCCTTGATGAACTCGACATCGTGGTCGAATTTCAGGGTTGCGCCGTTAGGCACGCGGCCCACCGTCGGAAAATTCTTTGTTTCGGTAGCACCGCCAGGACCGCTTACACCGGCGCTGTAGCCGCCTACAATCAAAGCGCCCTGTGCCACGGCATACGTTTTACCGTCGGAATCCAGCAGCGGGGTCATCAATAATATACCGCCCTGCAAGGACGAGGCATCGCCCATGGATGCCACTTGGATGCCGACCCGGTCGCCTCTCCGATGGAACGGCTCGACCGATGCGGTGATCATGACGACCGCAACGTTCTTACTGGTGATATCGCTCGGATCGATGAATATATTGAAATTCTTCATCAGGTTCGAGACGGTGCGCTTGACCAGTTCAATATCCTTGTCGCCGGTCTTGTTCAAACCAACGACCACACCGTATCCAACGAGATCGATGCGCTCGACACCCTGGATCCGGACCAGATCCTTGAGCCGGACCTGCGCCGCGCCAATCTGCGCGTCCACCGGGCCGGGCGGAAGAACCAAGGCCACGCAGCACAGCGGCAGCATCCATCTAGCGGTTTTTTGCATCATTTTTTTCATAGGTTCCTAAAATGGGATGATCCAGTCCAGCGCGCGCGAGAACAGCCCCTTGCGCTGGCTCTTGCCAAACTCGCCCACGGTTTCATAGGTGATGGATGCGGCGGCAATCCGAGAGGAAAGCACAGTATTCGACCGGTTAATATCGTCGGGCCGGATCATTCCGCTGAGGGTGAATAGAATAATGTCGCCATCGATATTAACCTTGCGGTCGCCGACAATCATCAGGTTGCCGTTCGGCAGTTGCTCGGTGATGTGCACCGTGATCGATGCAGAAAACGCGTCGGAGGTCGTCTTGCCGCCCGTGGCTGAAAAATTCTTGGAGGCGGCGACCGTCCATTCGGGTAGCGTGAGCGCATCCCACATCGCCTTCCCGTTGGCTTCCATGCCGGGAAAGTTGAACGCCATATTGCCGCCGACGGACTTGGATCGGTCGTTGGAGGAATCCTTCTGGACCGAGGACTGCTCCTCAATTCTGATGGTTACCAGATCCCCGACTTGGCGGGCGGTGCGGTCGGCATACAACCGTTTGACCAACCCATCCTCTTCCGCGGCGGCGGTCGCTACCACACATATTGCACAAGCAATGATTCGTTTCATGATTCCTCCTACAACCGGACCAACACCCCGTGGCCCGAACCGGTCAGCTCGACCAGCACCTGGCGCAGGGAACGTTCGTTAACACACATGATACGATCGCCGAGGCGACCGTTGGCCATCGCTTTTCCACGCAAGGTGATATGCAGGTTGCTACCCAGCGCGTTAATCGCCACCCAGTCGCCGCGCTTGGCGCACAGGGGCTTACCAACCGCATTGCGGCGCAACAGGTTGCCGACGGAAAGCGCGCGGGTGACTTCGTGTCCCGTCACGAGCTCCTTACTCGACAGATAGTTTCCGATTGAATCGACCACGTGCATTTCGCTCCGCAAATCGGACTCTTCGAGAATGTGCCCGCGCTCGAGATTCCGCGCAACCACCCACACTTCGCTCAGGAACTGAATTTCGATACCCACCGGAACTTCGACTTCCTCGACGCCATCCACGATCACGGAGACATAGGCCAGGCTATAGCCCTTCGATGTCTTCTGGTCGACCTGTGTAATCCGGTAGGTGGTTTCCCCGGCGGGGATGCGCGTATTCCGGGGGATGCTCAGCACGTGGACATCGAGGTCGTTGCTCTTCCAAGGTTCTGTTTTTTCCAAATAGTTGCGCAACGGCTGGTAGAATTCCTCCTTCTCCACGCGGCGGTCGCGGCGGGAGATGGTGAGGACCGGCTCGCCGCTGAGCGTCACACGGGTCATGTCGTCGAAGCGCGCAAGGCCGTGGGCCACGGCGGTGAGCGCGTGGTAGGCCACCTCGCCCGCCGGCGGCGCCGCCATGACGCGGCGGGTGATCCATTCCACGGGAATGAGTGTTGAATCCACCACTAGGTCGCCGAGCAAGACATCCTTGCTGCTGACCTCGACGGTGTTCTTCAGGTGTAGGACCGTCCCTGCCCGAAGGCTTCCAGCCAAGCCGCACAAGAGTGCCAGGATGATTGATAAACGTTTCATATTGCTACCTCTGTAGATTGTTCGCCATGGCAGACATTTCGTCGCTGGCCTTGATGGCCTTCGAGTTCGCCTCGTAGGCGCGCTGGGTTAGGATCATGTTCACAAGCTCTTCGGCCGCATTCACGCTGGAGGTCTCCAGATAGCGCTGCATGATCAGCCCCATGCCGTTCTCGCCGGGCACTAGGCCGCTTTCAGCCGAGCCGCTGGCCTCGGTTTCCATGTAAAGGTTGTGCCCCATGCTACGCAGCCCCTCGGCATTGGCGAAGCGCGCCAGCGAAATCTGCTGCCCCGAAACCGAGGAACCGTTCACCATCATGGTAACCGAACCGTCCGGCGCAACCGTCACCTCGGTGGTGCCGCTGGAAATGGCCGGAAAGTTCGCCACGCGATAGCCTTCCACCGTAACCACCTCTCCCGTCGATGTCGCCCGGAAAGAACCGTCGCGGGTGTAGGCCGAGGTGCCGTCCGGCAGGACCACCTCGAAGAAGCCCTGCCCCTCGATGGCCAGATCCAGATCCCCGCCGGTTTCCCGCAACGCGCCCTGGGTAAACTGCTTCGAGACTTCCGCCACCTTGGTGCCGTGCCCCAGCTGGATGCCGCCCGGAATTTCGCTATCGCCATTCGTGGCGCCCGGAGTCGTCAACGTCGTGTACAACATGTCCTGGAACGCCACCCGCCCCGGCTTGTAGGCCGTGGTGTTGATGTTCGCGAGGTTGTTGGCGATGTTGTCGAGCGACATTTCCGATGCCCTCATCCCTGTAACCGCCGACCACATTGCTCTTTCCATAACGTTCTCCTTTGCTCGCTAAACGAGCTTGTTCATCATCTTTTCTTCCGCGTCATCTACGGTGCGCAGCATTTTTTGGCACGCCTCGTAGTTGCGCATGGTGGTCATCATGCCCACCATTTCCTCGAAAACCGTGGTATTGCTCTGTTCCAGAAATCCGTTCAACACCTTGCATTCGGCATCGATGGTCTCGGCGCCGTTGTTCACAAACAGAGTGGTGCCCGCCTGCTCCAGCGCGGCGGCATCCTCCACGGCAACCACCTGTAGCCGGGCAATCACCTTACCGCCCACCCGCAGGTTTAATTCGTCGTCGATCTCCAGCTGTTCGGCGTTATTGCCGCGGGGGATTTGAAGATCGCCGGAGGCGGTCTGCACGGCCATGCCCAGAGAATTCACGACCATTCCATCCGCCGAAATACGGAAGCCTCCATTCCGTGTGTAGAATTCCTGATTGCCGTCCGAAACCACGAAAAAGCCATCCCCCTCGATCGCAAAATCGAGCGAGCGCCCCGTGGAGCGCAACGCCCCCTGGGTATGGTTCACGGAAATCGGGTTGGCCGGCTTTTCCGCCGCCCCAACCTGCGTATCCAACACATCGGCAAAAGCGGAATGACTCGACTCCAGGCGCTTGTATCCCGGCATACTGCTGTTTGCCAGATTTTCGGTATGGACTTCCATGTCCTGCACGCTGCCCGTGGCCATCCGTATGGCCGCATTATAAAATCCTGAGTTCATGCCCCCTTTGAAGCAGGGGCGATGCCACAGAATGTATTTCCAATCCATGGGAATTCCAACGGAGTTGGAAATAAAAACGGCCCAGCATAAACACATGCAGGACCGCCGGGCATAAATCCACCGCTTGGGGAAATATCATCAGAAAGACATCCGTTCCTTTTCACCCGCCAGTTCGGAAATGCGGATGCCAAAGGTCTCGTCCACCACAACCACGTCGCCCCGGCCAACGAGCTGGCCGTTGATGATCAGGTCTGCGGATTCACCCACGAGCCGATCAAGCTGCAACACCGACCCCACGCCGAGCCGGAGAAAATCCCTGACAGGCAGGCTGGTGCGACCGATCTCGACGTGCACATCGACCGGGATGTCCATGATCATGTTGAGGTTGACCTCTTCGGACACCTCGGAAGCACCCTCGGCGGGTTCGTTCAGCGGGGCTGGCGAAACCAGGTGCACATCGACTTGATCTGCTGTTGCTGCTTTTTGTTCCATATCCATTTCTTCACTCATTGCATGGTCTCCTAAATCGTTATCTGCCCGTACACCGGCTGCGCAGCTGCAGGGCCAGGTTGTCGCCTTTTCTTCCTAGGTTAGCCTCGAACACCGCATTGCGCCCTAGAAGCACGTCCACCGGATCGTGGATCGACCGGTCCAGGCAGAGCACATCGCCCTTCTTAAGCGAAGCGAGCTGGCTGGCCCGTATGGAGCAGCGCCCCAGCTCTGCACGCAGTTCAAACGGAACCCGCTTCAAGGAGGCCAGGATGCGGTCGCCTCCCTGTTCGATGCCGTCGTCCTCGTCGTCGCCCCCGCTCATCCGCAGGCTCATGCCTTCGAGCAGTTCCTGGAGGGGTTCTAGGGGATAGCACAGCGTAAGTTGCCCTTTCGTGGCTCCAACCTGCAGCCGGAAGGTTAGGCTCACGACCGGACTGTCGTCGGGCATCACCTGCACAAACCGCGGATCGCATTCGATGCTTTTAAGCCCAAAATCAACCGGGGTCGACAGCGCCCAGGATTCCCCCAGCAGGGGCAGGAGGCCTTTGAGCCAGTTCCCGGCAATCGCCTGTTCGATGGTGGTCAGCGCCCGGGCTTGCACGTCGGCCTCGTCGATATCCCCAAGGATGCGCGACACGAGCACACGAACCACGCAAAGATCCATTTCCATCAGGACGGGCTGCTCAAAGCGGCTGGAAAGCTGCGCCATGAAGCACGGGTTTCCAAGCGACCCCATGAAATTGCTGTACGAAACGGTTTCCACCGATAACAGACCCAGCTCGAACGGAAGGTTGACACCGCCCGGGCGTTCCTCGGAGAGGCGCTTGGCGAAAAACTCATGCACCATCTTCAGCGCACGCAGCTGGGCGGTACTCAGCCGACCGGGCTGGCGAAAGTTGTACGACATCACCCGGACGCGGGCGGCTTGCTCCCCGGCATCGGCCGCGGCATTTTCCGGCGCGGCCACATCGCGCAAGGCGGCCATCTCGTCGGGCGAAAGGTTTTGTTCTTGATCAACCATGGGTCTACTGGATTAAGAAATCGGAAAAATAGACTGCGACCACGGCGCCGACCATCCGATTGCGCAGCAAGTCGTTTACGCGGTTCTTGATTTCGCGCTTGAGGATGCCGCGCCCGTTGCGGCCTTCGAGCTCCTCGATCGTCATGTGCGAGGCCGCTTCGGACATCAGGTCGCGGATAATGGCCCGGTGCGCCTCCAGGGGGATGGCGAGCTTTTCCTCGCTCAGTTCGAGCACCACGGTGAGCTTCAGCACGCGGGTGGCTTTCGTTTCCGCAATATTCACATAGAGATCCTGGAACTGGACAATCACTGGCGTGTCGGTTTTTTTCCTTGGCCCGGCAACCGTCGGACGCGACTGCTTGCCCAGCACCAGCCCGGCTCCAATGCCGCCCACAATCAATACAACCCCCAGCACGGCAATCAGGACGCCTCCCTTGCCTTTCTTCGCAGCGCCGTCGCCCGGCACGTCTTTCACATTGTCTTTGTCTTCAGCCATGTAACACTCCTATCCCTACGGTTTAAATTCTATCCCACTATGGGTTTTCCTGTTTAATCGAGATCAATACATGTCCATTAACATGCTCGATGCCATGCAGGTCAAGGAGCTGCGTGTCGGAAAATCCAACCGCCTGTACACGTTCCGGCAACAACACCGCAACTTCGGTGAGAAAACGAGCAACCACCGCGGCGCGCAGTAGCGCCACTCGCTGGCAGGACGCCGGATCCGGAGCGTCGTCGCAAACCACCATGACCTCCATGTCGTATTGGCGCAGACTGAGAAACACCTCCCCCAACATTTCGAGCAGCTTGACCGACTCCCGGTCCAGATGCTCATTGCCGCGGAACGTAACCGGAATCCGCAGGATGACGGTTGAGGAATTACGGGAATGCACCACGGAAATCATCGAGATGCCGGACAGACCCTTTTTCCAGAGCATGCCTCGGATGTAGCCGTTGACCTCCATCATCTGCTTGGGGGCGCTCTTGCGGATGCGGAATGAGCTGGCGCCGCCGTCGTGCCGGCCAAAAAGCGCGTTCTTGGCGAAGGGCATCAAGCCCAGGCCGCCGGTGCTGCCAAAGGCATCGCGCACCTCGCCGAGACCATCGGCGCCCGGCCCCATCTGGGTGCTGCCCAGGCTGAGCAGCATCACGAAGAAACCGAGCAAAATGCACCATAGCGAGGAATACTGGACAAAGTAGGAAGGCGCGAGCTCCTCCTTCGGTCTGTTAATCTTTCTGGCCATGGCCCTGCCCCTTTTCGGTCGTGTCCTGCTCGCGCCATATCCCGCGCAAGATTTTTCTGGGCATGGCATTCATCTTCAATTCGGTCGCGCCGATAAAACGGATTTCAACGGTGCCCTCCGCGGCCTCTCCGTGGGGCATGTTCTTGACGACCCGGACGGAGGTGCTCATTTTCCCGCAGTCGCCACCGGTCTGGAACAGCAGCTCCTGCACGGCAAGCGCCTGCTCGATGCCCAGCCCCCACGAGGTGGTATAGTCCCGCAGCCGGACAACAACATTCTCGGGCAGCGTGACGGCAATGCGGATTTCGCTCTCCTCCAAGTGCATCAAATCGGCGACCACCTCCCATACTTCGTGGTCAGGCGCCGCCAGCTCGGCGGTGCCCGATTCGAACACGGAATTGCGCGTGATCACCAGCGAAACCCCGCTCTTGAGTAGATGCAGGTAGTAGTCGAGCGAGTTGGGTTTAATAATGTTCTTTGCAGGCTGATCCCGCAACACCTCCTGGCTGGACTCAACCACCGAGACCGACGCATCCGTGGAAACCACATCCTCCTTGGCCTCCGTTTCCTGCGGAGTGTCGACGCGACCCACCACCGTCGCCATGGGAAGCGGAACCGCGCGCAAGCCCCCTTTCAGAGCGCCCAGCATGTTTTGCAGGGAGTGCTCCTCGAAGTCGGCAAACGACACCAACATCACGAAGAACGTAACCAGCAGCGACATGGAGTCGCCAAAAGTCACGACCCACAGGGGGCAGCCTTCCGGCTCTGGTTCTCTGCGTTGGCGCATGGGATTCCCCGTATTATTCCTTGATGGTTTTCTGGCGGATGGCTGGCGGAATAAAGGCCCGGAGCTTTTCCTCCACAATGCGCGGACTATGCCCTTCCAGAATGGCCACAATGCCTTCGATCACCATGGTTTTGAGCCCCACCTCTTCCTGCGTGCGCTGTTCAAGCTTTCCGGCCGTCGGCAGCGCCACGAGGTTGGCCACCATCGCACCATACATGGTGGTCAACAAAGCGACCGCCATGCCGCTGCCCAGTGATTTCGGGTCGGACATGTTCTGCAGCATGGCCACCAGACCCACCAGGGTGCCGATCATCCCGAACGCCGGCGCATAGTTGCCCAGAGCCTTAAAGATTCCCTGCCCTACAATATGGCGTTCCTGCATGGCGGCCAGATCGTCTTCGAGCACCGCACGTAGCACTTCCATGGTGTTGCCGTCCACCGCCATCTGTAACCCCCTTTTCATGAAGGGGTCGGTGATCTGCTCAATGTCGCTCTCCAGCGCCAGCAGGCCATCGCGACGGGCGCGTACGGCGAAGTCGGTGAGCTGTTCGTAATGCGTCATATAGTCCTGCTCCTTCATGAACAGAGCCTTGCGGGCCACCTTGGCCACCGCCATCACGTGCGGCAGCGGGTAGTGGATGAGTGTTGCGGCAATGGCGCCGCCCACGGTAATCAGAACCGCAGGCGCGTTGAAAAAACCGCTTCCCCCGCCCATCGCGATGGCAACGAAGACCAGCAACCATCCCAACACTGCCCCGGCTATGCTTCCAATATCCATAGTTTACTCCCCGCGCCCGTCGGCCGCCCGCAAGACCTTGGCCACGTCGCAGTCCGCCCGGTACTGGACGACCCGCGCCACAAGCTCATCGATAGATTCGCGCACGTAGTAGCGGTGCCCGTTCAGCAGCACGATCTGGGTGTCCGGGTTTTGCTCCACCTTCTCGATCTGCTCCGCATTCAGCAAATACTCGGAACCGTGCAGGTCTGTTACCTTAATCATGTCCTACTCCTATTGGTCAAAATCAGCGTTTTAGATTCAAAAGCTCTTGCAGCATGGAATCCGAAGTGGTCACTGTCCGCGCGTTGGCTTGGAAGCCGCGCTCGGCCACGATCATTTCGGTAAACTCCCTCGCCAGATCCACGTTCGAGTTTTCCAAATGGCTCTGTAGCACTTGATAATCGGTAGACGTAAATACCGGCGAGCCGGAAGCCGGCGTTTCCACATATTGGTTGCCGCCAATCTGGGTCAGCCCCGATTGCCCGGCAAAAACGGCGATGTCCACGGTAAACGCATCTTCAACCAGCGTACCCGTCCCATCAATATAAGAAATCACGCCCTCTCCCGAAATCATCAAATCCTGGATATCCGACGGCAGGGAGATCATGGTTCCTCCCGATCCACCGGCCGCGCCGCTGGTCCCGTACAAAAACTTTCCGTCCACCCCGAGCAGGTTCAGCCGGTCCGAATTCGAATCATAACTAAGTTCAAAATTGCCGGCGCGCGTATAGGAGGTTTGCTGTCCCGAAGCATCCTTCATCACAAAAAAACCGTCGCCCGAAATCGCCATATGGCTGGGCACGCCGGTTTGTTGCAACATGCCTCCAGCGAAATCCTTCGTTATTTTCCCGACGGAAACACCTAGGCCAACCTGTTTCCCAGCCGTTCCCGCTTCGGGATTCGACAGCGATTTATAGAAGGTGTCCTTAAACGACACGTTGCTATGCTTGAATGCAATCGTATTGACGTTGGCAATATCGTTAGCGATCACATCCATGCTCGTTTGATGCGAACGTAATCCCGAAACTCCACTCCACATACTATTAATCATCGTACTTCTCCTTGCGGCGCTTCGGCCGCTTCTTCCGCAGAACCGGCCACTGGCTCGCCCGTCTGCAAACTAGTTACATTTCCGCTGGAATAGATTGCCCCATCCACCACGAACTGCGTCTCTCCGCCCATCCATTGAACCTTTTCCAGTATACCTTCAACCGTCGAACCATCGATCAGCTCCATCACCACCGGCTTGCCGGAGTTCATCAGCGACATCGCGGCGGTGGAACTTTGCTGGAACCCTTCGAACTGGGAGTTCAGATTTTCCATCTGCTCAAGTGCACTGAACTGTGCCAGCTGCGCGGTCATCTGCGCATTATCCATTGGATTCATCGGATCCTGATTCTGCATCTGCGTCACAAGCATCTGAAGGAATTCGTTCTTGCCCAGAGCGCCGCCGGGTTGCCCGGTCAGGACTTCCGTCGTCGCATTGGTCGTTTCATAAAGACTCTGTATTTCCATCGTACTAGCTCCTTAAGCGATCAGCGAAACCGCGCCGCCTTTGTGTACCACCTGCATGGGTTGCGGATCTCCATCCTCGTTTGAAGCAGGGGCGGTGCCATGGCCATCCCAATGACGGGATCCAAAATACCGGCTTCCGCCCTGTCCCTGATCCAGCAAGACATCGAAGCTTCCCAGCTCAACGGCATGCTCCTGCATCAGGCGCCGGACCGCATCCTCCTGCCCGGCAATCAAATCCCGAATCCCGCTGGTCTGGGCAACGATCTCAACCGACAGGGTCGAGTTTTCCTCCGTGCATAGAATCGTTAAACGCCCCATGGTGGCGGGTTGCACTGTAATCCGCATCACCTTCTCATTGCGCAGGACCATCGACAGCAGCCGCTGGTCGAACCGCTCGGCCAGCTCCTCAAGGCGAACGGTTTTTTCGTTCACCGGACTGGCTTGCGGCACGGACGTCTCCACCTGGACGGGCGGACGCGGACTTTCAGCGGAATGAACCGTCGCCTTGCCATCCAGTACCGCCAGCGGTACCGCCGGTTCGGGCTCCACGGCCGCTTCGGGCAGCGGGCGCGGCGCCGACCGCTGGAAAGCCGGATGGTTCGCAACCGGAATAAACACATCATCGAAAACGTCCTCGGCATCCATCGGTTTATCACCCGCCAGCAGTGCGTCCGTATCCTTGGCCGGTTTCCGGGGCGGGGCGCCGTCCAAACACGGAGAGGCCTCGCCAGCGTCCATCTGGCCGCCCAGCAAAGCCATGAATTCGGCAACACCCTCGCTGTCCGCTCCATCCGCGGATTTCTTCTGCGCCTTGGACGCGAAATTCAAAGTGACCTCCACATCCAGCATCATGTTTCGTCCTTCCCTTCGTTCAGCCGCCGGATCGCATCCGACCACTGAGCCACAAATTCGCTACCGTCCACCGAGGTCGACACGGCCTCGTCCATAATGGCCGCCATGGCGCGGCTTTCCATCTGGCTTAGGATCAGCGCCACCCGCTCGGACTCCATATGCTTGAGCGACTGCGCCGCCGAAGAGGGTTCCATCTTTGAATAGACCCCGGACAGCTTCTTGAAATTCTTGAACTCCTCCTCGTCCACCTTGACGAGCCGGTTTTCCAAATCATCGATCAAAATACTGGTCTCCTGCCGCAGCTTGAGATAGGTGACATACAGCTCCTGGAGGTTTTTCTCGCGCTTATCGAGCCGCAGCTTCGCGGTATCCAGCTCTTCGTGCGCCACCTGTAGCGACTCCACCAACTCGTCGATTAGACCGATCTGAGAACTAATCAGCGGGTTGACAAGCTTGGCCTCCTCCATCGAGGGCATGGTCTCCTCCGCAGCGGCCTCCGCCATCGGCAAGTGCCCGGATGCGGCGGTAAAAACCAGCAGGCCGGATAAAATGGCGACCACCAAACTCAACAATAAACACAGTACCTTCATGCCCTACTCTCCTGCCTGCTCCAACGAACCACAGCCAATTCGTCCATCTGCTTTTGCTCCTCGCTCTGGAGAGCATCGGCCCATTCATTTTTTTCACGTTCAAAAAGGTTTTCAAGAATGCGCCGGGAGGTCACTTCCTTGCGGAGCGCTGTGCGGCACCCCTCTACGACTTCGATCTGTTTGCAACGTTCTTTTTCAAGCCCTGCAACTTCCTGATCGCTAACATCGATGGCGCGGAGATAGGCCGTATAGTCCGCACGCCTAACCACACCCTGCATTTCCTCAAACACCTGGGTTTGCTGCTCACGCGTCTCCGTCAGGGTTTTCAGCATGGATTCGGTTTCCGCCCGTGCCGCGGCGGCCTTGTGCAAGGCATACTCGGCGGCCTGCTCCTTGGCACGGTGCGCATCCAGCAGGTATTGGAAGGAGAAGGAGAATTTCTTCATTCCAGCACCGCCTTAAGCTGATCCAGCATGGCGTCGAATCCTTCGCGTTCATCGGGATTCTGCTGCAGAAAGGCATTGATGCCGTCGATGCGCTGGAGCGATTCGTCGATCTGCGAATTGCTACCCGGCACGTAGGCGCCCACGTTCACTAGGTCCTGCGCCTTTTGGTAGACCGCCAGCAGCGACCGCAGCTTGGACGAGAGATCCTTGTGCGTGGGCGTTGCAATGTCGCTCATCAAACGGCTCAGGCTAACCGGGACGTCGATGGCCGGATAGTGGCCCATCGAGGCAATCTTGCGCGAGAGCACAATGTGGCCATCGAGAATCCCCCGGACACTGTCGCCGATCGGGTCGTTCATGTCGTCGGATTCAACCAGCACGGTATAAAAAGCAGTAATGGTTCCCTTGTCCGATGCGCCCGCGCGCTCCAGCAACTGCGGCAGCAGGCTGAATACGCTCGGCGGATAGCCGCGCGTGGTTGGCGGCTCGCCAACCGCCAGCCCGATCTCGCGCTGCGCCATGGCATAGCGCGTCACCGAATCCATCATCAACATCACGTCTTCTCCCTGGTCACGGAAATATTCGGCTATCGTCATGGCAGTCGAAGCGCCCTTCAGGCGGCTGACCGGCGACTGGTCGGAAGTGACGGCCACCACCACGGTGCGGCGCAGCCCCTCCTCGCCCAGATTCCGGGTAATAAACTCCTTCACCTCGCGGCCGCGCTCGCCGATGAGCGCAATCACATTCACGCCCGAGTGCGCATTGCGCGCCAGGCTGCCCATCAGCACGCTCTTGCCCACGCCGCTGCCGGCAAAGATTCCAATACGCTGCCCTTTCGCCAGCGTCAGCACGCCATCAATGGCGCGGACGCCGGTCTCGAAAACCGAAGAAAGCGACTGGCGCGTCATCGCCAGCGGCGCATCGCGTTCAATGTCCACTTGCCGCAGCCCCTGCAACTCCGGCCCGTCGTCGATCGGCCGGCCCATAAAATCAACCACCCGCCCGAGCAGTTCGCGGCCAACACCGACCTTTATGCGGCCGCCGGGAATCACGCGCGCTCCCGGGTGCACGCGACCCAGGCGCTCCACCGGCATGGACATCACATAGCGGTCGTGGAAGCCCACCACCTCGCATGGAGTCCGCCGATGGCTATCGCCATAGAGCGGTTCGATCCATACCAAATCGCCAATCGAGACGTGCGGCCCGACCGACTTCACGATAAGCCCGGCCACCTCCACCACGCGCCCTTCCGAGCGCGCCAGCGTCGAGGCTTCCAACCCTTGAAGCAGGTTGTCAAAGCTCAGCAAGCTACGAGGATTTTCTGCCACTGCGTTCATGTAGTGTTTCCTTTAAAAGCTTAAGGCGTTCATTCAAGCGGGCGTCGAAAATGCCATTGCGGCTCTCCACAATCACATCGCCGACGGAGAGGTTCGGGTCTTCGGCAAACTGCACACTACTGCCAACACCGAGATGGTCGCCATTGCTGATCTGCTCGCCAAACAACTGCCAATCGCTGGAACTGATGCGCACCAGGGCGCCCTTCAAATCCGAAACGGGTTCGAGGGTTTTCACGATCAGGTTGTGCAGCATGTCCCGGTCGGGCAGCTCGTGCCGGACAATGACTTCCGCCAAGCGGATGGACAGGTCGACCACGTTGACCTGGATCTCCTTGCGCAGGGATCCAATGCAGCAGTCGAAGTTGGTTGTGCACTGGTTCAGCGCCTGATCGAAGCGCTGGCGCTCGCCCTCCAGCCGCTGCTCGTATTCGGCCTCCAGTTCAGCGCGGAGTTCGCGCTCCAGCGCCGCAGTGTCAACCGTTTCGCCAGACCCGTAGGTTTCTTCGCCGGCACTGGACGGAACGAAGGCGAGCACATTGGCATCGATAACAATCGCGCTAGACATATTCCTCCTCCTGCGCACCAATCTTTATTTCGCCTTGCTCGGCCAGCGACCGCGCCACCTGCACGACCTGCTTTTGCTTGGCGAGCACTTCCGAGAAGGGCATCTTCCCGGCATATTCCATTTCTTCCTGAAGGCCGTCGGCCGCGCGGCGCGACATGTTGCTGAGGAAGCGTTCGCGCACCTCGTCCGAAGCCTTGCGCAGCGCCGTGGAAAGAACCCCGTTGTCGAGTTCCTGCATGATCCGCCGCACCGACGCATCGTCCAGACGGGCGATATCTTCAAACACGAACATCCGGTCGCGCACGAGGTCGGCCAGCGTAGCGTCCTGCTTGCCGAGTTCGTCGAGCATGGCGTCCGCAACCTCCTTGGAGGATCGCTGCATAATGGAGACCAGCGCATCGATGCGCTCCTTGTCGTCCTGCTTTCTTTTAGCCGAAGCCGGCAACCGCGCCACCAAATGCTGTTCAATCTGGTCGATAACCCGCTCCGGCGGTAGCTCGGCGGTCGCGATCTGCACCACCACCTTGCGCCGGACATCCTCTTTGATATGGGAAAGGGTTTCGGACGCCAGCTGTGAAGGCAGGAAGCGTAGCACCACCGCCACGACGCTCGACGATTCCCCGACAAGCATCCGGGCGATGTCTTCCGGCTTGCGCGAGACTAGCGCGCCAAAGCGGTTCCCCGCCATCTGGCCGAGTTCAAGCATCGAGGCAGCTTTCTGTTCGCCCACCACCTTGCTGAGCAAGCCGATCGCCAAGCTATCGTCGCCGTGCACCGCGTCGCCGTAGGCCTTAAGTTCCTGCAAGCTTTCGGCAATCGCCTTCCTGAACATGTTGCCGGGCACAATGCCCAAGCTGCGAATGCTTTCCGCCGCTTGGGTCATGATATGCGGCTCGAGTTCCCGCATAACCTTTACCGCCACATCCGGCTCCAGGCTGGCGAGCACAACTGCCACCCGTTTTTCCGGTGACATTTTTTGGGGAACCAATGCTTGTTCTGCCACGTTTGCTCCACTCATCTATCCCTTCCATTCCGCGGCATTGGTGATCCATGCCGCAACCGCCTTCGGGTTATCCATGGCCAGCTGGCCTACTACTTCAAGATGGTTTTCCATTCCCAACGGCTCCTCCTTGAGGATGCGCTCCCGCTCCTCTTCGCGGGCCTCGTTAATCGGCGCATCGAGGGAGGGATTGCTGGCCAGCAAGGCGCGCTTTACCTTGCGGCCCACGCCGAAAACAGCGCACAGTGCCACCAGCCCGCCCATCCCCTTGAAGATCGTGTCGTAGCCAACGGGCAGCCGCTCCCACCAGTCCAGCTTGGCCGGCTGCTGCGGTGCGACGAATGGCATTTCGGATACATGGATCGTGTCCGTGCGCTTCGCATTTACGCCCAAGGCGTTCGATACCAATTCGGAGATGGCCTTGATTTCCGCCTCGCTACGGATCGTCTCCCCCTTCTGCGCGAGACAGACGGCCACCGAAATCTGTTCCACACGGACGCCCTTCTGACGAATCATGCTCACATTCGACGGCACCACATATTCCATATAGATTTCCTCGGTCTTGTCCTTGTTGCCGCTGGTGGCGAACTTCATGTCGGCGGGATTGCCGACCGATACGTTGGCCACGATGCCCGCACGGCCACCGGCACGGCCGCCGCCGACCGACTTGTCTTCGGAAACAATGCGCTCGGACGTCGCGACCCGGTTCTCGGCATCGAAGATCTCGTTGCGTTGCTCCGTATCGCTAAAGTTCAGCAACACACTCACCCGGACGATGGAGTTGCCCACGCCCAGCGCACGGTCGAGAATGTCCTGCGCCTTTTCCACTAGGCGCTGCTCTGTGCGATCCTGCACATCGAGTTGCTCATTGCCGTGTTCCATAACGGTATCCGCGCTGTGCGAACGCGTCAGCAGGTGGCCTGATTGATCCGTCACCGTGACCTGCGTCGGGTCGAGATTCTGGACCGAACTGGCCAGCAAATGGACAATGCTCTGAACCTGGGAGTCGCTGATCGCGACGGAACCATTGAGGGTGAGCATGACCGACGCCTGCGAGCGGCGCTCCTCCTTGGAGGAAAAGAGATGCTCCTTGGGCAGCACCAGCATGACGCGCGCAGCGCGAATGCCCTGCATCGCGGTCACCGTGCGTTCGAGCTCGCCCTGCAGCGCACGCTGGTAGTTCACCTTCTGCGCAAAGTCGGTCAGCCCGAACTTGGGCTGCTCGAAAAGCTCAAACCCGGTGGAGGAATCCCCCGGCAGCCCTTCGGCGGCCAACATCAGGCGTGCGGAGTACAGCTTGGAGGCCGGCACGGAAATCGACATGCCGGACTGGCCGAGCTTGACGGGAATCTTCGCCTCGTCGAGCTTCTCGCGCATCTGCGCCGAGTCGGTCAGCGTAAGGTTGCTGTAAAGCACCCGGAAGTCCGGCCGGGTTCCCCAGTAGAGCAAGGCGCCCAAGGCCGCGGCGGCCACCATGAGCGACATGACGACACTCATGCGTTGCGAAGCGCCGAACTGGCGCCAGATTTCACGGACTTGGTTTGATAGCATGTTTAAAGACTCTCGCATATTCCGGCAAACTCCCTATGCCTGCATCTTGATCAGTTCCTGGTACGCATCCATCAGACGGTTGCGTACGCCCAGCATCAAATCGAACGCCACACCGGCTTCCTGCACCTTCACGGCCACCTGATGGATATCGGTCACCTTGCCGGAAACCACGTCCGCCACGGAGGAATCGGCTGTTTTTTGCAGACCGTCCACCTTGTCCACAAGGTGGGTCAGCAACTCCCCGAACCCCTGTCCGGAGGCCGGGGCAGCCGGGTGCACGGCGGCTCCCGGCATCGGGCGCAGTTGCGAAGGCCCATTCAATGACAACGCTGAAATATCCACAACAATCCCCCTACTTTCCGCTCAGAATCCCAAGAGCCTTGGAGGCCATCGTCCGGGAGGTTTTCATGGCCGAAAGGTTGGCCTCGAATGCGCGCGACGCGCTCATCATATCCACCATTTCCGCCACCGAATTCACGTTGGGCATTTCGAGCATGCCGTCTGCGCCGGCATCCGGGTGCCCCGGGCGATACACGCGCCGCCCCGGCGAGGAATCCGCAACAATGTCGAGAATTTCGACGCCGCCGAGGTCGCCATCGCCCAGCGCCGCATCGAGCCGCTGCCCGAATACGATGTCCTTGCGCTGGAAGACCTTTCCATCCGCGCCTCGGGTGGTCTGGGCATTCGCCACGTTGTTGGCAATAATCTCCATCCGGCGGCTCTCGGCATCGAGCCCCGAGGCGGAAATATTGACTCCCGGCATCAGTGTGATTTCAGACATGGCTATCCTCGCTATTTGGTTCCTGTTATGGCTTTGCGGAGCAGATTGAATTTTTGTCCGGTCATTTCCGCGGCAAAATCGTAGAGCAATGCGTTCTGGGCAATCTCGCCCATTTCCTTTTGAAGCGAAACGCTGTTGCCGCGGTCGTCGACCGGCGCATCGTTGTCGACCACCACTTCCGGCCGCACCTTGCGTATGTCCTCGATGCCGCCATCCAGCGCATCGGCCAAGGCCGCGCTGAACTTGACATCCTTGCGCACATATCCGGGGGTATTGGCATTCGCTAGGTTGTTGGAAAGCACCTTTTGGCGGAGCGCCGTCGCGTCCATCAACTTGCCTAGGATTTCAATCGTTTCGTTCATGCCCCGTTTAAAGCAGTCCCGATGCCACAGAAACCATTGGGATGGGGTACGCAGTTTTCAGACAAGATGCACAGGGCTAGGCCGCGAACTCGGAGGGGAAACGGGCGAGCAGCACCGCGCGCAGGCGCACGACGGCCAGCGCGTGGATCTGAGAGATCCGGGCTTCCGTCAGACCGAAGAGCAAGGCGATCTCGCTGAGGCGCAGCTCTTCGAAATAGTAGAGGTAGAGAATCTTTTGCTCGCGCTGGTCGAGCTTGCGAAACCCGATGCGCAGCAGGCGCTGCAGGTCGTGCCGATGGGCGCCATCCTCGGATGCGCCGTTGGAATCCGCAATCGTTTCATACAACGGCACGTTGTCGGTGCCCCCGACATCGAGCGAACACAGCGGCTTGGCCTCGTCCATCAATTGGTTGAACTTCTCGACACTCATCTCCAGCTGCGCGGCGATCTCTTCTTCGGACGGCATTTCGCCGTGATCCTTCATCCACTCGGCAATGACGGCCTCCACCCGGCCCACCTGCTTCCGCTTGCTGCGGGAGAGGGAGTCGTTGGAGCGCAGCTCGTCGAAAATGGCACCGCGGATGCGCGGATAGGCATAGCCCTCGAACGGCACGCCGCGCTGCGGGTCGAAATCGACGATGGACTTGTAGAGCCCCACGAGCGCCGCCTGCAAAAGATCATCGACCGCAATGTGGGGCGGCAGCCGGATGGAAATGCGCTCAAGCGCCCGGTGCGTCAGCGGCATGTAGGCCTCGATGAGGGCATCGACGGCGTCAGCCTCACCCTCCCGGAACGCCTCCCAAAGCGCCGCGTGGGGCTTGGCCGCCGCAACGGCGGGCTTGGCTGGGGAAAACCCGATCATTATTCAGGCACCTCTTCGGGTTCCCGGCCGGCTTCCCGCTCGCGATGCTCCTTGAGCTTTTCCGCAAGGAAGCGGAAGAGCACGACGCTGAAGTAGCGGAAAAACGCCATGACCACGATGGTGCCAACCGCAAGCACGATGGCGGAGCGGAACAGCGCCGACCAAACCGGCACGCCCCGCAGAAGCCCAACCAACAGCGAGAATACACCTAGGACAAAACCCGCAACCATGGCTAGGTTGACCAGCACCGCACTCACGACCGATCCTCCTTAACGGATTCGACCTGCCCCACTCCGGCCATATTGCCGAAGGCACTGCGGTTCATCGGCTTTCCAAACTCCCGCGCCTTATTGGCGGAAACGACCGAGCGGGCCAGGTTGCGCAGGCAAATTGCCGGAGCGGACTGCGGGGCGAAATGCACCACGCTCTGCCGCGCGCGGATGGCGTCGCCCACGACGGAGTCATACAGCACCACCCCGGCCGTCTCGAAGGTGCGGCCAATGAAGCGCGCGGCGGTTTCGTTCAGCCGCGCGGCGAGCCGGTGCCCCTCCTCCTCGGTCCTGACGCTGCTGACCACCAACCGGATCTCCGGAGGGACGGGCTGGCGGGAAAGAATCTTGATGAGCGAATAGGCATCCATCACGGAAGTCGGCTCGTTCGCCACCACCACGTTCACCTGCGGCATGGCCGAAAGGAAGGCGATGGCACCGGCGCCAATCCCTGCCTCGGTGTCGATGATCAAAAAATCATAGCCCGCGGAAAACGCGATGAGGTCGTCGACGAGCATGTTGCGGCGCGATTCGCCCATGTCCGCCATCTCGCGGACGCCGGACGATGCCGCCAAAATATCGGGGGCGTTCGGAACCGATACCACGGCCCGTGCGAGCGGGCATTCGCCATAGACCACATCCTGAAGTGTGAACACGGGATCGACCCCGACCTGCAGGTCGACGTTCGCAAGGCCTAGGTCGGCATCGAAGAGCAACACGCGGTAGCCCATCTCAACCAGCGCGACGGAGAGCCCGACGGAGACCACGGTTTTTCCCACGCCGCCCTTTCCGCTGCCGATGGCCAGGCACCGCAGTTGGCGCGGCACGGCGGCCTCGGATTTTTGTTCCTGTGTTTCCATTACGTATTCCATTTCTATCGTTTCAGGCCTAGGCGGCAACAGCCGGTGCCGGAATCATGTTGATAATATCGACCTTGACCCATTCGGGTACCTCGCCGAGCGAAAGCACTGGCAGGTTTTTCATTTCGCATTGCGCCAGTTGCTTGGCCAGCCGCCGTACTGCGGGGCTGGCAATCAGAACAGGTTCGGCACCGGCTTCGCGGGCGGAGCCAACGGCCGTGGCCATATGGTCGAGCACGGTGCGCGCAAGTTCGGGTGCCATGCGCAAGGTGGTGGTTGCGCCGATGGCGGTGCCCGATTCCTTGAGCAGCCGCTCTAAGTCAGGGTGCAGGCCAATCGCCTTGAGCATTCCGTCGGGGGTGAGGTAGGGCTGGGTGATGGTCCCGCCCAGCGCGTTTCGGCTCAGCTCCGTCAGCAAGCCAATATCCTTGGTTTGCGTGGCGCTGTCGGCCAGCGTTTCGAGAATGATGGGCAGGTCGCGGATGGAGACCTGCTCCTTGAGTAGCTCCTGTAGTACGCGATGTACGGAACCGATTTCGAGCTTGTTGGGAATGAGTTCATCAACGACCGCCGTGTGGTGCTCCTTGATCTGGTCAATCAGATCGCTGACATCCTGTCGGCCCAGCAGGTCGGCGGCATGGGTGCGCACCAGAGTGGCGAGATGGGTGGTGATGATGCTGGCGGAATCGACGAGCGTCAGGCCGCGCGCCTCGGCCACGCTACGGCGACTTTCGGGCACCCAATAGGCGGAAAAGCCAAAGGATGGGTCTTCGGTTTTCTGAAAGCCGTCGAGCACGACCTCGCCAGTGGGATCAATCGCGAGCAGGCACCCCGAGACCACGGTGTAGCGCGCCACTTCTAGGCCCCGCACCAGCACACGGTATTCGTTGCTACCCAGCCCCATGTCGTCCTGCACATTGACTGGCGGAATGACCATCCCCATCTCTTCGGCCACTTGATGACGGACGTTACCGATCCGCTCGATCAGGTTTCCACCCTGCTGACGATCGACGAGGCTGACCAGCCCGAAGCCAATCTTGAGCTCCATGGCAGCAATATTCAAAATATCCTTATAGGCCTTGGCGGTTGGTTCGGCCGCTTTATGCGTTGCGGCGGGCAAGCCCACTGCGGCAGAATCGAGCTGGCCCGCCACTCCACGCGGTGCATCGCCAACTTTTTCTCCATCCCGCTTTTGCTTGGTATGGAGCACATAGCCCATCCCGGCGGAAACTCCACCTACGAGCATGAACGGGAAAAATGGAAGCCCGGGCACGAGACCGGCGGCCACCAGCATGCCGCCGGTGAGCATCATCGGGCGCGGCTGGCAGAAGAGTTGTCGTTTGACCTCGGTGCCGAGGTCGCCGTCGCTGGTGGTACGGGTAACGAGTACGCCGGCTGCTGTGGATATGATGAGTGCCGGAATTTGCGACACAAGCCCGTCGCCGATGGTGAGAATAGTGTAGCGTGAAAGCGCTTCGCCGGCTCCCATGCCTTTTTGCGTTATGCCGATGGCAAATCCGGCAATGATGTTGAGGACGATGATGATCAGGCCCGCCATAGCGTCGCCGCTGACAAATTTGCTGGCACCGTCCATAGCCCCGTAGAAGTCGGTTTCCTTTACCAGCTTTTCACGACGTGCGATGGCTTCTTTTTCGTCGATGATGCCTTGGTTGAGGTCGGCATCGACACTCATCTGCTTGCCGGGGAGCGCATCGAGTGTGAAGCGTGCCGCAACTTCGGCAATGCGGCCGGAACCCTTGGTGATGACTTTGAAGTTGATGACCACGATGATGGCAAAAATCACGAGGCCAACGAGATAGTTTCCACCCGCAACAAAGCCGCCGAACGATTCGATTACATCCCCAGCATAGGCGTTGAGTAGGATCTGGCGCGTGGAGGAAACATTCACCGAAAGTCGCATCAGTGTGACGAGTAGTAGCACGGTCGGGAAGGAGGAAAATTCGAGCGGATCTCTGATGCTGATGATGTAGACCATCATCAGGATACTGACGGCAATGTTGATGACCAGCAGCATGTCGAGCAGCGGCGTGGGAATCGGGATGAACATGACGGCCAGCACCAGTAGGAACACCAGCGAGGTTACGATATCGGACTTACGGAAATTGGACATACAGCCTGTAAAGCAGTCTCGATGCCAGAGGTGCAACGTGCTCCAAAACCCTCAACGGCGGGCCAGTTGTTCGCGGATGCGGGCGTCGCCCATGCGGTAGAGATAGGCCAGCAATTCGGCAATGGATTGGTAGTAGGCGGCGGGTACGGGTTTGCCGACTTCGACCTTGTTATACATGGCGCGGGCCAGCGGTTTGCGCTCGATTACGGCAATGCCATTTTCCTCGGCGAGCCGGCGGATGCGCTGGGCGGAAAGACGTTTGCCCTTCGCCACGACCACGGGGCCTCCGCCTTCGCCAGCATCGTATTTGATGGCGATGGCTAGGTGGGTTGGGTTGGTGATGATAACGGTGGCATCCGGTACGGCGGCCATCATACGCGCGGTGGAAAGCTCGCGCATTTTGCGACGCATCTGTTGCTTTACCTGCGGACTGGATTCCTGGTTTTTATGTTCATCGCGCACTTCTTGTTGGGTCATCATAATGCTTTTCTCAAACTTGCGCTTTTCCTTAATCCAGTCGAGCACCGCGACGAAAGTAAAGAGCGCCAGGACACGCCAAACGATGCGCGAAAACATAACCATGAACCATTGGAGGGCTTCGGTGATGCTGAGCCGATGCAGGAAGGCGAGTTCCCCAATATGCTTGCGTACCACCCCCCATACTACGAGCGAGATCACCATGACCTTCAGCATGGATAGCACCAGTTTGACGATGCTGTCTTTGGAAAAAAGTTCCTTTGCTCCTGCGGCCGGACTCAAGGCCTTGAAGTTGAGCTTGAGGGCCTCGGTCTGAAAAAAGGGCTTGGTTTGTGCCACGCTGGCCACGATGGAGCCGAACATGACGGCCAGACCGATGGGCAGGATGCCGAGGGCGCACAGCAGGGCGCCTTGCGTGAAGAGCCCCTGTACGAGGTCGAGGTTCCATTTTCCGGTGACATCTATCTGCGCCCAGTTGAGTACGAACCCGGTTAGGTAGTGCCGCATTAAAGGCAGTGTGATCAAAAAAACGACGAGGGCGCTGGCGATGACCGCCACGGTGACCACCTCGTTCGAGAGCACAACTTTACCATCCTTGCGCACATCTTTTCGCTTCTTCTCGGTGCCGCGTTCGGTCTTGCCATCGGCGCCTTCTTCGGGATAAAGAAACGCCACTAGATGCCTCCAAGCAAGACAAACTTGAGATGCAATAGCATACTTTCAAAGACCTGATAGAGCGGGTCGCGGCCATAGAGTAAAAAGACGGTCAGCAGGCCGATCCCCACCGAGAGGCGAATGGGCAGCGAAAGAAACAACACGTTGAATTCCGGGGCCATCTTGGCCATGAGCCCCATGGCTACGGCAACGAGCAACCCTCCCATCATGGCCGGTAGTGCAAAGCGAATGCCCCAGGCAAAGATGTCGCTCCCGAGCATGGAATACATTTCGAGCAGCTCCTCGCGGAACCAGTAAAAGCCGGGCGGCAAAACCTTGAAGCTTTGCATCACGAGCTTAATCATGAATAGGTGCCCATCCCAAAGCAGGATCAGCAGCGAAAGCAACATGCTGAATAGTGTGCTGACGATGATATCGTCCTCGCCGCTTGCCGGATCCATCATGCGCGCCATCATGAGCGAGCTTTCGCGCCCGATCACCAATCCGGTCATATTTAAGACGGCAAAGAACATGTCGCAGACCAAGCCCATGGCGGCCCCGAGCAGTAGCTCGCCGAACACGGCCACGACCAGCGCTCCGACGGTAGTGATGCCTTGGCAGTGCATCGCCCATTCGGGAGGAAGGTGGGCCGCGGCAAACCAGGTGAGTGCAATGGCAATGGCCATGCGGATTCGAACCGGAACGAGCCGGCGACCGAAGATTGAGGTCATGCCCACAAGGGCCGTAAAGCGGAAAAGCACCAGAAGGAGGGTGATCGGATAAAGAGGAAGGTGAAGGTCCATGAAGCGCTTTCTAGACCGAACCGAATAGTTCGATGATGTAGTTAAAGTAGGACATGAGCACGTTGATCTCCCAAGGTAGGGCCAACAGGCCGACCGCCCCGACGACGACGACTTTGGGAATAAAGGAGAGCGATTGGTCCTTGAGCTGCGTCACGGTTTGTAGAATGTTCATCAGCACCCCGATGATCACGGTGGCCAATAAATAGGGCGCGGACAGCTTGGCCGCAGTGACGAGCGTAAAATGGCAGATTTCGAGTGCGGCTTCCGGCGTCATTTTCCCCTACCTCATGAAACTCGCAAGGATGCCCCGGATCAGGACCGTCCAGCCATCGGCCAGCACGAAAAACAAAATCTTGATCGGGAGCGATACCATCATCGGCGGCAACATCATCATGCCTAGCGACATCAGCACGGTGGCCGTAACGAGGTCGATCAGCAGAAACGGAAGGTAGATCAGGAAGCCGAGTTTGAAGGCGGTCTTGAGTTCGCTGAGGATGAACGCAGGAATGAGCAGGTTCATTTCGGCTTGCTCCATATCTTCAACCGGCTTTCCTCCCAATTCGACAAATAAGGCGTATTCCGATTCGCCGGTTTGGCTGGCCATGAATTTTCGGAGGGGCTTGAAGCCAGCCTCCCAGGCCTGTTCGGCCGTGAGTTCCTTGGCTTGGTAGGGCTTGACGGCCTCCTTGTCGATCTGCTTCCAGACCGGAAGCATGATAAAGATGGTCAGAAAAAGCGACAAGCCGGCCAAGACTTGGGTCGGCGGTGCCGACTGGGTGCCGAGCGCGCGACGCAGAAAGCCAAAAACAACGAGGATGCGGGTGAACGAAGTGGTAAGAATCACCAACGAGGGCACGAGACTGAGCACCGTCAATAGCAGTACAATGCGGATGGCCTGGCCGAGACCATCGACGTCTTCGCCCGGCGTTCCAATCTGGATGTTCAAGCCGGGTAAGCCTAGCGAAGTGGACTGCTGCCCCCAAGCGGCAAAGCATCCGCCGAAGAAAAGTAGGGTCATGAGGAAAATTTGCTTATGCTTCATCCCCGGCCCCTTGCTTGAGCGTTTTGATCGCAGAGAGAGTGTCGTTGCCAACGCCGACGAGGATTTCCTCGCCGTCGACCTGCAACAGCAAAATGCTCCGCCGCGTGTCGATGGGCAGGCGTTCGACGATGCGCATGCGCTTCTGCGCCGTTCCCGGCATGGCGCCGCGCCGCTTTAGCCAATAGTAGGCCGCGTACATCATGCCGAGGACAATGACCAGCGAAACCACCATGCGCAGGATTTCCAAGCTTCCGTCCCCCATTCCCATTCCATTCGTTTCCATGCCGCCCTTAAAGCAGTCCCGGTGCCACAGACCCGCAGGCATGGAATCGGGGGAAAGAGGGGGGGAAAACTATAGAGAACGGTTAAGCACGCGGCCGGACTGGGGCGCGCCGGTCATGTAGCCGCCCATCGCCTGCGACTGCATCTTACGCTGCCGGCAATGGCTGATCCGCTTTCCGAGCACATCGTTCCAGCGCGCGGTCTGCTTGCGCGCCAGTTCGAACAACGCATCGTTGCCCGGCAGTAGCCGCGCTTGTTTCAGCAAGACGAGCCGTTCGGACAACAATTGGTTGAAGGTGTCGAAACGGCCTTGGAGGAACGAATGTTCCATCCGCTCCTCTATCTGTTCGAGCTGTTCGACCAGGGTCATGGCGACGCTAGCCGGCGAGGCTGATCCTTCCGCCGCCGCGGCTGCCCGCGGGTGCATCCGGAGCCAGCATGGGCGCCTGCTCGGCGACCTGCCCCCAAGCACCGCGCAGACCAGCCATCATTTCCTTGACCTCCCGCACCGGCTCAACTTCCTTCTTGAGGTTGGCCTGGCTCAGGTGGTGCGTCATGAAATCGTACAGCCGCCCGAGGTTTTCGGCGATCTCCCCACCGCGCTCCATATCCAGTGAGATCGACAGTTCAGTGATCGAATCCTGGGCATGCAGTAGATGGTTTCCGATTTGCTCGATGCGTTCGGGACCTTCTAGCTTGAAGGCTTCTTCCGCCCTGTCCAGGCTGCGGATGCACTCGTCGTAGACAATCAGTACGAGTTCGATCGCGGTGGCGGTATTTACCGCCGTTTTTTGATATTGATTCAATTCTGCCATGGCCTCTACATCCTTCTCCCTTGCCTGCACAGCAACAACCTCACCTCATCCCCTTTTTCAACAAAGGGGACGGGGATGGTGGCACCCAACCTTATGTTGTGACGAAGGTATGGATTTCCCGCACGGCCTCGCGCAGGCTTTGGCCGAAGCCCAGACTTACTGATTCTGTTGGGCTGGCTCTTTCCGCAGAGCGGGACAACGGGATTGAATCCGTTGCCGTGGAAGCAGGCGCCTCTGCGCCAAAACTCCACATTTTACCGGTATGTTTTTCTTTCATGGCATCACTTTCATTAAGGTTTCAATTGCTTTACCCCTTTGTAAGCAGTGCGGATGCCACAGGAAAACGTGCGTAGGGTTGCGGGATTTTGCGACTTTCTGAATATATTGGACTGGCCAGTTATGTGCGGCTGAATACTAGCCAAACCCGTAGGCTTCAATTTTCTTATAGAGCGTCGTCCGGTGGATCTGCAGCACTTCCGCTACCGCCTTGCGATTGCCGCCCAGCCGGGCAAGAACCTGTTGAATATGCCGCTTCTCGACCTCGGCCAAGGGGAGTATTTCGTCCGATGCGGATTCTTCCACCGTTCCGGTCTTCGGCGTTTTCCCGCCTAAGTTCAGCCCCAAGGTAGAGGCCTCGATAAGCTCCCCTTCGCTCAGAATCAAGCCCCGTTCAATGACGTTGCGTAATTCGCGCACGTTGCCGGGCCAATCGTAAGATGAGAGCATGTCGTAGGCGGCGGACTCAAAACCTTGCAGCTTGCGCCCCATCTGCTTGGCAAACAGCTGAAGGAAGTAGTTTGCCATGGGCACGATGCTTTCGGGATGTTCGCGCAATGGCGGCACGAGGATCGGCACCACGGAAAGACGGTAGTATAAGTCTTCTCGGAACATCCCTGACTTGACGAGCTCCTTGAGGTTGCGGTTTGTGGCCGCAATAATCCGGACATCCACCTGCGTGGGACGCAACGCACCCAAGCGCCGAAATTCCTTTTCTTCCAAAACCTTCAGAATCTTAGCCTGCAAGGCCAGAGCCATGTCGCCGATCTCGTCAAGGAAGATGGTGCCTCCTTCAGCCACCTCGAAGAGGCCCAACTTCTTGTTCTTTGCATCGGTAAATGCGCCCATTTCATAGCCAAACAGCTCGCTTTCAAGCAGGAGCTCGGGAATGGCGGAACAGTTGATTTCGACAAAGGGCTTATTTATCCGGGGGCTGGAACGGTGGATCGCCTTGGACAACATACCTTTGCCTGCCCCGCTCTCACCCAAAATCAGTACCGTGGCGGCGGATTTCGCCACCTTCCCTGCCATATCAAAAATATCGGTCATGGCCGATGTCCCGATCATTTGGTCGAACTGCACAAAGCCCTCGAACTCGCGCAAGGAATGGTCGGTAAGCGAAGCCACCTTGCGCGTTAATTTTCTCTTCTCTTCAAGGTGGCGGAGAATCTTGTAGAGCTGTTCATCCTCGAACGGCTTGGAAAGGTAGTCGAACGCGCCCTGCTTGAGCGCCGAAACCGCCGTATCGACGTCGGCGAACGCCGTCATGACCACCACCTCCATCTCCGGGGCCGCTTCCCGCTGCTGCTCCAGCAGATCCAGGCCGTTGCCATCGGGTAGCCGCATATCTGTGATCATGACATCGAACACCTCGGCGGCGAGCAGCCGCCGGGCATCGTGCAGCGAATCCGCCGCCATGACCTCGCATTCGCAAGCCACCAAACGGTCGTACAAGACCCGGCGAAGCAGGTCGTCGTCTTCCACCACCAGCACCTTGATATCGTTGAACTTTTCTTTTTGCGCCATGATCCCCCATCTCCTACATGCCCATGCCGGGCAAAACAAATTCCACAAAGTTGCCATCCGCCCCGGTGCCGATCGATGCCGTTCCCCCCTGGCCCGCCACCAGCCTCATGGCGATCGACAATCCCATTCCCAAGTGCCGCGTACGCGTCGAATAAAAAGGCTCGAAAGCCATCTTGCAGGCTTCCGCCGACAAGGCCTTGCCCTGATCGACAATACGAACCGAACTGCCTCCATCAACGTCGCCGATCAAGACCTTCACGGGTCTTCTCGAAATCCCGTAGGCATTGTCGACCGCCTCGCGCAGCACTGTTCCGAGGGTGGACATGCAGACGAGGCGGCCGGAATCAGAAACCTCCATCTCGAGCACAATCTCGGCCATGGGGAGGCTTTCGCGAAGATCCGCCATGATCGAGGAAACCACATCTTGCAACGGAGTCGGCTTCGGCTTCGGCACGGCGCCGAAAAGCGCCTCGAACCGGTCGACTATCCCGCATACCTGATTGCACTCCTTGTGGATCAGCGGAAAATACTCGCGTTCCCGCGCCGTAAGCCGATCATCCAGCTCAGAGGCCAACAAGCTGTTGGCCGACGTCACGCCGGACACGATATTCAACAGCCGGTGCCGCAAAAGCCGCACCATTCGCTCGGTTCCATGCGAATCCAATTCCACACCACTCCCCCAATCCATAACGTAAACGTAATCCTCCATACATTATCCAGCTCCCCGCTAAAGACAAGCCTCCTTTGCAACTACTCTGATTCCGGCCCCGCCAGCGGTCAGGGTAGCTGCAACGAGGCTTCCTGCTTGTACCGGGTTAGCTTGTTCCGCAAGGTGCGAACGCTGATTCCAAGCATTTCCGCCATCACGCTACGGCTTCCTCGGGTTTCGTGCAGCACCCGGATGATGGTTTGGCGCTCGAGGTCTTGCAGGTTGGTCGTTGAGGATTGCGCAGCTGGGAGCTCCGGTACCACTGTGGGCAGACCCGCGGCAGCCACGCTGGGATGGTCCATTTTTTTCTCAAGCATCTCAATTTGGGCGCGCAGCTTGAGCAACTCGCGGGTCCGCGAAACAATGACGGAAACCTGCTCCGCCGAGAATGGTTTTACGAGATAGTCGTATGCCCCGTTCCCAACCGACTGGATGGCCTTTTCCACGGTGCGGAACGAGGTCATCACGATATGGATGGCATCCGGTTCCAGCTTGAATCCCTTGCCGGCGGCCTCAAATATTTCCAGATCGGCGAAAACGAGATCGAACCGCTGGCTCGCCTGCAGGCGGCGGGCTTCTTCGCCGGTGGACGCCTCTATTACGAATATGCCTTCCTTTTGGAGGCTTTCAACCGTATAGCCGCGCATCAAAAAGTCGTCGTCCACCACGAGTGCTGTTTCCATCATATCCATCTCTTTCTTTCCGTGTTAACAAGTGCTGTAGGCTCCCATCCGGCTCAATGCGGCGCGGGGAACAGGGTTGGTTCTAGACCGTACGGGCCTGTCCGGCCGAACGACCGATTCCAGCGCCTTCCGCACCGAAGAAAGAACAGCCTCTGCACGATGCCGCTGCTCCGGATTCCCGATCTTGCCGCAGGCATCCTGCGGCAGCCCGCGAATCTCCTGTAGCAATGCGCAGGAAAGCTCGTCCATCTGCCGGGCCTCCGCCATCGTCGGCATGCGGCCCTGCTGCTTGGCCAGACCGCAGCCCTGGGCTATCTGCTCGCATATCGTCTGGATCTTGTCCATGCGCCCGGTTATTTCGTGTTCGTTCATTGTATCGCCTTCTTCCGATGCCCTTTCACCATGTCGGCCAGCGTTTCCAGCTTGTCGACGACCTGCGCGAGGTCTGCGAGCGAAGCGCCGGCAACGGCGTCTTTTTCGCGCAGCGCGCTGCCAAGCCCCGCAAACTTCTCACTCTGGAACTTGTCTTCGTATAAACGCAGCACATAGCTTTGGATCGGTAGCCATTCGGCAAAGTCAGACTGGTACGCGAGATCAATCAAGCGCAGCATGGCCCGTTCATCCGCGGCCTTGTGCAAATAGCCGAAGGTTTCGTTGAAGAAGGCGATGGTGGCATTGCGCTGCTCTTCTTCGGGCAGGTTGGCCAGCAGGGAAAGGTTTTTCTCCATGGCGGCGGAATCGCGAAACTGTTCTTCGCCCTGCAAGCGCGACCGCCCCAGCGCATAGCGGACCTGGTCCGCGCCGGACAGCATCTGGACATAGGCCAGGTCGTAGCGCCGTATGGCTTCGCGCTTCTGCCCGAAGCGCCAGGCCAGCTCGGCCCAGCCCACCGCGGCTTCCGACTTGACCAGCGGCGATTTCGTGCGGTTGCAGAGTTCCCGGTAGAGATGGTCGGCCGCAACCCAGTCTTCGAGCTTTTTCAGGCAGCGTGCCTTCCCTAGCATGGCCTGCTCGCCAATGTTCTGGCTGAATGCCGTGTTGAGCGAATCCCTCTGGGAAAAATTCAGCAGCCCAATCCGGTTGAAGTAGGAAACGGCGAGGTCGTTGAGCTTCATGCCTTCAATATAGCGGGCCATGCGTAGCTCCACCGAGGCCACCCGCGGGTCTTCGGGAATATTCTGGATGGCGGCAGAGCCGACAAACAACTGTTCGAGCACCGGACGGTCCAGCCAGTATTTCGCCTCGAACAGGGAAAACAACGCATCTCCATAGGCCTCGGAGCTAGGCGGAAGCTTGCCAATAAAACGGTGGTTCCAGCCTTCGACCGACTCGTAGTTGCCTTGGACCATGTTCAGGCCGATCAATTCCGAGAAAGCCTCCCCGAAAGCCTGGTCGGCTTCCAAGTCGTGGAGCTGGTTCATATAGTCCAATGCGCTTGAATGGTCCCCCAACCGCTCCTCGAGCACCGCCGCCCGGCCGATCAGCTTCCCGAACTCCTTGCCGGGAGCGTCCATCAGGCTAAAGCAGCCTTCCAGCAGGCCCAAAGCATCTCCATAGAGTTCGTGTTCCTCCAACAGCTCCACGACATGGAGGATTTCCTTCTGGGTGTGCGTATTGAAATCAAAGCGCCGAATCAGCGATTCCGCCAGCTGGGCGGCATAGGCCACCTCGCCCTGAACTCGGGAAATCCGGCTCAGCAGCATGAGCGCCTCGGTAAGATTCTCCGTCGGCTTCCGTTCGAGAAACTGCGTCAGGCACGACTGCGCCTCCTCATAGTTTCCGATGGACACCATTGCATTCGCCAGCCGCAGCAACGCCTCTTCCTGTTCCTGCTTCTCCCCGTTTCCGATAATGTTTTCGAGTTTTGAACGAATTTCAGCAAACACCCTCTTCCTATAGTCCGCTGGACCATTGTCCCCCTCCACCTTGGCATAGGCCTCAATCCAGCTTTCATCGGCCAGCAGCATTTCGCGGGAGCGCAACCTCATGTCGGCAATCAATCCGGCCCACTCCGCCGACTGAAGCGGCAGGGTTTCCGCAACCGCCAAGGCTTTATTCATTTCGCACCAGCCACCTTCGGAGTCCACCAGAAAATCGAATTTCCGGCGCCATAACTTGATAATCCCCTCAGGCGCACGGGCCGTTACAATCATCTCTTCCAGATAGTCCTTCAATTGCTCCGTATCGTCCATCGCCTCCAAAACATCAAGCAGCACCAATCCAACTTCCACCCGCCAATGGGACTCTGGAGCGCAATCGTCGTAGGCCGCCTGAAGATACGAAGCCGCCGCCCCGGGGCGGGAGTCGCCGCCTTGGAGATGGTCCTCAAAAAGCAGGCACCCCATTTGATGGCCGGCCTCAACACGTTCATGCGGCGTCTTGGCGCGGTCGAGGGCCAGCCGGACAAATCCGATGGCCACATCAAACCGGCGCTGCTCCTTATAGGTGAACGCACAGTCCAGCATTTCCTCGAACGTCGAGAAAGGCGACGACTCTTCAATCGACGGGATTTCGGTTTCCGCCGGCATCCGGGAACTGAGGAAAAAGACAATGCCCTCCATCAGGATGGCACACAGCACGAGCCCTAGAATGACGGTTATCTTACGCATGGTTTTCCGTTCATCAACGCGACTGCGCGACCTCCAAAAGAGCGGCCCGTTCCAACGGGGAGGACGGCCGCCGCGAAAGCGCGGCCAACTCGTCCGCGCTGGCAACAAAATCGATCTTCAAACCCAGGTCTTCGAAACTTCTACGCAAGTCATGGCTCGCGCCAACCACCGCAACGCCGCGGCGCGGCATGCGGATGCACTCCACCATGGAAGCCGTTGGCCGGACGGCGGACCATCCCGAAAGATCGATCGCCAGCCATTCGTTTTCCGCCCATTCGGCCGGGGCTTCCATCCCGTCCGGATCGGCCTGCCAATACGCATAGCGCCCCACTCGGGCCCCTTTCCGTACCGTCGCGCCACCAGCCTCGCGAACCAGCGTCTTGGCAATCTCCGCCACATCGGGGGGCTTCGGGAATACCGCGCAGATGCCTAGGTTTTCCCCGGCCTCCTCTTCGATATCCACCGCCTCTCCGCTGAGCATGGCGATCGGGAAGCCAAAGCCTTCCTTGCGTAGCTGACGGACCACATCGAGTCCGTCTCCATCGGGCAGGCGATAGTCGAACAGCGCCGCATCAAAATCCGTATTCCGTGCCAGTTCAAGGGCTTCGGCACAACAGCTGGCCTCGCTTACCAGCGCACCAGCCTGCTCCAGTTTCGAGCACACCATCAGCCGAATCAGCGGTTCATCGTCCAGCACCAGCACTTTGGCGGTCAATTCCACGATTGTGTCCTTGTTGCTAGAATTCATACGTCCCGTTCCGCGGGAAGCGCGGCACAATCAGGACTTCGCCCGGAGCCAGGTTATCAAGATGCTTCACCCGGCCATCGTTCACCTGGCGTAGCCATGCGGCGCGCGCAGGATCCCCGTACACCATTGGATTGGCGGCAATGCCCTGAAGCGAATCGCCATCCTTCACCTCGTAGTATTCAAATTCGCCGAGCAGGAGGCGCTCGATGGTTTCGCGCAATCCGGTCGCCTTTGTTTTCCACTTCGCGGCGTCATCCTTGCAGGCTTGGATTTTCTCCGCCTTGGCCCTGAGTTCCGCCTGGATGGCCTCGACCTCTTTCTTTAGCGCGTCGCGCTGCTTCTGCACGCGTTCGTGTTCGGCGCGAACTTCATCGACCTCGCGGGCCAGCGCATCGGCCTTTGCCGCTTTTTCCAACAGCTCCGCCAGCATTCCGTAGCCCGCCTTCGGCGTTGGCGCACCTTCTTGCTCGTCCACGGGAAAGAGAGCCAGCATGTCGTCGAGCATCTGTTGGATTTCCTGGTACTGCGACCGGTAGCGTTCGTACTCGCTGGCTTTGCGCTCCAAGGTCTGCAAGCGCGTGGGGGCAACAACAGGAACCTCCACTGCGACGGCATGCAGCTTCGCACAGGGTAGCAGTGCCGCGGCAAGCACTAGGGGTGCGCTAAATTTGAATAATTCCGCTTTCATATCCATAGCCAAGCAGGCTCGATGCCGCGCCCCGGGATTGCTTCACCGGGGCGCATCAATCAGCCAAACAACTGCATAACGTTGTTCGGAAGCTGGTTGGCCTGCGCCAACATGGCCGTACCGACCTGTTGCAGAATCTGGTATTTGGTCATCTCGGCGGTTTCCTTTGCAACGTCCACGTCGCGAATCCGGCTTTCGGTGGCCATGATGTTTTCCTCGTAGCTACGGAGTCCGGCGAGAGTCTGGTCCATGCGGTTCATCTCGGCGCCCACGTCGGCCCGTTTCTGGCTGAGAAAATCGATCCCCAGCTGCAATTCGGAAACCGCGGCTTCCGCGTCGATCCGAACCGCAATGCCGATGGTTCCCGCGCTGTCGATCAACTGGCCCCACGTCGTTCCGTTGCCGAGATCCTCCGCGCTTGCCGTGGTCAGGTCCATGGCGTCGGAAGTAAAGGTCTGACCGCCGTCGGCCCCCACCTGCTGGGTGATTCCGGCACCGCTCTGAAAAAGGGCAACGCCGTTGAATTTTCCGGCGGCGTTGGGGCCCGTTGTAATGCGGGCGATTTCATCCTGCATCTGCGCAAACTCCTGCTGTAGCACCGTGCGATCGGCATCCGACTTGGTTCCATCGTTGGCCATCACAGCGAGCTCGCCCATGCGGCCGAGCATGTCGTGCATCTTCTGCATCCACGAATCCGCGGTCTGCAAATAGCTCAGCTTGTTTTCCACGTTGCCTGCGGCGGCGGAGGTGTTGCGCGACTGCGTGCGCAGCCGTTCGCTCATGGCAAGGCCGGATGCATCGTCGCCGGCATTGTTGATGCGGCTGCCGGACGACAGCTTGGACATCGATTTCTGAAGTCCTTTAATATTGCCCGTGTAGTTTTTCCAGACGTTGAACGCCGTTGTGTTATTCGATATCTGCATGATTTCCTCCTTGGTTCATCTAGCATCCTCTTCCCAGCGCGGCTATTGGCTAAACAGCCCGCACAGGACATCCAGAGGCGCATCTGATTTTCCGGCAGCCTCCTTGTTGGCCGTCAGGATCGCCTCGTATATTTCTTTCCGGTTAATGCTCATCTCGGCCGGGGCCGAAAAGCCCAGGCTAACCTGGTCTCCGCGCACCCCGAGAACCTTGACTTCGATATCGTCCCCCAGGATAACGCTTTCATCCGACTTCCTTGTCAGCACCAACATGTCGCCCTCCTTAGCTTGAGATTCCGCCTAGCGGCTATGCGCCTGCTAGCTGCAAGGGTTCATCCGCCGCAACGGATTCTTCCCCGGCCTGCATCAATACATCCCATACCTTGAAACGAACCTCGTGCTTCGTTCCTTCGCTGATGATCTGGCGGCCCCGGCTGTTCTTCAAGTTCAAAACCACGGGCCCCTGCAGGTTGGCGGTGATGTCGCTGGGATTGTCACGAACCGTCACGAACGAGAAAACAAACGCATCCTCGCCCCGTTTCAAATCGAGCGCCTGAAGATCCGCCGAGCCCACCCGCACCTGATAGTCCGGGCACATGAGGAACGGGTCAATGCACACAAAGGAAACCTCTGGGGAAACCCCGATCGACTTCATGAAAAAGAACGGCTGCATGTCGGTATTGCAATACAACACGAACTGCTTGTAGTCCTCAAATGCGGGGACTCCATCCGGGAAAGCGAAGATGTTGCCATCGCTCACCGGAATGCGCACGGTGCGGGTCTCGGTTTCAAGCACCATGGGAATTGGCGTTTCATCGGTTTTATTCATCTGTGTTCCTTTCAGTTTAAGTAAGACATGTTGGTTGAAGCAGTCCCGATGCCACAGGCAACGGCGCGGTCCGGGCACAGGCAGTGTTCCTCCCACAGCGCCAGGTTGACCAGTGGCCACAGCTGCATGGCGTAGGCGGGATCGTCCGCGCCGTCGATGAGTTCCATCAAGACCGGACGCTGCACAACCTCCATCACCAAGTGGGAAGCCGAAAGCGTGTCGGCGGCAAAGTCGCGTAGCGACCCGCCCAGCCATTCGCGGAACGGCACCGGAAAACTAACCTTGCGGCGGTTCATGATTTCGGGCGGCACCTCGGCGCGGAAAGCGCGGCGCAACAGCAGCTTGCTCTCCACCAGGTTTCGCTGGTCGATTTCCGCAACATTCATGACGCGTCCCTGCTGGCGGGCGGCCTCATCGCGCCAAGCCATGCGGTATTCGCCGGGCAGGTGGTAGAGATAGTCGGCGATGCGGTGGTCGGTAAAGGGCACGCGCGCCTCGACCGAGGCCGACATTGTGCTCGAGTCCACCCGGTTGAGCAGCCCTTCCAGATTGATCCGCGCATGCAGGTGCATGTGCTTGTCCAGCGTGGAGCATCCCTCGAACCGATCGAACAGCCCTTGGTAGAAACCCCAGACCGCCGGCAGGCGCCCCGCCAGCTCCGGCTGCAGCAACACCTGCTGGGTTGCCGGCGCCATCCATGAATTCAGCATGAAGTGGTGTTCAACATGCCCCGGCAGGCAGTCCTGCCCGTACAGCCGGAGCATCGCCCGCTCCACCGCGCCAGGCGTATCGGATGGCACCCGTTGTGCGCGGTCGAAATCGAACGCCGAGAAATAGGGCGTCACATAGCCGCCGAACACCTCGTCGGCCCCCTCGCCGCTGAGGGCAACGGTATAGTCCTGCCGCAGGGCGCGAGCCAGATAGAGGATTGGAACCTCGTTCGGCGTGCTCAGGGGAAGCCCCTTTTCCTTCATCAAAAAAGTCCACGCATCGACAAAGCCACTGGAGTCGAGATGGATTTCCCGGCACTGGATTTCGGCAAACTCCGCCGCCAGCCGGACATAGGGCCACTCGTTGCAGCCATGCTCGCCATACCCGACGTTGTAGGCGCCATACCCGCCCCGCCTCGACGCCAGCGAAGCAATCACCGTTGAATCAACCCCACCGCTCAGGAACCCGCCCAGCGGGACATCGCTCACCAGCTGCCCGGCCACGGCCTCCTCCACCAAGGCGCGAACCGTTTCCACGGCTTCGTCCAGCGGCGGCATGTTCTTTTCTTCCTCCGGAACAATGGGGAATTCCCAATAGCGCACGCATTCGACCGTGCGGCGGGAACGCGACGCCACCAGTGCCATGCCCGGCTCCAAGGCCTGGACATCCCGCAGCAGCGTGCGCGAGCCCATGGTGGTGCGGATCGAGCTGAAATAGTGGAGCAACGCATCGGGATCAATGTCGGGGCCGACCCCTTCGAAGGAACGTAGTGCCGCGACCGACGAAGCGAACGCGATTCCTCCAGCCGTCTGCGCATAGTAGAGCGGCTTCGCGCCCATTCGGTCGCGCACCAAAAAGAGCTGTTCCTCTCGCGGGTCGTAGATGCCGAACGCAAAAATGCCCACGAGCCGATCCAGGCACGCCCTGCCCCACTGGAGGTAGGCGCGCAGCAACACCTCGGTGTCGCATTGCGTTTCGAAAATATGGCCGCGCGCGACCAGCTGGGAGCGTAGCGCCTTGAAGTTGTAGATTTCGCCATTGTACGTCAGGCACACCCCCGACGCGCGGTCAACCATCGGCTGCCACCCGCCCGCCAGATCGATCACCGTCAGCCGGCGATGGGCAAAGCCCACCCCGTTTTGCTCATAGAATCCATCCGCATCCGGACCCCGCAGCACCATTTTTTCCGCCGCATGCCGCAAGGGGCGGGAAGGAACAGGCGCTTCGGAATCCCAGTTGAAAAAACCGGCAATTCCACACATTGAACATTTCTCCTTTGCTTCATTGAAGCAAAGGAGATGCCACGGGGGCGTAAGCGTCCAAAGACTGGAAGCGTGGGCTATCTACTGTTTCCGCCACCGAACATGGCATCGATGTAGCTCATCTGGTATTTCATGTTGGCGAGGGCATCCTCCATGCGGGTGAACTGGTTCCAGAGCGTTTGCTCATAGTCTTCCAGCGACCGTTCCATCTCCGACATCTCGTCGGAATACGTGTCGTACCTTTCCGTCATCAATGCGATGCGCTGGTCAATGTCTCCGGTCAACGATGCGCTGATTTTGTCGGCATAGCGGTACAAATCGGAGGCGACCCCGTTCTGGTAGGCGACAGCCTCTTCGTCGTAAACGCCCTTGAACAGCTGTTCCACGTTCCCGAACTCGGTTTCCAGCATATCGTTGAGTCGGTCGACATCGACGAGACTCAGCTGGTTGGTTTCGCCTGTCGTCCAAATACCAATATCGGACAAGTTGTCCATCACCCCGGTCTGGCCCTTGTATTCGTAGGATGCGGTTGTTGCATCGAGTGCGGCGGATTTGGAGCCCGTCGCCATGCGCCGTAGATCCAGACGGATGGAGTTGATGAGGGTGTCTCCATACAGCTCGCCCTTCATGGCCAGCTCGGAACTTCCGCCCAGCTCTACCTTGCTGTATTCATCGATCTGGGCAGCCAGCGTGTTGTATTTTTCGACAAAATCATAGATCGCGACCTTGATGGCTTCGCGGTCGGCATGGACGTCCAGCGTAGACGAGCCCAGCCCCTTCAGGTTGATGGTCAGGCCTTCGACCACATCGTCGAGCTTGGTGTTCGAGGAGCGGGACACGGAAATCCCGTTGACGGTAAACACGGCATCCTGCCCCGCGGCATTTTCATTCTTGATGGCCGCTGCGCCGTCCAGCACGCCCAAGCTTTGGAGGGCGTTGCCGGTTACATCGGAAAGCACGATTGAATCCGACCCGGTGTTTTCGCGCGTCAGCACCAAATGATTGTTGACGATGCTGGCCCGAACGCGATCCTCATCCGCCATGTCGAGCGCGGCGGTATTGATCTTGGTGCGCAGGCTGGAAAGCGTTTCGGCGGCCTCGATGGTGATCTGCGCACCCTCGATTTCGAACACATCGCCCTCCTGGACATAGCCGCTGGCAATCAAGTCGAGCGAGGTGTCGACCGCATCGGACGAGATGCTCTGCGCCTTGGCCAAGTGGGTCACCTCGATGGCATATTTCTGCTCAGCCGATGCGGTGGCGGCCACGGCCGTGACCACGCCTTCCGCCGACGAGTCGGCAGCCATGCTGCGCCAGAGTTCGAAGCCGCGTAAATTGTCAAGCGAAGAGGTCAGCGCCGCGGCCCGACTGTTGACTTGGGACCAGGCGCCGAGGTCGTAGTCCAGCTCGATCCGCTTGTTGTCTAGGCTGTCGATGGGGATGCGGCGCGCCGCCATGAGCTGGTCGACCATGCCCGCATAGTCGTTGCCCGATGATAATCCTCCAATTCGTATGGTCATTGCTCACTCCTCTTGATCCGCCGTTTCCACCTTTAAAGCAGGGCGTATGCCGCAAACCCGGGCATCGCTGCCCGGAGCCCAAAGGCGGGATCCGGCTTCCGGATCCCGCCCTTATACAGACAGGATATGCCTAGCCAAGAAGCTGAAGCACGCCCTGCGGCAACTGGTTGGCTTGCGCCAACATGGCCGTCCCGACCTGCTGCAGGATGTTGTACTTGGACATCTCGGCGGTTTCCTTGGCCACATCCACATCGCGGATACGGCTTTCGGTTGCGCTGATATTTTCCTCGTAGCTACGCAGCCCATCTAGGGTCTGCTCCATGCGCTTCATTTCAGCGCCGATATCCGCACGCTTGGTGCTGATATAATCGATGCCTTCGTTCACCACGCCCACCGCGGCTGCGGCATTGCCTTCAGCCCCCGAAACAGCAATCAGGCCAGATGCCGCATCGGCCAGACCGCTATTGATCAGGTCGCCCCAGTTCGTGCCGCCGGAGAGCGTGTCCACGCTTCCCTGCGTCAAATCGATGGCCGCGCCGTCGAACGTCTGTCCGCCGTCTGCGCCCACCTGCTGGCTCACCACCGTGCCACTAAAGAGAGCCAGGCCATTGAACTTTCCGGCTCCGTTCGTTGGATCGACGATCCGCGAGATTTCTTCCTGCATCTGCGCGAATTCCTTCTGCAGGACATCCTTGTCGGTCGTCGACTTGGTGCCGTCGTTGGCCATAACGGCCAGCTCGCCCATACGACCGAGCATGTCGTGGATCTTCTGCGCCCAGGAATCCGCGGTCTGCAAGTAGTTCAACTTGTTTTCCACGTTTCCAGCCGCAGCCGCCGTATTGCGCGACTGCGTACGCAGCCGTTCGCTCATGGCGAGGCCCGACGGATCGTCGCCTGCGTTGTTGATGCGGCTGCCAGACGACAGCTTGGACATCGAATCGCGCAGGTTTTCCACGTTGTTCGTGTAGTTTTTCCACACGTTGAACGCCGAGGTATTATTACTGATCTGCATGGTTTCCTCCTTGGTTATATGCAGTTTGCTTTCAAGCAACACATCCTTGTGTCGCTCGCCGTCCGTTCCGGACCATCCAAAACATTTGACGGCAATCGGTTAGTCGGCATTCCGGGCAACCCCCTTAAACCCGCCAGCGAAAAATCGGCAATTTTTGCCGGGGCTCCGAAACCGGAGCCCGCCACGTATTGCGTTGGTGAGGAGTTATTAGCCGAGGAGCTGGAGCACGCCCTGTGGCAACTGGTTGGCCTGAGCCAGCATCGCCGTACCGACCTGCTGCAGGATGTTGTACTTGGACATCTCGGCCGTTTCCTTGGCCACGTCCACGTCGCGGATGCGGCTTTCGGTTGCGCTGATGTTTTCTTCGTAGCTGCGCAGCCCGTCGAGGGTCTGTTCCATGCGCTTCATTTCAGCACCCACGTCGGCGCGCTTGTTACTGATGAAGTCAACGCCAAGCTGCAGGTCGCCCACGGCGGCTTCCGCGTCGGTCTGGGTGGCGATGTTGACCGTGCCGTCGACCAGTGCACCCCAAGTGGTGCCGCCGAGGACGAGTTCTTCCGTGCTGGTGCTCGCGAGGTCGATGGCTACGCCGTCGAAGGTCTGCCCGCCGTCCGCGCCTACCTGCTGGGTGATGACCGTACCGTCGAACAGGGCGTTGCCGTTAAACTTGCCGGCGTCGTCCGTGATCCGCACGATTTCTTCCTGCATCTGCGCGAATTCCTTCTGCAGGATGTCGCGGTCGGTCTGCGACTTGGTGCCGTCGTTGGACATGACGGCTAGCTCGCCCATGCGACCGAGCATGTCGTGCATCTTCTGCATCCACGAATCCGCGGTCTGCAAATAGTTGAGTTTGTTTTCCACGTTTCCAGCCGCGGCCGCCGTATTGCGCGACTGCGTGCGCAGCCGTTCGCTCATGGCGAGGCCCGAGGGATCGTCGCCGGCGTTGTTGATGCGGCTGCCGGACGAGAGCTTGGACATCGAGTCGCGCAGGCTATCGACGTTGTTGGTGTAGTTTTTCCATACGTTGAACGATGCGATATTGTTGCTGACTTGCATTTTGTGCCTCCTTGGCAGTTGTATATTAAACGAGCTGCACGTCCTTGTGCCACCCGCCACCCCGGACCATCCAGGATTTCCTGCGATTAATCGGCCAACCGGCCAAGGAACTTAAATCCACCGGAAAAATTTGCCGAAACCCCGGCTGGACCAGCCACAAAAAAGCGGGCCCCGAAACCGGAGCCCGCCTTGTCTTGCGTTGGGGTGGTGCTAATTAGCCGAGGAGCTGGAGCACGCCCTGCGGCAGCTGGTTGGCCTGGGCCAACATGGCCGTGCCGACCTGCTGCAGGATGTTGTATTTGGACATCTCGGCGGTTTCCTTGGCCACGTCCACGTCGCGGATGCGGCTTTCGGTTGCGCTGATGTTTTCTTCGTAGCTGCGCAATCCGCCGAGGGTCTGTTCCATGCGCTTCATCTCGGCACCCACGTCGGCGCGCTTGTTACTGATGAAGTCGACGCCGAGCTGGAGGTCGCCCACTGCGGCTTCCGCGTCGGCCTGGGTGGCGATGTTGACCGTGCCGTCGATCAGGCCAGCCCAGGTGGTGGTTCCGGCGCCCGCGCCGTCAAGGTCGGCAGCCGTGGTGGACAGTAGGTCGATGGCCACGCCGTCGAAGGTCTGCCCGCCGTCTGCACCCACCTGCTGGGTTACAACCGCGCCGTCGAACAGGGCGTTGCCGTTAAACTTGCCGGCATTGTCTGTGATCCGCACGATTTCTTCCTGCATCTGCGCGAATTCCTTCTGCAAGATGTCGCGGTCGGTCTGCGATTTGGTGCCGTCGTTGGACATGACGGCTAGCTCGCCCATGCGACCGAGCATGTCGTGCATCTTCTGCATCCACGAATCCGCGGTCTGCAAATAGTTGAGTTTGTTTTCCACGTTTCCAGCCGCGGCCGCCGTATTGCGCGACTGCGTGCGCAGCCGTTCGCTCATGGCGAGGCCCGAGGGATCGTCGCCGGCGTTGTTGATGCGGCTGCCGGACGAGAGCTTGGACATCGAGTCGCGCAGGCTATCGACGTTGTTGGTGTAGTTTTTCCATACGTTGAACGATGCGATATTGTTGCTGACTTGCATTTTTGTGCCTCCTTGGCAGTTGTTTTATAAACGAGCTGCACATCCTTGTGCCACCCACCCGCCACCCCGGACCATCCAGGATTTCCTGCGGATACATGGCTATTCGGCAACCGGGTGGAAACACTTAAGCAGGGGGCTGAAAACCAATGGCGGATCGGCATTTTTTGCCGGATCGGCGCGGCCCGCCCCTTTTTCGCTCTGAACAGCGGACCGTGGCATCCGGCATGCTAACGTTGTGGGCATGAACACATCCGAGAACCCATGGGGAAAAAGCACCTATGTCAGCCGGGCACATGTTGTGCAAAAGCCGCGCGGAATCCGTCGACCTGAAAAGCGCCTAACCGGTATTTTGCGAGCCGATAAGGTGCGGTTCAGGCCGGAGCCGGTCGAGATCGGGGCACGGCCAGACAAGATCCAGGTGACCCCCGTCATGAAAGACGGCCAAATCAAGGCATTGCACGTGGTCTGCCCATGTGGCTGCGAATCCACGTTTGACATCCAATACGCCGCGGGAGAAACCGCATGACCCCCAAACCCCTGATCTTGGTTTGCGCAACGGTTCTCTTGGTCGGCTGTGCGCACGTTAAGAAAAACAAACCGATCAAGATCCGCACCGACCAGAACTCCCCGATGCGCATGCATATCTACGACTGGCCGGAAAAGCCCGGCAAAGACGCCCCGAGGTATGTTGAGCGCATTTTACTGCTCCCCCCTCTCGGCATCGAGGATCCCGGCGCCCGGCGCCGCTTTCACGAACAACTCTACAGCGGCGCACAGCGGCGGTTCACAACCCCGATCAAGCTCGTCCAGCCCGGCAGCGCCTATGCACCCTATATCGACGACAGCAATCTTATGCGCAACGATGGCTCTCTGGATGTTGGAGAAGTGGCCTTTATTGGCGCCCTCATGAACTGCACCCATGTCATCTGCCCGTATGTCCGCGACCTCAAGCCCTACCATCCGCAGCGCATTGATATTAGCCTCATGGTGGTCAATTCGGGAACGGGCAAGGTTTGCGCCGAGTTCTCCGGGGTGTTCGATGCGCGGGAAAGCGATGTGTTCGACTATTTCATGCAATATATCAAAGCACACAAAAGCAAAAAAGAAAGCAAGGACGACCTTGGGTTCAAAATCAAGTCCCCGGCCGCCTTTCAGGGTTTCGTTGCCGACATGTGCGGCACGATCATGGCCGACAGGCTGTCGCTATAGAACAAGGTATTAAAATGAAAACAGAATTCACCACCGGTTCTGCAACAACCGTCAACTACAATACGCAACCGCCTAGGCGCACCCCGGGTTCCCTGCGCGGCATCGAGTGCGACACTGTGCACACATCGAACCAGTCCCTGCTGCTCTCGCGCAGCTTGGCGCCTCTCAAGGAGCAGATGCTTCCCAGAGCCGACATGCTACGACAGTTTGCCGGGAGCCTCGATGCGGTGGTGGAACTCGACGACCTCTCGCTGGACCGCATTCTCGGCCAGCTTTAGCTTCCTCCCGAACGGGAATACCACGGTGCCTTATGCAACAGCCGGTTTGATGTGTTTGCGCAGGACATCCAGCAGTTGCTGCTTGCGGATGGGCTTGGCAACATAATCGTTCATGCCGGCGGCAACAAAGGTTTCCTTATCGCCCTGCATGGCATGGGCGGTAAAGGCAATGATCGGCACGCGGCTGAGCGGATCCTCGCGCTCGCGGATCAGCTTCGTGGCTTCCAGACCGTCGAGAACGGGCATTTGGATATCCATCAAAACCAGGTCGACCGGGTTGGGTTCGAAGGAACCATCCTCCAGCCCCAGCGCCGCCAGCGCCTCCTGTCCGTCCTCGGCCTCAACCACCTCGCAGCCTTCCCGCTGCAAAAAGGTTTTCGCCATCAAACGGTTGAGCTTGTTGTCCTCCACCACCAGCACTTTGACGCCGGAAAGCGAATCCGGCTGTTCGAGACCCTCGCCTCCGGGATGCCGTTCCTCGACCGCGTCCTGCGGCATTTTATCCAGATAGACGAAGGGCAGCTCAAAGACGAATGTCGAACCCTTGCCCTCTTCGCTGTGTACCGCCAGGTTTCCACACAACAGGGAAACCAACTGGTTTGAAATGGTCAGGCCAAGCCCTGTTCCGCCATACCTGCGGGTACTGGAACCATCGGCTTGGGTAAATGCCTCGAAGATCTTGGCGCAGGCGTGCTCGGGGATGCCAATGCCCGTGTCTTGAACACTGAAATGAATCTGGCAGCGGCGTTGTTCCTCGTCGATCTCCTTAAGCTTGGCGACAAGACGAACCTTCCCTTTGCGGGTGAACTTGAAGGCGTTGGTAATCAGATTGGTGAATATCTGCCTCAGCGGCCCGAGTGCGCCCTGCACAACGCGTGGCATGCGCTCGTCGATCACAACTTCAAGCGAAATGCCGCTACTCATGGTCGAGGACACGAAGAATTTCTCCAATTCGTCGAAGAACCGGTACAAATCGAGCGGTGCCAGCAGGACTTCCAAGTGCCCGCATTCCACGCAGGAGAGATCCAGAATGTTGTTGATGATTCCCAGCAGGTCTTCGCCCAGGTTCAGGATGGTATCCACCTGTCCCCGCTGCTCCCCGTCGAGCTTCGAGTCGAGCAAGATTTCGGACATGCCCAGAATGCCGTTGAGCGGCGTCCGGATTTCGTGCGACGTGTTGGTAAGAAACTCGCTCTTGGCCGCGCTGGCCCGTTCCGCAACCGCGCGGGCTTCCTCGGAAACTTGCTTGGCCAGCTCCATTTCGTGCGTCGCTTGCTCCATCGCAGACGTGCGGGCCTCGATTTCGTACGCCATGGTGTTCACACTGCTCTCCAAAATCCCGATTTCATCGTCCGAGACCTTCGCCCGGATCCGTGCCGCCAGGTTCCCGCTCTCCACGGCGTGCAGGCAGCCTACCGCGCGCAGGATGCGCGGAACCACCAAGCGGTTGACCATGACGGCCTGGGCAAAACCGCCCACGAGAATGCAGGCGAGCGTTCCCAGGAAGAAAACCACCGTGACCTGCCGCTTTAACAGCATGTCCTCTTCCGTGTTCACCGCCATCCACAGGTATCCGGCCAGCGTGCCGTGGGCGTGCAACGGCATCACAACATTGCGGGTGCGATCCGTTCGGCAAACCGGTTTCCGGATCCGGATCCGCCCATCCTCATCCACCAATTGTTCGAAGACCGAATGCCCGGGATTGATGTTTCGCAACTTCTCGCCCTCCTCCCCTCCCGACGAACTGTAGAGGATCCGGCCGCTCGCCCGCACCACCATGGCTCCATCCACCGCGCGGCCGATCAACCTTCCGAGGGTCTCGGTATCGCGGACCAAGGAATAGTTCAGCGAGCTTTCGCTCATCAACACGCCGGGAATCTTGGATTGCGAAGCCAGCTGGCGTTCGATGTAGTGCCCGAAGCGGCGCGAATAATAGACCCCCAAGACGGATAGAACCACCGTGTTGATCAGCAAAATGAGTATCGTCAGCTTGACCGCCAGCGACTTGAACCCGATCGGCATCTCCTTCATAATCACTTGTTCTTTCCGGCCATCAGCCAAACGGAAGCGCCGGCTCCCGCTAGATATAGTTCAACAGCGACATGTTGATGGTTTTCGTGGCCATGGCCAGCGCGGCCTGGTAGGCCATTTGCTTCTCGGAAAGCTCGCTTACCGCTTGGGCAATATCGATCCCCTCGATGGCAGTAACACCTTCCATCAGCAACACGTCCCGGCTCCCACGGATTTCATCCACGAAGGAAAGATGTTCGAGATACGCCCCGACCGCAGCCCGGCCAACAATCACCTTTTCGGAGGCCGCATCGACTCGCGTCTGCAGCGTCGTCTCGGCCAGGTTTTCCCCGGCCAGCAACCGGTTCCGCATTTCGATCAGCGGGGCAAAGGCATCGGTCGAGCTGGAGAGCAAGACCCCATTCTCCGGATCGCCGCCCACCAGCTGGCTGGGCAGCGCATCGCTGGCGGCAACCTCGACCATAGCCGAGGAGCTTCCACCGACATACGATACGGAGTCGATCTTTCCCTCCGCATTGCGCGTCACGGCAAAAGGTTCGGTTTCGGCCAGCACCCCGCCAAACTGGTAGCCGGCATCGGATGGACTGTTTGCGAGCGTCACGAGCAGCTCAAGCAATTCGTCCACCTGCCCGGCCAGTACCTCCCGGTCCACGTCGTTCAGTGTTCCATCGGAGGCTTGGACAGCCAGCTCGGAAGCGTTTTGCAGGAGACTGCCGATCGAGTCCAGCGCCTGGTCGGCGGAGAGCAGCCGGAATTCGAGTAGCTGGGAGTTCCGCGCATATTGCGCAAGCCCCGCCTGCTGGTCGCGCAGCCTGGAGAGGCGCGCCCACGCCGCGGGATCATCGGACGCTTTCTCAATGCGCTTGCCCGAGGCAATCTGCTGCTCCTTGCGGTATACCGCCGACTGGTTGTCCATGATGTTGCTCGACAACATCCGGTTCGACATCTGGTTGGAAATTCGCACGGTTCTGCTCCTCTGTTTTTTTAACTAACCAAAAAGGAGCAGGATGGATGCCACAGGACGGCCTTGCCTAAAAGCATGCTGCTTGATGAAAGGGCACTAGACGCAACGAACCAGGGAATCCTTCACCGCATCGCACAGGCTATTCGGACAGAAAGGCTTGAAAAGCACCGCAACATCCGGGAACTTCTGTTCGACTTCGCTGGGCAGGCATGCCGTCATGCAGACCACTCTCGAATTGGGGTGGGGGTTCTTGAATTCCGCTGAAAGCATCGCGCCGTCCATGCCCGGCATACGCATGTCGGTAAGCAGCAGGTCGATGTCCCCGGCATGCTCCCGCGCAATCCGCAAAGCCTCTCTGGCATTGCTGGCCGTCAGGACATTGTAGCCTTGCTTTTTCAGCACAATCCGGGTGAGGTTCAACACGCATTCCTCGTCGTCCGCCACCAAAACTGTTGCACTGATTGGTCTCAAATCTGACATATCGATCCTCTGGCTACTCGTTGAAAATATTCTAACAAATACAGGCCATTCCTAAAATCAACGGCTTACCGGCCTCGGCCTACACCGCAATGGCCATTTTCAAATCCGCGAAGCGGCGAGCCCGGGCCAACCGTTCCTTCGACGACGGGATGCCCAGCTCCTCGCGATATTTGGCCATGGTGCGACGCGCCACTTTCAGCCCCTGCTTCTTGAACCGCTCCGAGATATGCGCATCGGTCAGCGGCTTGAGCGCCTCCTCGGCCACGACAAAGGCGGCCAACTGCTTTTTAACGTGTTCGGGCGTGACTGATGAGCCGTCGGCGCAGCGGTAGCCCACTTTGAAGAAGGAGCGCATCTCGACCAAGCCGCGGCCGGTACGGATGTACTTGTTGGCAATGGCCCGGCTCACGGTGGTTTCGTGCACGCCGATCATGGCGGCCACCTTGTTCATAATGAGTGGCTGTAGGACGCCGTCTTCGGTGGAGAGAAATTCGCGCTGCACCCGCATGATTTCGCGCGCCACTTTCAGCATCGTATCCTGCCGCTGGGAGATCCCCTGAATCAGAAAACTGGCTTCGCGCACCTTGCCGCGAATGTAGTCCAAATCGGCCTTGCTCCCCTCGCGGCTGTCGAGCAGGCGCTTGCAATAGCTACTCAGTTGCAGCCTGGGCAGGCGCTCGTCCAGCAACTCGACGTGCAACTCCCCGCCCTTGTAGCGGATTTCCAGATCGGCTTCGACATATTCAACCGGCGCGGACTGGTAGCTCCGACCCGGCTCCGGATCGAGCGTACGGATCAGCCTGAACGCGGCCTCGACCTCTTCAGGATCCACTCCAAGGTGTTCGGCCAACATCGCCGTCCGACCCGCCGCCAAATGGTCCAGCCAATCGGTCACCAGCAACTGGGCCAGCCCCGTATCCGCATCCATAGCCTGTAGCTGAAGCACAAGGCATTCGCGCAAGTCGCACGCACCGATTCCCGCCGGCGCCAGCGCTTGGAATTTTTCCAGAGCAACCAACGTCTCGGACAGATCCAAGCCAGCCTCCTGCGCAATGTCTTCCAGGCTGGCATCCAGATAGCCCCGCCCGTCGATCGAGCCGGCAATGATCCGCTCCGCCTTGGCATCCGCCACACCAAGGTCGGAAAACAGGATGGCCTGCTCCAACTCGTCCTGAAGGCCGGAGGCCATCGAGAGATGGTCCATCATGAAATCGTGTTTCCCCTGCAGCACATGGTTGCTGGAAAGCTGCGGCTCGTCCGCGTGGCGCCACTCTTCGTCGATATCGGCCAGCACGCCGAGCCGCTCGCCCACCTCGGAGCCGTCGAGACAGATCTCGCCAGCCGCGACCAGCAGCGTTTCCGAAGCGAAATCCTCGGGCGCAACCGGTTCTTCAGGCGCCGCGGTTTCCAATGCCGGGTTGGAAGCCATCTCGCGATCCACCAACTCCAAAAGCTCAACCGAGGAAACCTGCAGGATCTTAAGCCAGTTCAACAACTGGGGCGCCAAGTTGAGTTGCTGCGAAAGGTTCGAACTTTGGTACATCTTAATGTTGATGCTCATGATCCATCTCCCGTGGTTTATGAAGAAACCCTAGAGCATAGAGTGAGCCAACTGCCGTTGCCGCCCCCGCCCGAAAAACCAAATCACTTACAGATATCCGTTGCTTTCATAGACTTGTGACTTTTACATCTTTTTTTAACCCGCGGAAAGGTGCGGCCCTGCACCGCGGGCATGTCGGGAAACCCAACAGCTGGCGAGCAATATCCGACTGTGGTCGACCCGGCTGGATGGCAATGCGAACCGATTCGCAGCTCCTTTCATCTCGTTAGGTACCGATCACTATGGCGATGCGAACCTGTTCTCCGTTTGGTTAATATACGACACTCCAGCGAGTTGTAAAAATTCTCTGCAAAATCGACTCAAAAAGCGCCCTGATTCGCTTTTGGGACAGCTCATCCAGCTCGGTCTCCTGACTGGATGGCAATGCGTACTTGTCCCTCCACTATTTTCGATTCATTCATCGCTCTATTCGAAGCTAAAATTTCGTTACCTTCTAGAAAAGTCTCTTCAAAGATCCCTACATCAGCTACCATTTGTGCTGTCTTCAGTCGTGGATTTGTTTCCGCACCTACCACGGCAAGACCGGGCTGTTCCTGCACTGAAACAACCTCGAATTCACCATTGTATCGCGACTTCATTGGCCTCCCCTAGCGTAGTGACTGTTTCGTCCCGCATTCCCAAACAAAGCTGTGCCTGAGCTTTTCGGGTGAGAATAGTGGATTGAATGCAGGGACTCCCTTCAAACCTGATGATATCGTCAAATATTTTCAGTGCTTCGGTAGCGTTGCCCTGCCCTAGTACTCTGAATTCCTTAAAGCTTCGGATATAGCCTCTTGAGTTTGATCCG
>CBDVCB010000007.1:0-54215 GCA_965372395.1 uncultured bacterium
GAGATTCATTCAGAAAACGCACACCTCGCAACATAATAAACTACGCAACATAACCATTCCCGTTGGTCACTATTTGCATCCGCAAATGCGTCACTACTTTCCTGAACATATTTAATCCAAGTCTCTGGCAGCCCAGTATCATTTCAATCCCAATCCATCTAACGGGCAGTCGACATAACCTTTTTTATGCGACCATCGATTTTCGAGCAGATCCTAAGCAATCCACAGGTTTTATTAACATTTTCATCAACAATCACTACGTCGCATAATATATCTTATGTCTAGTCCGATGTCTAGAGACGCTCTAGATATGGTAGTTATAGACATAATTATAATTATTCGACACTACGATAAGATGTGCCGTCTAGAGTAGAACAAGCGTCTCGCTCGTTTAAACAAGCGGGACGCTTGTTCTACTTTTGGAATAAAAGATCAAGCTGCCCGAGCTCGGCGACGGGTCGGAAGGTTTTACGGTGCGCCGGGATTGCCCCGTGCTTCTTGAGGGCTTCAAGGTGCTGCCGGGTACCGTAGCCTTTGTGGCTGGCAAATCCATATTCGGGATATTCGGCATCCAGCTTGACGAGGATGCGGTCGCGCGTGACCTTGGCAATAATGCTGGCGGCGGAGATGGAGATGCTGAGCGCGTCGCCCTTGACGATGCTGCGGGATTCGCAGGGCAAGCCTTTGACGGGCAACCCGTCGACCAAGGCGAACTGGGGATTGATTTGGGAGGCCGCGAGCGCCATGGCTTTGTGCGTGGCTTTGAGGATGTTGATCTGGTCGATCTCCTCGGACTCGATGATTCCGATTCCGATGGTTGTGGATTTTGATTGGGTCAGGAGTTCGAAATATTCCTCGCGGCGGGTTTCGCTCATGACCTTTGAGTCGGTCAGTTTTTCAAAGGTTGAACCCAGCTCGTTCCGGATGTATTCCGGATCGAAGATCAGGGCAGCGGCGACGACGGGTCCCGCCAGCGGTCCCCTGCCCGCTTCGTCGATTCCGGCCAGACGCAAAAAACCCGACGCCCAGGCTTCTTTTTCATAAAGCAGGACATCGGGATTGCGCATTGGCAATTTTTGATTTTTGATTTTTGATTTGCGGAATTCAGTCGGCATTGGCCTTTTCTAATTAAAAGCGGTTGCAAACCCACAAATCGACAATCGGAAATCAAAAATATTTAGACTCGGCGTTCTTTGATGCGGGCTTTCTTACCGGCGAGATCGCGCAGGTAGTAGAGTTTGGCGCGGCGAACCTTGCCGTGGCGCTCGATTTCGATCTTGTCGACGCTCGGGCTGTTTAGCGGGAACACGCGCTCGACACCTTCGCCATAGGAGATGCGGCGGACGGTGATGGATTCTGTGACGCCGGATCCCTTGCGGGCAATTACGGTTCCGGCGAAGAGCTGGACACGTTCCTTGTCACCTTCTTTAATTTTGTAGTGGATGCAGACGGTGTCGCCGATGACGAAATCCGGATGCCGATTCTGTGTGGCCTGTTCCTGTCTGATTTTTTCTATCGTGTTCATAAATCTCTCTCTGTTTGCTTTGGTTTGAGAAGCGCTTGATAATAGTCAACTTCGTTTTGTGGTCAAGGGTTGTTTTCGCCATTTTCACCGTTGCTTCCGAGCAGGTCGGAGCGCCGTTCCTTGGTTCTTTTCAACGCTTGTCCATGTCGCCATTGGGCAATCTTTCCATGGTTGCCCGTGAAGAGGATTTCGGGCACCTTCATGCCCTTGAATTCGGGCGGGCGCGTGTATTGCGGATATTCCAGCAAACCCGAGGAAAATGACTCGTCCTCCGTGGCCACCTCCCCGCCGCCCAGCACACCGGGGCGCAGCCGGGCGATGGCATCGATCACGACCGCGGCGGAGAGCACGCCATTGGTCAGCACATAGTCGCCAATGGAGATTTCTTCGTCCACGAGGGCCTCGCGGATGCGTTCGTCGACGCCTTCGTAGTGGCCGCAGATAAAAACGAGGTGGTTGTGGTTGTCGGCCAGCCGGCGGGCATCGGCCTGCTTGAAGGTCTTGCCCTGGGGCGTCATCAGGATGACATGGCTTTCAGGGGTCTTGACGGATTCGACGGCGGCAAACATGGGCTCGGGTTTCATCACCATGCCGGGGCCGCCGCCAAATGGGCGGTCGTCGGTGGTGTTGTGCTTGTCGGTGGCGAAATCGCGCAGGTTGATGGCGTTGAATTCCACAAGGCCTGCGGCGGCGGCGCGCTTCATCATGCTTTCTTGCAGGAAGCCGTTGAGCATCTGCGGAAAGAGGGTGATGATATCTATTTTAAGTGCTTGGTTCATTTTGTCTATGTGGCTGCAAAAGAAAAGAGCGGCCAACTGGCTCGCTCTTTTCGTGGGCTCCATGGGTTTGAACCTTCTAGTCGACCACTTCGAGCAGAGCCTTGCGGCCTTGCTTGGCGGCGATGGAATTGAGGAGCGTGCGCATGGCCCCCACCGTCTTGCCGCTCTTGCCAATGATCTTGCCGATATCCTTTGCGTTGCAGCGCAGCTCGAAGATGATGGTCTTTTCTCCATCGATCTCGGTGATCTGCACCTCGTTGGGTGCGTCGACCAGCGACTTTGCAATGCTTTCTAGTATGGCTTTCATGGACTAGGATTTTTCTTCGGTTGCGTCTTCTTCCGCCGGGGCTTCCACGGTTTCTTCGGCAACAGGTTCCTTGACTTCTTCAGCAGGAGCCTCTTCAGCAACGGCCTCTGCCGCTTCTTCCGCTTCGACCGCGGCAACCGGAACTTCCTCTTCGGTCACTTCGCCGGCAACAGCCTGTTCGACCGGCAGGGTGCGGGCTTTCTTGATCAAGCTGGCGGCGGTGTCGGACGGTTGTGCGCCATTGCCAAGCCAGTAGTCGACCCGATCGAGATTCAGCGAAAAGTTGTTACCTTCCTGCTTGGGATCGTACCAACCGAGGGTTTCGATGAAGCGTCCGGTCGGTGCGCGTCGCCCGTCCTGAACAATCACCCGATAGAAAGCGGCGTTTCTGCTGCCCATTCTGCGTAGTCTAATTTTTACTGCCATAGTGTGTTTTCTCCGTAGTATAAATCTCTACCTCTCCGGTAAAAGCGCTACTTTTTAGTCAACTTCTTCAAGCGTAGCAACCTTTTTTCCATCTTTTTGAACTGTTTTCCCATTTTCCCCGTCTGCTCGAAGCGCTTGAGCAACTGGTTCACATCCGCCAGCTTGCGTCCGCAGCCCGCGGCAATACGGAGTCGTCGGCTCCGGTCGATCGCCTTCGGATGACGCCGTTCCCAGGTTGTCATGCTCTGTATGATCGACTCGAACTTCTTCATTTCGACCTCCGAGGAGGCCGCGGCGGCCTGTTTTTGCTGGGCCGACATTTTCATCATGTCGCCCGGCATCATATCGAAAAGGCTCTCCATCGAACCCAGCTTTTTCATCTGCTTGATCTGGGAAAGGAAGTCCTCGAGGTCGAGCTGGTTGTTCATCAGCTTTTCCTGCATTTTCATGGCATCCTTCTCATCCACCATGCCCTGCGCCTTTTCCACGAAGCTCACCACATCGCCTTTGCCGAGGATGCGCGACGCCATGCGGTCGGGATAGAACGGGGTCAAATCGTCCATCTTTTCGCCGCTACCCGTCATCAGGATCGGGCAACCGGTCACGGCGTGGACGGAGAGTGCCGCCCCACCCCGCGCGTCGCCGTCGAGCTTGGTCAGGATCAGTCCCGTCAGGCCGACGGCCTCGCGGAAGGCTTCGGCCACGTTGACGGATTCCTGTCCGATGGCGGCATCGAGCACAAGCACCGCGTTGCGCGGCTCGGTCCATGCGCGGAAATGCTTCAACTCGGCAATCAGCTCGTCGTCCACCTGGAAGCGGCCGCCGGTGTCGTAGATCACCACATCGTATTTTCCATCCTTGGAAAACTGTGCCGCACGCTTGCCGAGCATTGGAACGGTTTCATCCGGTTCCGGCTTCACGATATCCACGCCAGCCTGCTTCGCCAGAATGGAAAGCTGCTCGACGGCGGCGGGTCGACGGATATCGCACGCGACGAGCAGCACGCGGCGGCCCGACTTTTTCCAGCGGTTGGCCAGTTTGCCCGCCGTGGTGGTCTTGCCCGAACCGTGCAATCCCATCAGCATCACCGAGGCCGGATGACCCGTCAGGTCGAACTCCTTGTGCGCGCCACCCAACAGTTCGACGAGTTCGTCGTTCACGCGCTTGATGATCTGCTGGCCGGGCGTAACGCTATCGAGAACGTCCTCGCCCATGCAGGCTTCCTGCACGCGCTTCACAAAGTCGCGCGCGACGCGGAAGTTGACATCGGCCTCAAGTAGCGCCAGGCGCACTTCGCGCAACGCGTCCTTCACGTTTTTCTCCGACAGCTTGCCGTAGCCGCGCAGGTTTTTGAAGGTCTTCTGTAGTGCGGTGGATAGGTTTTCGAACATGGGCTGGGTATCGATCGCAGTGGTTGGTTATTGGTTGCAGGAAGAGCGGATTTAAGCGGAAACGCTGTGGAAGGCAAGGCGAATAATCCAGCAAAGAGGTTGGCTTACTGCTAATCCCTGTTGCATCGCAAACCGCACCACCCTACAGTGCCCTTTTCTCAAACAAGGAATAGAACCCATGACCCATAACGATACTTTGCGCCGCCTACGCTATGCGCTGAACATCAACGACGCCAAAATCGCGAAAACCGTCGCCCGCACTGGACGGAACACGACGGCGGACGAAGTCGTCAACTGGCTAAAACGGGAAGACGAACCCGGATACGCCGAGCTCTCCCCCGCCCTGCTCTGCCGCTTTCTCGACGGCCTCATCATCGACAAGCGCGGCCCGCATCCCTCCGGAAAAATTCCAGAACCTTTGGAATTCCTTTCCAACAACGAAATCCTCAAAAAGCTGCGAATCACCCTCGAACTGCAGGCCGACGACATGGTCGCCATTTTCAAGCGCGCTGAATTTACCGTAACCAAAGCCGAGCTTGGCGCCTTCTTCCGTCGCCCCGAACACCGCAACTTCCGCAAATGCCCCGAGCAGGTCCTGAAAAAATTCATCAAAGGCCTCAGCACGAAAACCTAATTATATGATAAACGGATATTTTGCCCCTTAAAACACCCGGTTTGGAGTCGGTTTATATGATATATGACGTATTCAGATAAGAGTCTCCAAGGGTTGTTTATTGATTTCCGGGACTCTTTTTGAAACGGCTACTCGACGCGCAGGATTTTCAAGGATGATCCGGCCCGGAAGGAAAAGGTGTCGCCTTGCAACTTATCGGCGAGCGCCGCGCCGACCGGCGACTCCGGCGTAATGACGGTCACTTCGTGGCCATCAACCACCAGCTCGATGCCGCCCCCGCAATGGAGCAGAAAAAAGAGCAGGGTCTCGCCGCTGGAATCCACTTCCACTAAGGCGCCGGGTCCGATCGGCCGACCGGTAAAGTCCGCCGCAACGAAGCTGCGGAGATTGTGAACGTCGGCGGCCAGCGATTGGAACTGCTGCGCGTGACCGCGTGCAAGATAGGAGGCTTCGAGTCCACAGGTATCCCACTTTGTTTCCGCACGCGCTTCGCTATCGGTCGCACCGGCAGAGGCCAGTTCGTTCGCGGCGAGCTGTCGGCGCAGGTCTTCTTCCAGCTCCGCGAGCAGGGCTTTTAAAATCATCGGTTTATTCATACAGAGAGCTATACCCTTTTTACCCTGAAACCTGAACCTGAAAAACGGCGAAAGCCGCGACGACCGGAATTTGCATCCGTGTTCATGGGCGGTTACAATCTCCGGCATTGAACAGGAGTTTTTCCATGGTTAAGATTTTTACGAAGACGGGCGACAAAGGCGAGACGGGGCGGTTTGATGGAGCGCGCGTGCCGAAGAACGATCCGTTGATCGAGGTGAACGGCTCGATCGATGAATGCAACTCGTTCATCGGAGTGGCGAGAAGCTTCACCGAAGATGGGCGGCTAGACGCTATTCTCAGGGGTTTCCAAAGCTTGCTGATTGTTTGCGGGGCGGAAGTGACCAACGTCAAGAATGATGGCCGCCTACCTTTCGTTACCAATGCGGATATCCAGGCCTTGGAAGATTTGATCGATGACCTGGAAGAGGGACTCTCGCCGCTGACCCAGTTTATCCTCCCGGCGGGAGGAAAGGTTTCCGCGCATCTGCATCTGGCGCGCACGGCGTCGCGCAAGGTTGAACGTCGGTTGGTTGCTTTGCAGGAAACGATGGAGGTCAACAAAACCCTGCTCGCCTACTTCAACCGCCTGTCCGACACCCTCTTCGTCCTGGCTCGCCACGCCGCCCACCAGGATGGTGGAACAGATGAGGTTTGGGTTAATCCGTAGCTGCCTTTGGTTTTATAATTCAACCAAACGCACCGCGGCATTTTTCCGGCGAACCCATGGATGGTCGTTGAGGTTGCAGTGGTCGGCTTCCCACACAAGGATCTGACAGGTCGCCAGCGGTTCGGGCAGGACAAATTCAATGGCGATTTCCCCGTTGGTTCCGCCCGCCAGAACGCGTGCTTCGAGACCGGTCGAGGTGCGATAGGTTCCTTCGCCGTCGAGCTTCGACCAAGCAAATCTTTTAAGTCCATATTCCTGTATGCGTTGCTTTCCGCCTTGCAAGACCAGAGCATGGGTTCCCTTTCGGTGCAGCTGCACACCGGTCCCCATCAGGGGCGGCGGATCGCCAGTCTTCCAGAGGGTTCCGTTTTGTCCAGGCATCATGGTCAAGACATCCACCGAGAGTTCGGGGTCGTTGAGAACAACCCGCAGGATTTCCTGCATGAATTGCGCGCGGACAAACATTCCGGGTTGGTTGACGATCAGGAGATGCCCGCCTCTATTAATTTTCCCGCGCACGGATTCGATCTGTTGCGTCATCTCGCGAACCGAGCCGGGCTGGTCGGTGATCTCGATATGCTTGCCATAAAGCTTAACCGCGTGAAAGGCGACGTAGGCGCTGAGCAACACCGCGAGCGGAGTTTGCCACTTTTTCGGGCGGGTTGAAACCAGTAAGCCGAGCAGGGCCACGAAGGCGACGGACGGCAGGTAGAGGTAGCGCTCGCTCAGGTAGACAAAGCTGGTGGGTAGCCAGGTTGCGGCCCCGAGCAGGAGCAGCAACCAAAAACGTCCGTCGTGCCGGAGAACGAAACCAAAACCAAGCAGCAACAGGAGGGCAAGCGCGGGAGCCAACCCACTGTTCATAGCGGAAATAGTTTCCGCATCGGCAAAAGGAACCGTCCATTCCGCAAACAGCAGGTTGCCGGAATAGCTGCGTAGCTGGAGCCAAAGATGTTCACCGAAACTAGGATGCAGCGGGGAAATGAGGTAGGGATAGACAAAGTCGCTCCCCTCGCCCGCCAAGGCCAATTGCTTGATGCCGAGCACCGCCGCTGCCGCCAGACCATATGCGGCATAGAGCTTCCATTCGATGCGGCGGCGGGAAACAAAATGGTCGTAGGCCATCAATACCACTGGTGCGGCAACAACCAATTCCTTGGTGATGAACCCGAAAATAAAACAGAGCACCGCCCACCATCGCAGCGCGGGTCGGTCGTCACTGGCCACATGCAGGGCGATGGCTCCGAGAAATCCCAGTGCGGCGAGTGAATCTGTGCGCCCGGCGACATACCAGATGCACTCCCCATGCGACCAAAGCGCAGCAAAAAGCATGGTCGACAGGATGGCCGGGAGGCCGGGTCCCAGCCAGCGGTGCAGAAGGAACCCAACCAGCATCGCGCACCCAAGATGAATCAGTATATTGGTTAGAGTCAGGCCAAAGGAATAGTGATCGCCCCACACGTGCCAATCGAGTGCATAGGACGACACCACCGTCGGACGGAAAAAACGAACACGGCCATCCTCCTCCATGAACCAAAGATGATCCCACCGGTTTTCGACGGTTGCCGCCTCGGCAACCCCCATGTTGCCTGCGACTACTTGCTGGATGTTGTGGAGATAGCGGTAGTCGTCGGCCTCCAAGCGAGGTGCCTTCAGTGCTGGCCACGAAACCGCCAGCACAATCAGAAGACACAGCAGATGGCCGAGCAACAAGCTGGTCCGTTGGGTAGTCAAATCCGCTTTTATTTCCCTTGGCGTGGCGGTTCGTCCGGCACTTCATACTGTTTTTTCAACCGGTCGAGTTCCTTTTCCAGCTTCTTGGTTATCCCCGCGTATTCCGGGTTGCCGTGAATGTTCTTCATTTCCGAGGGATCTTTTTCGAGGTCGAAGAGTTCCCACTCCTCGCCATCGGGGACATCCTTGCCATAGAAGCGGATCAGCTTGTAGCGTCCGGTAAACACCCCTTCGTGACGATATACGCGGTGCTCGCCGGGATGCTCGTAGTAGTGGTAGTAGAGCGAGTTGCGCCAGTTTCCCGGCGTCTTTCCCGCGAGCAGCGGCACCAGGCTCTTTCCCTGCATGTCGGATGGGATCGGCGCCCCGGCGAGATCAAGGAAGGTTTCGGCAAAGTCGATGTTCTGAACGAGGTCGGTATTCACGGAGCCGGGCTTGATCTTCCCCGGCCAACGGGCAATGAACGGCGTGCGGAAGGATTCTTCATACATGAAACGCTTATCGAACCAACCGTGCTCGCCCATGTAGAAGCCCTGGTCGGAGGAATACATCACGATGGTGTTCTTATCGAGCCCTTGTTCTTTCAGGGCTTGGAGGACACGGCCCACGTTTTCGTCGACCGCCCAGGTGCAACGCAAGAAATCCTTCATGTATTGCTGGTATTTCCATTTGACCAGTTCCTTTCCTTCGGGCTGGTTCTTTTCGAACCACTCGTTGCGCGCGGCGTATTGCGGCTTATTGGCATACCGCCCGCCCACCTTGAGGTCGAGTCCCATCCTCATATGCCGATCAATCTCCATCGCCTGCCCATGCGCGGCGGCGCCACGGGTGGCGTAGTCATCGAACAGGTTGGCCGGTTCGGGGATATCGACATCCGCATACTTCCCCATGTGACGCTCGGCGGGTTGCCAGTTGCGGTGCGGCGCCTTGTGGTGAATCATCAGCATGAACGGCTTGCTTTTGTCGCGCTTGTTTTCCAGCCAATCGAGTGCCTTGTCGGTGATGATGTCGGTGACATAGCCCTTGTATTTGGTATTCCCTTCTTCGGTGATAAAGGCGGGATTGTAGTAGGTACCCTGCCCCGGCAACACCTCCCAATAGTCGAAGCCCTGCATCTTTCCGGGCAGGTGGATCTTGCCGATCATCGCGGTTTGGTAGCCGTTTTTTTGAAGGATCTTTTGGAACTGCTTCTGGTCTTGGTTGAACGGCCCGCGATTGTCGAGCTTTCCATTCATGTGGCTGTGCTTGCCGGTCAGCAGCGTGGCGCGGCTCGGCGCGCAGATGGAGTTGCCGACATAGGCGCGATCAAACCGCATGCCCTCGCGGGCCAGCCGGTCGATATTCGGCGAGGGATTGAGTTTCTGCAACCGCCCCCCGTAGGCTCCGATCGTTTGATACGAATGGTCGTCTGAAAAGATCCAGACGATGTTGGGCTTGTTGGCGGCCTGCGCCCATGCACCCAGCCCCATCAGGGCAATAATCAATAGTGTTCGTTTCATGGTATTCCCTTTTTTTTGCGGCATGGGCGGCATGCCCGTTCTACGTATGATCAATCATTAAAACTTCGGCATTTCCCAGTCCTTGTAGAACTGTGGCCTGTGCCAATCCCCTCTGCGGTGTGGCGATGCTTCGGCACTCACCGGTTTTTCCTGCTCGGCCGACAGTTGGTCGGTATGGACGGCCAGCTCATGCCACCGGGCGGAAAGTGTCTGCACTTTTTCGGGATATTTGTCCGCCAGATCGTTCTGTTCAACCCGGTCGGTGGCCATATTGTAGAGTTCCCATTTTTTGCCATAGAAGCTGACGAGTTTCCAATCGCCCTTGCGCAGAGCGCGGCATGAGGCGTACTGGAAATAGATTTCGTCATGCCCCTCGCGTTCCAATCCTTGGAAAAGCGGGACGAGTGATTTGCCCTGCAACGGTTCGATGTTTTCAGCCGTTGGATATTCCGTACCGCCGACCTCGATGCAGGTGGCCATGATATCGACCAGATGCCCCGGGCTGCGCTCCCATCCGCCCGCGTTCTTGATGTGTTTGGGCCAATGGACAACCAGCGGTGACGAGATTCCGCCCTCGTGCTGGGTCTGCTTGTAGTGCCGCAATGGCGTATTGCCGACCGTTGCCCAGTTGGCGTCGTAGAGATAGAACGACTTTCCCTTCCATGGCGGGATGTCGAGATGCTTGCTGCGCTCGAACGGGCACGCCCCGTTGTCGGAGCAGAGAATAATCAGCGTATTCTCCAGCTGCCCCTTCGCCTTGAGATAATCGATCATCCGCCCAATGTTCTGATCCACCTTGTCAACCATCGCCGCAAAGATGGACATGCGGAAACTCTCGAACTCGCGTGCCTTATCGTCCAGCTGATCCCACGCCTTCATATGCTCGGGAAGCGCGGGAAGCTCCATCTCCTGCGGAAAGATGCCCAATCCCTTCTGCTTGGCGAAGCGGGCCTTTCGGATCTCGCCCCAACCCTCGTCATAGCGCCCCAGATATTTTCGGATATCTTCCTTGGGAGCCTGCAGCGGATAGTGCGGCGCGTTGAAGGCGATGTAGTGAAAAAACGGCTTTTCGCTTTCCAGCGCTTCATCGATAAACTTCATGGCATAATCGACGTTGGCATCGGTGGTGTAGAAGTCTTTATCGAAATCGTTCCACTCCTCTCCGTTGAGCCGGAAGGTTTTATCGCCCACAAAAAAGTCGGTCGCACCGGAGAGGTGACCCCAATAGCGCTGGAACCCAAAATCGGTCGGTTGTTTGGCGAGGTGCCACTTTCCGGTCATCGAAGTAAAATAGCCCGCCTTGCCGAGAACTTCGGCAATCGTGGTGGCGCGATTAAGACTTTTGTTGCCCGCCTGGTTGCAATAAAGCCCGCTCAACAGGCAGATGCGCGACGAATGGCACTTGGCCGTGTTGTAGAACTGCGTAAAGCGCAGCCCGCTTTTGGCCAGCGCATCGATGCGCGGCGTCTCGATCTCGCTACCGTAGCAACCAAAGTCCGAAAACCCAAGGTCGTCGACCATCATTAGCAGGATGTTCGGCCTGCCTTGGGCCGGTCGCAGAGACTGCTCGGCGGAACCGGCCCGCATTCCAAACCCCATCAAGACCATCATCAGCATTCTCTTCATCGTTCAATCCTCTCGTTCTACACAGTCGATGCAAATAGTTATAGAAATGTTTTATGTGTTTTCCACACATAGGTTTTTGTCCGAAAGCGGGAGAGTAATCGAAACAATTGTCCCTTCGCCTTTTTCGCTTGAAAACGAGACCTTTCCTTTAAGATATTTTTCTCCCAGCATTTTCAGGCTGTATGTTCCTATTCCTCGGCCTGATCCTTTTGTTGAAAATGAACGTTGAAAAAACTGCATTTTCACTTCTTCGGTCATCACGGTGTCATTATGTACCCAGAATTTAATCTGGCCATCTTCAACTTTGGTTCCCACTGTTGCTGTCGCCTGAACAACTGTTGCCTCCAATGCATTTTTCAACATATTGCTGACGATACGTTTCAGGATTCTGGCATCGCTTTTAAAGTCAACAGATTCACAGTCTGGGGATATTGCTATGTTTTTTCCATTTGCAACATCGTGTTTCACATAGATATCATGTACCGACGAAAGAATTTCGTTAGAATTCAGTGCACGTATATCAAGTTTTAAATCTCCGGTTTCTGCAGCCAGCAGATCTTTCTGAGCCTTGATTTCTTCTATCAGGGTCTCGGAAGCCGATTCAACAAGATGGATCAATTCATCGAGTTCCTTTCCTGTAGCATCGTCAAGCAATTCCATAATTCCCTGAATCCCTCCTGCAGTATTCAAGATATCATGAAAAAAGGTTCTTTCCAGGGCGCTCCGCCTTTTCTCATTGCTGATATCCCTGACAACAAGCGTTGTATATGGAGTGCCATCCAAAGTAATTGTTTTTGCCCAGACCCGGAAATCGAGTGCCGTATTATCCTCGCCGACGGTTATCCTGCATTCCTCGACCATTGTCTTATCATTATCCTGTTGGCTTTTCAGCATAGCATTTACTGCTCCGCAGTATCGGCAGAATTGAGTCGTTCCGCATCCTCCTTCGGAATCGTTAGCATGTATACAGCCCAGAGCTTCTCCGGGTCTTAAACCGTATACTGAATTGGCATCTTCAATCCCAAGTATTTTTAAAAGAGAGTGATTCAAATAAACGATTTGCCTTTCCTTGTTGAGGACAAGGAAAATATCAGGGACAAGATCAATAAACAATTGGATGATAGGAATATTCTGAAGATAATTAACCATATATTTAATATCTTCTTTTTCTGCACGCTTAACATCTGCAAAATCTGTATGTAATATTTCCTTTACCATCTGCAATTTCTCCTTTTTATTTTTACAGTTATTTAGAATTTCCTTTTCTCGCAAAATCCGGATTTTCATCTAACGGCTATTGTATTAAAAACAACAATAAGGAGGAACCTGCAAAACCTCCGGTTTCGCCGTTCCGGTTTATGGTTATCAGTTGTTGGCAATCAGAACAACCCGTTGTTCTGAAGGCGTTAGCCTAACAACCAATAACCAGTACCTGATAACTGCCGCGCAAAACCAAGAGGTTGTGCAAGCGGATTATAAGGATATTCGTCATGATAAACCGGCACTATGGAAAAAAGACCCCTTCTAGTTCAATCTTTTCCTTAACTTTTCCAACGAGTTGATCGGCTGCTCGCAGGCAAAGTTGCGACAGAGATAGACCGTTGTCTTTCCATCGACCATTCCCTGCTCTTTCGTGAAGGGGGCAATCTGCGCGAGCTTGCCGGCATCCGAAGAATCCTTGAATAGGACAACCTTGCCGGGTTTGTAGACCCCGGAAATAGTTTCGAGCATTTTCCGGGTCTCTTCGTTGTCGCGATCGCCAACCACGACAATTTCGAGCGTATCGCCGTGCGCAAAACCCAATGCAATCAACGCCTGCGAAAAGCCGGAGGGGGAACGAGTCATTGATTCACTAAAGGCCTTGCCGGTTTCGACGGCTTGCCGCTCCAGTTCGGACCGCCCCGTCAAACGTGCGAGTTTGAGCAGGTTGAGCATCTGCACCGAATTACCCGATGGAATCGCACCGTCGTATAGCTCCTTCGGGCGGACAATCAGTTTTTCCGCGTCGTCCGCCGTCATGAAATAGCCACCCCCGGATGGATCCACGAAGGAGGCCGAGAGAATCTCGTTATACTTCAGCGCGGTTTCGAGATAGTGGATATCGAGCGTGCTTTCATAGAGTTCCAGCAGGCCGAAGATCATGAACGCATAGTCGTCCAAGTGACCCCGAATGGCTTTATGCCCATCGCGGTAGCGATGCCACAGCCCGTTGTTTTCTTGCTTCATTTCCGCTTCAACGAAGGCGGTGGCGGTGATCGCCGCCTGCAGGAAATCCTCGTTTCCGAAGGCGCGGGCGGCTTTTGCGAACGCGGCGACCATCAGCCCGTTCCAATCCGCCAGTATTTTGGTGTCCTTGAGCGGATGGATGCGCTTTTCGCGGACATCGAATAGTTTCTTGCGTGGAGCGGAAAGCCGTTCCGAATCGTCCGCGTCCAATAGATTTGACAGGTGGGGGATATTCTTTCCTGTCATTTTTCCGCTCGCTTCATCGCGGAAGTTTCCCGCGTCCGCGATATTCCATGCCCCGGAAACAAATTCATAGCCGTCGCCCAGCAGCTCCTTCATTTCGGCGGCGGTCCAGACATAGAACAACCCCTCTTCCCCTTCCGAATCGGCGTCTTCGGCGGAATAGAAGCCGCCTTCCGGCGCGGTCATGTCGCGTTGCACATAGGTCAGGATTTCCTTGGCGACCTCGGCGTAGAATTCCTTGCCCGTCAGCTCGTAGGCCTCGGTGTAGGCGATCGCCAGCAGCGCCTGGTCGTAGAGCATTTTTTCGAAATGCGGCACAAGCCATTCCCGGTCGGTGGAATAGCGATGGAAGCCGAAGCCAACCTGGTCGAAAATACCGCCCTTGCGCATTTCCTCCAGCGTGTGTTCAACCGCGGCGATGCCCTCGTCGCCGCCGTGCTGCAATAAAAACACCAACTGGTGCGGGGTCGGGAACTTGGGCTGCGATCCGAAACCGCCATGCCGCTTGTCATAGCGCCGCATCAACTCCTTGCGCCCCGCCTCCAAGAGTTTTGGCTCCAGCTCCGCACCGGAGCCCTGGACCGTTTGCATCCAAAGCACGTCGGTAATTTCGTTTGCCGAGTTCAACACTTCGTCGCGGCGGTTCTCCCAGGCATCGGAAAGGCGCGGGATCAACTGCTTCATGCCGATCCGCCCGAAGCGCTCTTCCGGCGGGATATAGGTCGCCGCGAAAAAGGGTTTCTTTTCGGGCGTCATTACAATGGTCATCGGCCAACCGCCCGAACCGGTCATCATCTGGCAGACGGTCATGTAGATGTTGTCGATGTCCGGACGTTCCTCGCGATCAACCTTGATGCAGACGAAGGCCTCGTTCATTAGCTTGGCAATCTCCTCGTTTTCGAACGATTCGTGCTCCATCACATGGCACCAGTGGCAAGTCGCATAGCCGATTGAAAGAAAGATCGGCTTGTCCTCGGCCCGGGCTTTTTCAAACGCCTCTTCGCCCCACGGATACCAATCCACCGGATTGTGCGCATGCTGCAATAGGTACGGGCTTTTTTCCTGCGCCAAGCGGTTTGTAAATACGTTCATATTGTTTTCCTTCGGAATTTTGGAACCCTCTGAACATCCAAGGATGGCCAATAAAAAAAACAGAATAGCGGGTATCGGTTTCATGCGGGAATTATATAGTACTATTCCAGTCTGTTTCATAGCGCGAATAGCAACAAATTAAGCCGAGCCCCGCCAAAACCTGAAGCGGCTGAATCTATCCGTGACAAGAAGCTGCCGTGAAGATAAGTTGCGGCGCATGGAGTTCCGTCCCGGATCTGAAGGCAGGAAAAAGATGCATGAAGCAACTGTTCCTCATGCCATTAGCATTTATCTGCGCCGCACCCCGCATGGTCCGCGCCACCGGAGAAGAGAACATGATACGTGTTTTAAGCTACAACATCCATCATGGCGAAGGCATCGACGGGTCGCTTGACCTTGAGCGGATCGCGCGGGTGATCAAATCCGCCTCCCCGGACATCGTGTCGCTGCAGGAGGTCGACAAGCGAACCACCCGCAGCAAAGGTGTCGACCAAGCCAAGGAGCTGGCCCGCCTCACGGGGATGAGGTACGCGTATGGGCCGTCGATGGATTTTGGCGGCGGCAAGTATGGGAATGCGGTTCTAACCAAATTCATAATCGCGGAATCAAAAACGACCCCTCTCCCGGGCGAACCACGATCCGCCTTGTGCGTAACCCTCAAGACCTTTGGAACCAATTTGCCGGTGAAGAAGTTTCTCTTCATCGCAACCCATCTCGACACGAAAAAAGTACCGCAAATCGACTCCGTGCCCCTGATCGAAAACCTGTTCGCTTCAACCCCGGACCTGCCTGCCATTATCGCGGGGGATTTCAATGCGACCCCGAACAGCCCCACCATGGAGGCGCTTGGAAAAACATGGAGGAACGCAACGTATCGGAAAGACCTTTTCACCTTCCCCGTAGCGAAGCCTTCCAAACAGATCGACTATATCCTCTGCCGTCCCGCCGGACAGTGGAAGGTGGTTTCCGCCAAGGTGCTGGACGAAGCCGTCGCCTCCGATCACCGCCCGATTCTTACCGAGTTGGAGTTTATTCCTGCCAACGGAAAGCGGTTCTAAGAACCGCCACTACATTTCATTCTTTTCCAACAGCAGGTCATAGGATGTGCGAAAGGCACGCCATCCTCCCCGAACAACCAGCCTCATTCAGCGGAATCGACAGGAACGGTCTCTTTTTTGGGATCCTTGAAGAGGATGGCGAAGAGGACAAGGATCGCACCGGCGAGGAGCGCCGGAACGAGCCATATTTGTTGCCAGGCCAGGACGCTTTCGACGACCTCTTCGGCGGTGGTGGTCTCGGTGGTGAAGTGCTTCACAACCTGGCCGGAGAGCTTGGCGCCAACGACCATGCCGATACCGTAGGTAATGAGGGCGATGAAGCCCTGCGCCTGGGCCTGGATGGCCTTGGGCGCGGTGTTGTCCACGTAGATCTGGCCGGTGACGAAAAAGAAGTCGTAGCAGATGCCGTGCAGCAGGATGCCGATATAGTACATCCAGACCAATGAGTCGGGGCTTCCGAAGGCGAAGAGCAGATAGCGACCCACCCAGGCGGCCATGCCGATGAGCAACATTTTCTTGACCCCGAGGCGAGCGAAGAAGAACGGCATCACAATCATAAAGATCACCTCGGACATCTGGCCCATGGTCATTTTACCCGCAGCATTGATCACGCCGACATCGTTGAGGAACATGTTGGTGAAGTTGTAGTAGAACGCCAAGGGGATGCAAATGAGTGTGGAGCCAATGGCGAAGACGGCGAACGAGCGGTTCTTCATCAGCTTCAGGGTTTCGAGGCCAAGCACATCGCTGATGGTCACCTTGTGGCCCAGCGACTTGGGCGGCGTGTCGGGCAGGAAGAGTGAATAGATGCCGAGCAGGAAGGAGCAGCCTGCCGCGATTTTCATGGGCAGGCTTTGATCCTCTATCTTCATGAAGCCGATGAGCAGACCTGCAACAATCCATCCCGCCGTACCGAACACACGGATGGCCGGGAATTGTTTTTCCGGATTGTCCATTTTGCTAAAGGAGATGGCGTTGACGAGGCTCAACGTGGGGTTGTAGCAGATGGCATAGGCGATCAGCACCCAGAAGAGGATGGAAAAATTGGTGATCGTAGAGGCATAGAAAAGGATGCCGCCACCCACAATGTGCATGAAGGCCATGACTTTCTGGGCCGAGAAAAAGCGGTCGGCAATCATGCCCACAATAAAGGGGGCAATCACCGCGCCCCAAGGCATGGTGCTGTAGGCGTTGCCAATCTGCGCACCATCAAGTCCAAGCCCTTTCGACAAGTAGGTTCCCAAGGTTACGAACCACGCACCCCAGATAAAAAACTGAAGGAACATCATGATCGATAGTCGTGCGCCAATAAACCCCTGTTTTTTTTCTTCGCTCATTTCTTAACTCTCCCCTAGACGTTTAACTGCCAATTTAATGTCGTCCGCGCGGGTTTCGCCCGCTTCGCGTTCGATCGCCAACGTACCTGAAAAACCGATTTCGTCCAAGGACTGGATAAACATTCCGCCATCCACTTCGCCGTCGCCCCACGGCACTTCCTCTCCCCACTCGCCGGATACGGGGGATGCAACGGCATCCTTGATATGCACATGCTTGATCCATGGAGCCAGCGTTTTGACGGCTTCGATGGGGTCGCCCTTGCCGTAGAGGATCATGTTGGCGGGATCGAAGTTGACGCCCAGCGCCGGGTGGTCGAGATCCTCCAGACAATTGCGTAGATCCTGCGCGGTTTCCTGCCCGGTCTCCATCAACAGCACAACCTTCTTTTCCAGTGCGGCATCGGCCAGCTCCCTCATGCGGACGCAGAACTTTTGGTAGCCTTCGGCATCATTATGGTCGATGAATCCGGCGTGGAAGGAGAGAAGACCAACGCCCGCCTCGGCGGTTTTGGCGATGGCATCGAGCACAATGGAGCGGTTGGTTGCCCAGCAGTCGTCGGGCATGATTCCGCCGGTTTCGCGGATGCGGTCGAGCGTGGAATAATCCTCCTGCGGAAAACCGACCATGGTGCAGGAGATGGTCCAGCCGCTTTGCGCAATGGCCTCGCGGAAGGCATCGAGGACGATAGCCTCCAAATGGAGGTGCGACACACCCGCATCGAGCATCGTTTGCTGAACGAGTGAAAGATCGTTGTTTAACGACCAACTGCAAATTCCGATTGATTGCTTCATGGTGTTATCGTCTCCAAGGCCATCCGCACCGATTCGCGCGCCTGCTCCGGCGGGATGACTATTTCCGTGTTCGTTCCGGCCAGCAGGCCGGCAAAGTATTCTATTTCGCCTTTGTATCCATCGCCCTCGGCGACCTCCGGAACGAAGGGTTCGCCTTCGGAGGGATAGACCTTCAGCGCGGTTCCATCAAAAACCAGCGCCGCCTTTTCGAGCATGATCCTGAAGGCCATCTGGAAGCCGAACGACTTTGGCATGGCCCAGCTGGCCGTTGCGGTGATGGCGCGCCCGTCGCCATAGTCGACCTGCGTCTGGACATGTCCGGTGCCCACTGACCGGATGGTTGACGGCATGCCAAAAAGATATTGGATAAAGTCGAGGTCATGGATGTGCAGATCCAGCGCAATCCCCCCGCTCTTCGCCGGGTCGGCCAGCCAGCTATCGTCGGCCCACACCGGCGCATCGGTCAACCGCGAAAAATCGGCGGCGAGCACTTGGCCGTATTCGCCACTCTCGACGGCCTTTTTAGCCCAGACATACTCGGGCCAAAAGCGAATGCAGTGAGCCACCATCAAATGCTTTCCCGCCTTGGACGCCGCCGCGATCATGGCATCGCAATCCGCTACATTGAGCGCCATTGGCTTTTCACAGAGCACATGCACGCCGCCTTCAAGACATTGAATGGAAACGGCCTTGTGCAGATGCGTCGGCAGTGCGATGGAAACCACATCGAGGTTTTCATCGGCAAGCATTTCGGCGACGTCGGTGTGGATGGCCACGCCCTCAAGATCAAGTTGATCGGAACCTGCATCGATATTGCCCTGCTTGGCCACACCCGAGATCGGGTTGGCATCGCAAACGGCCACGACGTCCGCGCCGTCGATCGCCTGCCAATTCCGCAGGTGGACGCCGCCCATGAAGCCCAGCCCTATTACACCAACCCGAATCATGACAAGCCGTCCACTTCCCAGCCCTTGCGGTAGTCGCAGCGGATAAACTCGTTTGCGGCACTATTGTTCGTGAAGCGCAGGTTTTTGGCATCCCACTTTAAAACCTCCCCGGGGAAGCGCGTGGCCAAGGTGCCGAGCAGAATGGTTTCCGTCAGGGGACCGCCATAGTCATGGAAATCGGCGATCGGCTTTACATCTTCCCCGCGGACGGCATCGATGAAGTCCCCGTAGTGATTGCGAGCTTGAAGTTTGGGGGGGCGGAAACCCTCGAATTTTTCGCGGGGGAACGGAATGGGAACACCGCCATGAGGTGCCAGCAACTGCCCCTCTGTCCCGATGAAGATGCTACCTTGCGGGGGCATCTTATCTCCGAATATTTCGTGGATTTCCTGAGGGGGGCGGAGTGATCCATCGCACCAGACTACTTTTACCGTTTTGCTGGCCGAATATTTGGTTCCGGGGAAGATATATTCCAATTTTTCATCGACGGCCCAATTATACTCATTTGGAGCTCCTCCTACCGAACGAACCGCAAGCGGTGCCTTGAAGCCCATCGCGCGAAACATGGGACTGTAGATATGGCAACCCATATCGCCCAAGGTTCCGGTGCCATAGTCCAGCCGTTTCCTCCACTGGCCTGGATGGTAGTATCCTTCGATGTAGGAAGGCTTCGGGCGAGTCCCGCACCACAGTTCCCAGTCGAGGGATTCGGGAATCGGGTCGTTTCTATCAGGCCGTGGCTTGGGATCACCCCATGTTTTGTTACTGAAGATATAGACTTCCTTCACCTTGCCGATTACCCCGTCCTGGATAATCTGGACCGCCATGCGTTCATAGAATCCAGAAGAAAGCTGAATCCCCATCTGGGTAACAACCTTTTTTTGCTTGGCAACCATCGCCATGACCCGTGTTTCATGCAGGGTTTGGGCCAGCGGCTTTTGCCCATAGACGGGCAGGCCGAGGTTCATGGCCGTTACGGCGATGGGCGCATGCATGTGGTCGGGCGTCGAAACATTGACCGAGTCGAGGTGCTTGTGCTCCTTTTCCAGCAGGACGCGCCAGTCCTTGTAGACCCGAGCCTTGGGAAACCTCTCCATCACCTTTCCCAACCGATTGGCATCCACCTCGGCAACGGCCACAAGGTTGAGGTGGTCGTGGCGGGCAAAGCTGTTGATATCCGACCAGGCCATGCCGTTCGCTCCGAAGCTGGCATGATTCACCTTTTCACTGGGCGCGGCACCCGCGGTTCCGATGTTGAACAACGGCAGGCTCGCACCCGCGAGGGCCGAGGTCTTTATAAATGACCGTCTATTCTTCATGATCTATCTCCTTTTAAGACTATTTTGAGGGAACGCCCTCCCTTGGCAGCTAGGCTGACGCAGGCAAACCCGCATGCAACCGCGGCAGAGGCCGCAACAAATTGACGTCTGGCTGGGTTAATCATTGATCTTCTTGATTGAAATATTACGGAAGGAAACGGGATCTCTGTGCCCGACAAATCCAAAGTGGCCTTGGGCGAGTTCCTTTCCGGGATGCTTCTTGTTGGCCATGTATTCGGTGACGGTGGAAAGATCGGTGTCGAGGATCACGGTACCGTTGAGCTCCACCTTGATGGTCGATCCCACCACCTCCACTGTCTGGAAATTCCATTCGCCGGCGGGGCGCTGATACCCACGATGGGCAGCAGCCATACCATAGGCCGAACCATGGAACTGCCGTTTATCGAGCTTTTTGTGTTTAGGCGATGAATTGTCGAGCACCTGCAGCTCGCACATGCCGTCGTAGGCGGGATTGCCCCTGCCCGGATAGCGGATCGCCAGCCCGTTGTTAGCGCCCGGCGGCACCTTGAATTCGAACTGCACGGCGAAGTCGGCATACTCTTTTTCGGTGAAGACGGTGCCGCCTTTCCCTTTTATGCATTGAATGGTTCCGTCGGCAAAGAGATGATTTTTGACCGCCCCCATCCAACCCTTGGAACTTTTACCATCGAAGATGGGATCGCCGTCCTGCCATGTCTTGGACGCGAGGATTCGGTTGGCCTTCCCCCCGTCGATTTCGCGGATAAAGATGTTGCGCCAGCTGATTTTCCCGCCATGGGTTTGCAGTTGAATCGGCCCGGTGCGGGGCATGGGGAGGTTGCGGTGGAAATAGTTGTCCATCCGCGCGTAGTCGACCACGAGCTTGCCGTTGAGCTGCACCGATACGCGTTCACCCACCATGACGATGTGTAGTTTGTTCCACTGCCCGAAGGGCTTGTCGGCCAGCACCAGCGGATTCTTGCCTTGTTTGTTTTTCTTGTTGTTCCAGAGACCACCAGAGCCTTTATCGGCACCAATCTTGAACTTTGCCTCTTCGGTGGAATCCCAGATCTGCACTTGCGGGATACCGCGCAGGTAGACGCCACTGTCGGCCAACGCCACGGTCTTGTATTCGAGCATCAGCTCAAAATCGGCATAGTTCTTTTCGGTGGTTAAAAACAGCCCAAGGCCATCGTTCACCAGCACACCGTTCTCGACGCGCCAGTGCTTCTGGATATCTTTCAGGCTGGCCGCCTTCTTGGCCTCCAGTTCCGCTGGCGGCAGCGCCATCCATTTGGCCGGATCCTTCGTCTTGAGTCCCCACCATCCGGAGAGATCCCTGCCGTTGAACAATGCGGTGAAACCCTTCGGTGGCTGGACTGGCCGCGCAACCGCGCATGAAACCAACAACACCCCGATCAACAACAGACTTGAACTCTTCATTGCCATTCTCCTTTGGAAACCCGACGAAACGTCCCACGAAACATGGACATAGGCTATCAGGGGATATCATGTACCGTCTTGTAGAAATAGGGCATGCCGGTGTACATCCCTACCGGTTCGCCCCTCCTTCTTTGCGATATGCACTGGGCGAGAGGCCAATCTGCTTCTTAAAGCTGCGGGTAAAGTGGCTGTGGTCGTAGAATCCCGTCTCCAGCGCAATCGAGACAATCGTATCGTTGGTCGTTGCGAGAAGCTTGCACGCCGTACGGATGCGCACATTCAGGATGTGCCGGGTCGACGAGATGTGGAACACCCTGCGGAAACGGCGTTCGAACTGGCTGGGCGAAAGATGTACAATCTTGGCCAGCTCCTCGACCTTGATTGGCTCGGCATGGTTTTCGCGAACATATTCGAGCACCTCGTTCATTTCCGCGTAGGGACGCAGCTTTTCGTAGGCATCGGTCATGTTGCGCGCAATGCAGGCAAGCCCGATGACTTCGCCATCGTCCGAGTAGAGTGGAATCTTGGTGGTGACAAACCAGTTGATCGCGTTGTCGGGGTCGGGCGCCATTTCCACGCGATCAATAATGCTCACGCCGGTGTCTAAAACATAGCGGTCGTCTTGGACATAGGTATCGGCACGATCCTTTGTAAAAATATCGTAGTCGGTTTTGCCGATCATTTCCGCCTCATGCTCGAAACCACACAACCGCGCCGCAACCGCGTTGGCCATCATCACCTGGCCGTCACGGTCTTTGACGACGAAGTACACTCCGGGCAAATAGTTGAAGAGCTGCTGCAACTGCGTTCCACGCAGTTTTTCCTGAAACGCTTCGCTTGCCCGGAGAGCCTCCATCGAAATCTGTTTTTCGAAGCACACCCCTCCCCTTTTAAAGCATCGACAGGGATTTTCAAGCATTCCTGTCGAACAATCCGGTGTTATGCCCAACATGCCGACTATGTTTTTCTCATTTTTGATTAAACATCCTTGTGTTGGCATCTGTCTTTGTTTATTATGGAAAGGTTATGAAGGATATTGCTATTCCATCCCCATAGGTAATGAATATGTTCTCGTATTACAAAAAAATCGAGTTCAAGCCGACGACCCTGCTTAAGCAACCCCCGGCTGTTTTTGCCCTGCTCGCCCTCATGTCGGCAACAGCCGTAGCCGATGTCACTATTTCCGAATTCATGGCGATCAACGATACCACGCTCATGGATGTGGACGGCGACTACGAGGACTGGATCGAGATCCACAACGACTCGGCATCCCCCGTAAACCTTGCGGGCTGGTTCCTCACCGACAAGGCAACGGAGCTGGATAAATGGCGGTTTCCGAGCATCGTCCTCGAAGCCGATCAATATCTGGTCGTCTTTGCCTCCGGCAAGGATCGGCGCAACCCGCGCGCCGAACTCCACACCAACTTCAAGCTCTCCGGCGGCGAATACCTGGCGCTCGTCCAGCCCGATGGCACCGTGGCCTACGATTATTCCCCCGAATACCCCGCCCAAGCCGCTGATATCTCCTATGGAACGGTAGGGGGCGGCCCCGCGCAACCCTTGAGCCAAGGCGCTCCGGCAAGCGCCAACTCCCCCATCTCCGTTTCGGAATTCAACACAGACTACGATGGCTGGAACACCCCGGGGTTCACCGGCTCGGTGACGGTGATCTGGGACTCCAGTACCACATGGTCCACCTCCGAAGGCACGAGTGACGATCAGCACAAACTTTCCCGCGGCTATCTGGACGATGGCAACAGCGGATCGGGCAACGGCCTCGAAGTGACCATCAGCGGCATCCCCTATGCAACCTACCGGGTATATGGGCTGGTTGCCTCGGATGAAAGCAACGGGGGTGGGTCTTTCCAATGCTTGGATTTTAACGTTAATGGAACATGGGCCTATGGCGGCTCCTCCCAATCGACAACCACCGCGTATGGAAACGTCGATGCCAACTCCGCCCATAATAATGGAGAACCTTGGACCCAAATCGTTCCCGGATCTGTGATTGGAAACTATTGGATCATGGAGACCAGCGGCTCGACCTGCTCGATCATAGGCCGCATAAGGGAAGATAGTGATCGTGGCTCGCTTACCGGGGTAATCATCGAGCAAACCGGGGCCGCGTCCGGTGCCTTGATCTCGATCGATTTTGCGCGTGACACCTCGGATGCCTTTTTTGGCGGGCAAAACATTGGCCCGCTAGCCACCGACAGCCCTAACTGGCACAGCACCCTCAACCGCGATTCGGGAGAGCTTAAAGAAGGCTCCATGACGTTTGACGTCACCACCTCGGGCTGGCAGTCCGGACATACCGGAATCGGCTACGACACCGGCAGCGGCTATGGCTCCCTGATCGGCGACAACGGAAATGTAGAAGCCCTCACCTACAACAAAAACGCTAGCATCTTTGTCCGCATCCCGTTCACTATTTCCGACACAAACAGCCTGGAGCAGCTTACCCTTCGAATGAAATACGACGATGGCTTCCGGGCCTTCCTCAACGGTACCGAGGTGGCGGCGGACAATGCCCCCACCCCGGCCGGATGGAACTCCACCGCCACCGCCGATCGCGACGACGCGCTCAACGGAGACTGGACGGCGTTCGATCTGACTGCGCATATTTCACTGCTGGAAACGGGCGGCAACCTCTTGGCCATACAAGGCTTTAACTACACCACCGGCAGTTCGGATTTGCTGGTGCTGCCCGAACTGGATGCAGTGTATGATGTGGCCCTTTCCTCCTCCTACCTCTACGAATCGTCGCCCGGCGCCGAGAACGGGCCGGGCGCAACGGTAATCGGCCCGTCGATCCGCGACACCACCGACTGGGTGCCCCGCCCCGATGGTGGCGCAGGAGCCACCTCGATGGTCATCACTTCAAAGGTAGTCTCGACGCTCCACCCAATCCAATCGGTCAACATCCACTACCGCTACATGTTCGGGGCCGAAACCACCGAGGCCATGACCGCCATTGGCAACGACCTTTACACCGCCACCATTCCCGTGGGGGGGCTTGGCGAAGGGCAAATGATCCGCTGGCGCGTGGAAGCCACCGACGACCAAGCCAATAAAACCACCGACCCGCTTTTCCCCACTCCGCCACCGGAACCCACAACGAAAAGCTACGAGGAATACTACGGTACGGTCACCATCGACAACTCCTGCGCCAGCTCTAGGATTCCTGTGCTTGAGTGGTTTATTGATCCTGCCAATTACACCTTAGCCAGCGGACGGGATAGTGGTGCGCGTTGCTCCATCTACTATCTTGGACGTTTCTACGACCGGGTTGAAATCGAGTTGCATGGCAGAAAGCGGAATGACAAGCATAGCTACAACCTCGACTTCAACACAGACAATCGGTTTACACTCCTCGAAAGTGAAGACAAGGTCACGGATGTACGATGGATCGGCAATTACGCCGATAAAACCAAGCTCCACAACACATTGAGCCATGAGACTGCGGCACGCGTCGGAGCACCCTATCTGCTTGCTTTTCCTATCCGTATCCAAAAAAACGGCGCATTCGACCGCATCACCGAAATGATGGAAGACAATGATGATCGATGGCTGAAGCGCCTGGGACGCGACCGAGAGGGAGCCCTAATAAAAATGACTAGTGAAACCGGAGGGGAAAAGCACACGCGTCGCCCTGAAGCTCCCTACCTCGAGGTTACATGGGCCGAAGCGGCAATCGACGATGCAGCGAAAGATGAACTGTTCGATAGCCTGGAATCGACTGATCCGACCGACTCGCGGCGCTTGTATGCCTACGACAACATGAACATTCCCGACTGCCTTAACTATCTGGTAGCCGCCAATCTTATTAGCCATCAGGACCATGGTCACAAGAACTATTATATCTACCGCGACACCAACAATACCGGAGAGTGGTCGATCTTTCTGTGGGATCTGGATCTGACTTGGGGCCGCAATTGGATTGATTATACTTATTTTAAGGATGCACTCGACGCCGACAACTCGCTAGACTTCAACTCCCCGTTGCAAAACAAGGTATATAACCGCATCTATCGTTTCTTCCATGAATCCCCTGAGCTGCGGGAAATGTATTTCCGCCGTCTGCGCACCTGCATGGATGAAATTCTTCAAGCTCCAGGCACACCGGCACAGGATCAACTGCTTGAAGCGCGTTTTGACTATTGGCTTGAATTGATCGATCCAACCGGAGTGGCCACTACCGATGCCGACCTCGATCAAGCTGCATGGTCATCGTGGAATCCGATCCGGACACCACGCGAAGAGTATGCTCGCACCAAGACAGACTATCTTGACCCGCGGCGTGAATTTCTCTTTAACAACAATCCCTACACTTTGGAGATTTACGGTGAAAGCGCCCCTGCCATGCAGCCGGGCGACACGGTGCTACAAATCGAAAGTATCGATTTCATGCCGGATTCCGGCAATGCCATGGAGGAATATTTCACGTTGCTCAACACAAACACCTATGCCGTGGACATCTCGGGATGGAGCGTCACCGGCGCTGTAACGCATGTCTTCACCCCCGGCACCGTCATTCCCTCGGGTGGCGGCACCACCGAAAACATTGGCCGCCTTCATGTCGCCCGCCAATCCTCCGCATTCCGCGCCAAAACCAGCGGCCCGTCCTCCAACCAATACTGCTTTGTGCAAGGCGGATATAAAGGCCAACTCTCCGCCCGTGGCGAGACCCTCGCCCTGCTCGATCCCACGGGCCGGCTCGTCGATCAATTCACCTACGCGGGAACTCCGACGGACGGGCAGCAATACCTGCGCATCTCCGAATTGATGTATGCGCCCACCGACCCCACCGCGGCGGAGCTGGCGACCCAGCCCTACTTGCTGGACACCGACTTTGAATTCATCGAACTCGTCAACACCGGCCCTACCCCCATTGATCTCGGCGGCGCGCAGTTCACCGAAGGCGTGTTCTTCACCTTCCCCGCCGGATTCACGCTGGCGGCTGGCGGCTATGCGATCGTTGCCGCCAACACCAACGCCTTCCCCCTGCGCTACGGAGGCTCCGCCACCGTGGTTGGTCAATACGACGGCTATCTGGACAACAGCGGCGAAACCATTGTGTTGCTGGATCCCGTCGGCGAAAAAGTCCTGGACTTCACCTATAACAACTCCTGGTATCCCATCACCGACGGCCATGACTTCTCGCTGGTCATTAACGATAAAAACGCGGACTGGAAAAGCTGGAACGACTCCGACAGCTGGCGGGCATCGGCCAACCTCCAAGGTTCCCCCGGCGCCACCGACCCCGCGCCGCCAACCATCGCCGGTATTCTCGTCAACGAAGTGCTGACCCACACCGACCTGCCGCAAGTCGACACCATCGAACTCTATAATCCCGAAGGCGTAAGTGCAGATCTCGGCGGATGGTTCCTGACCGATGATTTCGAGACCCCCAAGAAATTCAGAATCCCCGACGCCACCCTCCTGCCTTCCGGCGGATTTAGCACCTACGGTTTCGATGAAACTGCCACCCCACCCCCACCGTTCCTGCTTAGCTCCATCGGCGATGAGGTCTGGCTCTTCTCGGCCAACACCCAGAGCAACCTCACCGGCTACGTTCATGGCTTCGAATTCGGTGCCGCCGAGAACGGAGTCTCCTTTGGCCGATACGTCACCACCGTCGGTGAAGAACATTTTCCGGCCCAGTCGGCACTGTCGCTTGGCTCGGCCAACGCCGGACCCAAGGTCGGCCCGGTCGTGATCTCTGAAATCATGTACCACCCCGCCGACCTCGCCGCCACCAACAATGTCCGCGACGAATACATCGAGCTCACCAACATTACCGGCAGCAACGTGCTGCTCTACGACCCGCTCGCAACCACCAACACCTGGCACCTGCGCAACGCGGTCGACTTTGACTTCCCGCAAGGGTCGGTGCTCACGGCCGGAAGCCGCATTCTCGTGGTGGGCTTCGACCCGCTAGACGCCGCCACCCTGGCCGCCTTCCGCGCCGCCTACGGGCTGAGCACAAACGTCCCCGTATTCGGCCCCTGGACCGGAACGCTCAACAACGCTGGCGAAACCATCCGGCTAAAATGGCCGGACAGCCCGAACACGAACAGCGTTCCCTATATCCTCGCCGAAGAGGTCGGCTATGAATCAACATATCCGTGGTCGCCCGCCGCCGATGGCACCGGAAACAGCCTGCAACGGATTAACAGCAACCTGTACGGCAACGATCCGGACAACTGGTACGCCGCGCTGCCCCGCCCGGGGCAAGTGGTCGATCCGGCCGTTACGATGTATATTGGGAACATGGTTATCACCCCATTGGGGTATTTGAATATGGATCTGCATACTGCGGCTGGCTATCGCTACGCGGTGGATACAACAACCAATTTGATCACACAACCTTTCTATCCACTTCTAGAAGGAATCGACGCCTCAGGCGATATCACCGTCATCACGATCACAAACCTCTCCAACGAAGCGTCCTACTATCGCATGCGCCTCGATCCCTAGGTCGCGAAAATCGAATCCACTAAAAAAGGCGCCCCTTGCGGAACGCCTTTTCTATTTCCAATATTTGGAAAGGTCTACTCGGCCGCAGCGGCTTCGTCGTTCAGCACAGCCTTGCGGCTGAGGCGAACACGACCCTGGTTGTCGATGTCGATGCACTTCACGCGCATGGCGTCGCCCGGCTTGCAGATTGAATCGACGCTGTCGATCCGCTCGTTGGCCATCTCGGAAATGTGCACAAGACCTTCCTTGCCCGGCATGCACTCGACAAATGCGCCGAAGTCCTTGACGGTGACGACCTTGCCTTCGTAGGTCGTGCCAATCTCGATCTCGGCGGTGCAGGCGTTCACGCCGCGAACCGCGGCATCCATTGCCTCGGCATCGACCGCGAAGATGTTGACGGTGCCGTCCTCTTCGATGTCGATCTGCGCACCGGTGCCGTCGGTAATCGCGCGGATATTCTTTCCGCCCGGTCCGATTAGAGCACCGATCTTTTCAGGATCGATCTTGATGGTGGTGATGCGCGGCGCGGAAGCGGCCAACTCGGCCCGCGGTTCCGCCAGCACACCTTCCATGTGGTCGAGGATGTCGTTGCGGCCCTTGCGCGCAATCTCGAACGCTTCGGTCACCTGGTCCCAGTTGAGGCCGTGAACTTTCAGATCGACCTGAAATCCGGTGATGCCCTTGCGGGTTCCAACCACTTTGAAGTCCATGTCGCCGCAATGGTCCTCAATGCCGAGGATATCGATCACCTGGACGTCATCGGCCTTCTCGTCGGTAAAGAGACCCACGGAGATGCCGGCCACCGGAGCCTTGAGCTGGATACCGGCATCCATCAGCGCCATGCAGCCGCCGCAGGCGGAGGCCATGGAGGAGGAGCCGTTGGAGCCCATCACTTCGGAAACCACACGAATGGTGTACGGGAATTCGTCGGGAAGCACCGGAACGATGGAACGCTCGGCCAGGTTGCCGTGGCCGATTTCGCGACGGCTGGTCATGCCCAGGCGGCCACACTCGCCCACGGAGTACGGCGGGAAGTTGTAGTGCAGGATAAAGCTCTTTTCATCCTTGCCGCCGGTAACGGCGTCGAAGCGCTGGGATTCCTTTTTGGTGCCCAGCGTGACGGTGCAGATGGTCTGCGTTTCGCCGCGGCCAAAGATGGCCGAACCGTGCGTGCGGGGAAGTACGCCCACCTGCACGTCGAGGTCGCGGAGTTCCAGCATGCCGCGCCCACCGATGCGGGTTCCACCTTCGGTCACGTTTTTGCGGACAGTCTCCACTTCCAGATCGTGGAAGGCGTGGAAAAACTGGTCTTCAGTCATTTCCTCGAACAACTCTTCCATCTGCGGCTTGAGCTCTTCCTTCAGCGCGGAAACCGCATCCTGACGTTCGATCTTGGCGCCGATCTTCATCAGCTCCCGGAACTTTTCGCCAACGAGTTCGCGGGCCTTGTCCAGCAACGTGGTGTCGCGCTCAGGCAGTTCGAGCACCTTTTCCGGCATCCCTAGTGCCTTGCGCAGGTCAAGCTGGGCATCGATGATTTTGACGACTTCCGCATGCGCGGTTTTCATCGCCTCGATAAACTCGGCTTCAGGAACTTCCTTGGCACTGCCTTCGATCATCATCACCTTGTCGCGGGCACCGCAATAGGTCAGGTCGAGATCACTGGCTTCGAGCTGCTCGTGATTCGGGTTGATGATCCACTCGCCGTCGTTGCGGACAATGCGCACGGCGCCGATCGGGCCGTCGAACGGCAGGTCGGTAAGCGTTAGCGCGGCCGAGGCGGCGTTCAGGCTGAGGACATCCGTGTCCAGTGTGCCGTCGCAGCTCATGAGCATGTTGTTGATCTGCACCTCGCGATGGAATCCATCGGGAAAGAGCGTGCGGATCGGGCGGTCGGTGACGCGCATGGTGAGGATTTCCTTCTCGGAAGGACGTGCCTCGCGCTTGATGTAGCCACCCGGAAAACGGCCGGCCGCATAGAATTTTTCGCGATATTCAACCTGCAAAGGGAAGAAATCACATCCCTCGCGCGGTTCTTTCGCGGCGGTGACGGCGGAGAAAACAATGTTTTCACCCACCGCGCACGTTACAGAGCCTGCCGCCTGCATAGCCAGCAGACCGGACTCGAAAACCATCGGCTTGCCGCCGACTTCGAATTCAACTTTGGTTGTACCCTTCATAATTAACATTGCGCCCTTATCCAATTTTCGAAGAGCGCACCTTTCCTTTTTGTTTTTCAATTTTCCGACGGGATTTCCCGACCGGAACCTTTCGCCTGCGTTGCGTCGTATGAATCTTTGTAGAAACGACGCAAGCCCTTTAGGAATAAAGGGCTCGCGAACGAATAAGGATTTTGTGCATCCTGTAAGACGATTATCTACGCAAGCCGAGTTTTGCAATCAGCTCTTTATAGCGGCCGTCGTCTTGATCTTTCAGGTAGCTCAGCAGCTTGCGCCGCTTGTTGACCATCATAATGAGGCCGCGCCGCGAGCTTTGATCCTTCTTGTGAGTTTTAAGATGTTCAGTCAGTTCTTTGATACGCGTGGTAAGCAATGCAACCTGAACCTCTGAGGATCCGGTATCCTGCTCGCTACGTTTGAACTCGTTTTTAACTTCAGCTTTTACTGCCTGATCCACGTGTGGACTCCTTGTTTTATATCTTTTGTTTCCTCAAGTAAGCGCGGAACTATATCCATCGCCCCTCCCCATGTAAAGCATCCTTTTCCCGACTTTTTCAGGGGATTTTCAGCCATCGGAAAGGTGCCGCCCCTCCCTTTTTTCCACCGCACCAACCTGGCGTCAATCCCCACGTAATACCGACTTTACTGCACACCTCGCACTACCTGCTTATCGTTTTATATCCCCAGCTCGACAGAGCAGGAACCACGAATGAATGCAAATAGACACGCCAAGTGTCGGTTCCAAAGCATTAGAGTTGCGCGCAGCACTTTGGCTTGTCCCGCCTTAGCTTTAGCGATGGCGGAAGTGCGGCATCACCGATGCCGCTTTCCGTCCGCAGGAAGGTGTAGCATCGTTTCCCCGACCAACGGAAGGAAAACGATCCCCCGGGATGGACACGAAACAAAACATTTCGAATCTTATGTGACTCAACCAACGAGTGGGCTAGATTTTCCGCCTACCCAGACTTGCTGCCTCTCTACGCGGGTCATGATAAGGAATAGCGGATCGTGAAATTTGAACATCTACGACATAAACCACCGCGCGAACTGCGAGAAGTGCGTCCACTGATCGTGGCCTGCAGTCCATTACGCAGTAACGCCAACCTATCGACGATTTTTAGGACGGCGGGGTGCTGCGGTGTTCAGGAAGTGATTGCAACCGGTCAGGCCAAACTGGTCAATAAGATCGCCCGCGATGGAGCTGAGCGCGTGAAGCTGACCGTCAAAAACAGTCTGCCGCCCGTGCTGAAAAAACTAAAGCAGGAGGGATATGTTCTCGTGGGGCTGGAACAAACCACCAACTCCACCCAGCTGTCGGAATACGCGTTCCCGAAAAAGACGGCCTTGATTATCGGCTCAGAACGCGAGGGGTTGGCCGACGCATGCCTCGCCCTGCTCGACGCCGTGGTTGAGATCCCTGTCTGGGGCATGCCCTTTTCCTACAATGCCGCCACAGCCACCTCGCTCGCGCTCTACGAATATTGCCGTCAATTCCCCGATGGCTAAATACTGCGCCCCATTAGGATAGTCTAAAGGTTTCCGGTTGCATCATCCACCGCAAAGGGCCGGCACTGGGCAGCGAGCTGGGGGCTGACGCGGACGAGCAGGTCGGCGTTCGCTCCCTCGTATTCCTGCTCGAGGATCGATGCCGATTTTTGCAGGGTGGCCAGCAGCTTGCCTTCACTGAGCGGAACGGAAAGCCGCAGGGTCGTTTTACGGCCCTTGAGGCAGTCGGCCAGCTCGTCGCAGAGCCGGTCGATTCCTTCGCCGGTCAATGCTGAAACCGCAACCGATCGCGGGTGCAGGCGCATCAAGCGCTTGGCGGAATTGCGCCCCTTTTCACTGTCGATCTTATTGAAAACGTAGAGCATCGGCTTATCGAGTGCGCCGATTTCATCGAGCACCGCATGCACCGCGTCGATCTGCGTATCGACCTGCGGGTGCGAAGCGTCGATCACATGTACAATCAGGTCGGCCTCCACCACCTCTTCGAGCGTGGCCTTGAACGAATCGACCAGATGGTGCGGCAACTTTTGGATAAAGCCCACGGTATCGGTCATCAACATCGGTTCGTGGTTCGGTAGTTCCACCTGGCGGGTCGTGGGGTCGAGCGTCGCAAAAAGCTGGTCTTCAACAAAAATATCCGCCCCGGAAAGACGGTTGAGCAAGGTGGATTTACCGGCGTTGGTATAGCCGACGATCGAAACCAGCGCCCAGCCGTGCCGCTTGCGGCCGCGACGTTGCTCCGTGCGACGGGTGCGGACGAGTTCGAGGTCTCGCTTGATGGTGCGAATCAACTCCTCGATGCGGCGGCGGTCCATTTCCAATTGCGTTTCGCCGGGGCCGCGCAGGCCAATCCCGCCCTGCTGGCGTTCGAGGTGCGTCCACATGCGGCGCAGGCGCGGCAGCAAATATTGGTGTTGGGCGAGCTCGACCTGGAGGCTGCCCTCTTTCGTGTGTGCGCGCTGCGCAAAGATGTCGAGAATCAGCTGGGTGCGATCAAGCACGCGGGTTTCCAAGGCTTCTTCAAGGTTGCGGCCTTGGGCGGGACTGAGGTCGTCGTCGAACACCACCATGGAGACCGGGTTTTCCTTGATCCAGTCGGCAATTTCCTCGGCCTTGCCGGTGCCGATGTAGTGACCGGCCTTGATCTTTTGCTGCCGGCAAAGGAAACGCCCCTTCACCTCCGCGCCCGCGCTTTCCGCCAACTGCGCCAGCTCGTCCATGGTGTCCTTGACCCGCCACTCTTCTTCACGGCGGAGCACCACACCGACGAGGAGAACGGTTTCGGCATCGTTGTTTTGCATTTCGAATAGTTCGGGCATAACTATATAAACCACTAATTCTCACTAATTGGCACTAATAATCAGTGAGGATTAGTGAAAATCAGTGGTTCAAATCCACACCTCTGTTGTACCCGTTTTTTCCCAGGCACCGGAAACGGCCTCGGCGAGTTTTTCGAGGGTGTGAAATTCGGCGGTGTCGATCCACTCGACGTTAAGCTGATTGCGGAACCAGGTCATTTGGCGCTTGGCGAACTGGCGGGTTCGGATGATGGTTTTTTCCTTGGCCTCCTCCAGCGCCATCTCGTTTTTAAGCACCGCGAAGACTTCGGCATATCCGATGGCTTGGAGGGCGGTGGGCGACAAGTCGAGCTTCATTAATTCATGGGCCTCGTCGAGCAGGCCGGAGGTGTACATTTTCTCAACGCGCTGCTCGATGCGATTGTGAAGCACTTCCCGTTCGACCCGCAGGCCGACGAGGGTTGGTTTGGGCTTTGCGTTCCAGGATGAGCAGGCTGAAAAGCCTGCTCTACATGACTTTTCCAGAATGCGGATGAGACGGCGCGGGTTTTGACGGTCGTCTTCGGTGAGTTGGGCATGAAGTTCGGAAGCTTCTTTCCTTGCGCGTTTTTCCAAGGATTGGAAATCGAGCGTTTCGAGTTCGGTGCGCAATTTGGTGTTTTCGGGCGGGACATCGTCGAACCCTTCGGTGAGGCATTTTACGTATAGGCCGGTTCCCCCGACCACAATGGTTTCGCGACCGGATTCGAGGGCGGGCCTTACGGCGGAAAGGTAGTTGGCGACGCTGAACTTTTCGGTTGGATCGGCGAGGTCGATCCCGACGTAGTCGGCTTTTTCCCGATCATTGAAAGAGGGCTTGGCGGTGCCGATGTCCATCCCTTTGTACAGGTTCATGGAATCGGCGGAAACGATCAGCTGGCCTTCGCGCTCGGCGATGTATTGCGCGACCGAGCTCTTGCCGGAAGCGGTTGGACCCACCAAAAAATGTGCAGAACCATTCATGCGAATTTCTTTAACCACTAATTTTCACTAATCGACACTAATTCTTGATCCTGATTAGTGAAAATTAGTGTGAATCAGTGGTTTTCTCCTTCTTCTGGAGGAGGTTGGTGATGATGTAGAGGCTGGCGGCGATGCAGATGGCGGAGTCCGCGATATTGAAAGCCGGCCAATGGTGCGTTCCGATGTGGAAATCGAGGAAGTCGGTGACCCAGCCCATGCGGATGCGGTCGATCAGGTTTCCGACAATTCCGCCCACCATGAGGCCAAGCAATACCGTATGGAAAAACTGTTCCTGCAGGAACGAACGGCGGTAGATGACCAGCAGAATGAGCACCACGACGGAAATAAGGATCAGGACCAGGCCATGCCCGCTCAGCATATTCCAGGCCGCCCCGTCATTGCGGACATAGACCAAATTAAAGAAGCCGTCCAAAACCGGGAGCGATTCCCCGTAGACAAAGGCGGAGCGTATATACTGCTTGGTGAGCTGATCCAAGAGGATAACCGCCAGTCCAAGCAGGAGTACAAGCATGTGTTCGCTCCAGTGTAGGCTAGCCGCGGAATGTCGAGCCGAACGGGCGGTAGGTGGTGCGCCCCTTTTCAATCTCGGATTGCGTGGCAATGGTATAGCGAACATAGGGCAACGCTTGGAGGCGTTCGATATTGATGGGGTCGCTGCTTATCTCGCAGATGCCGTAGGTGCCGTTTTCGAGGCGGCGGATGGCCTCGTCGATCTCGAAGAGCACGTCCTGCTCGGAGCTAAGCTGGTTGAGTGCGAACTCGCGGTCGAAGGTATCGGTGCCTTGGTCGGACATCGATGGATCGCGCTCGGTTGGGCTGAGCGAATCGCGGGAGATCGATGAAATTTCACCGGAGACGCGCTCGCGCAGCAACAGCAGACGGTTTAGCTGGTCCCTGAGCACCTTGACCGGGAAGTGCTTGTTTCGCGCAATCTTTCCTGTGAGCGGAACCCCTCCGCTGGAGACGGCAACGGAAGCCGCTTTTTTGACGGGCGCTTTCTTGGCCGGTGCTTTCTTGTCCACGATTTTCTTTGCGGGTGCTTTTTTCGCGGCGGCTTTTTTCGCCGGAGCCTTCTTTGCCGTTTTCTTAGTAGCCATTTTCTGCGGTTCTCCAGTACAAAATTTAATCCAAAACCCGGATTGAAGGGTTGGGTATTTATCATCTGCCCCCCCCCCTGTCAACCTACATATGATAGGATTTTTGAAAGGCGGATCGGTGGATTAAAACCTCAATAGGCAGGAAAAAACTTGTAGCGACATTGAAAGCAACATGCAACGCGGATATTCCGTGCAATGCCCTGAATGGGGGATCTAACGTTGGTTTCTGAACAATATTTCTTTTTCTCCCAATAGGTAAGGAACTTGCAAAACCTTCGGTGTCGCCTTTCGTTGCTCTCTAGACCTTCGAAATGCTCAAACGAGTATCGTGCCCGTTTAGATCCCATGCCGTTCCGGAGGTGTCGCCTTCGGGAAGCTGGGTGCAACCCAGGGCAAGCGTTTCGGCTTCGATATATTCGCGATGGGCCTCCACGGCCGCGGCAATGGCATCATCGCCGGCAAAGCCGATTTGGATGCGCTGGGTTACTTCCAGATCCATCTCCTTGCGCATATTTTGGATCTTGTTCACAAACTCGCGCGCCAACCCTTCGGAAATCAGATCGTCGTCGAGCTGCGTATCAAGGCCCACCACCAGCGAACCTTCCGCGCTGACGGCCATCCCCTCTTTCGGAATGCGTACCACTTCGATGTCGGCGGCGGTCAACTCGATGGTTTTCCCTTCCAGCTCAACCGCCACGGTTTCGCCGGAGGAGATGGCGGAAATTTGGGCATCACTCAATCCACCAATCAGCGGAACCGCCTTTTTCATCAGCGGGCCGAGCTTGGGGCCGAGCTGCTTGAAGTTGGGCTTGGCCTGGATGGTGGCGAGCTCCGAGGAGTCGGTGGAGAATTCGACGGAGCGGACGTTGAGCTCGTCGGAGATCAAGCTTTCCAACTCCTGGATATTGGCGAGCAGTTTTTCATCGTCGCAGACGACGTGCATCTTGGCGAGTGGTTGGCGATTCTTGAGCTTGTATTCGGCGCGCAACGCGCGCCCCTGCTCGACGGCACTCATCACGACGGCCATCTGCCCTTCGAGCACGGCATCGCGCTGGGTGTCGGCGGCGGTCGGGAAGTCGCAAAGATGGACGGATTCCGGCATGTCGTCGGTCTTTAGATTCTGGTAGATGGTCTCGGAGATGAACGGCGTGAAGGGCGCGGCGATTTTCGAGAGGCCGAGCAGGACGTCGTATAAAGTGGAGTAGGCCTGCATCTTGTCGGTGTCGTCCTCGGATTTCCAGAAGCGGCGGCGCGAGCGGCGGATGTACCAGTTGGTCAAGTCTTCGATAAAGGCCACGAAGGGGCGGACGGCGGCTTGCAGGTCGTAGCGGTCCATCGCGCCGGTCACCTGCTGTTCGAGGCGCGCGAGCGAGCTTTGGATCCAGCGATCCATCAGGTTATCGCGCTCCGGGACGGATTGCTCCGGCGTCCAGCCATCAATATTGGCGTAGGTGACGAAGAAGCTGTAGGCGTTCCACCACGGGAGCAGCAGGTGGCGGAGCGAGTGCTTCACGCCCTCTTCCGCAAAGCGCAGCGACTCGGCGCGCACGACGGGCGAATAGATCATGTAGAGGCGCAGGGCATCCGCACCATATTCGTTGATGACGTGGATCGGGTCGGGATAGTTCTTCAGGCGCTTGCTCATCTTCAGCCCGTCTTCGGCCAGGATCAGCCCGTTGACGATCACGTTCTTGAAGGCCGGCTTGTCGAACAACGCGGTGGAGAGCACCATCAGCGTGTAGAACCAGCCGCGCGTCTGGTCGAGCCCCTCGGCAATGAAGTCCGCAGGGAAATTGGCCTCGAAATGCGCCTTGTTGTCGAAGGGATAGTGGTTTTGCGCATAGGGCATTGCGCCGGACTCGAACCAGCAGTCGAGCACTTCCGGCGTGCGCTTGTAGGTCTTGCCGTCGCGCTTGATGAGGATCTTGTCGACATAGTGCTTGTGCAGATCGTCTACCTTTTCGCCGGATAGTTCTTCGAGCTCGGCGGAGGAGGAAATACAGATCATGTCGTCCTTATCGTCGACGTTCACCCAGACCGGGAGGCATGAACCCCAGAAACGGTTGCGGCTAATGTTCCAGTCCTTGGCATTGGCCAGCCAGTTGGCAAAGCGCTTTTCGCCGACGTGGTCCGGTGTCCAATGAATCTGCGCATTGTGCTTGAGCATGCGCTCGCGCAGATCCTCCACCCGCACATACCAGGCATCGATGGCGCGGTAGATCAGCGGGGTGTCTGTGCGCTCGCAGAAGGGATAGCTGTGCTGGATGGTCGACTGGTGGATGAGCTTGCCGCCGTGCTTGAGCGCCTTGATGATGGCCTTGTCGGCCTCCTTGCAAAACAGCCCTTCGTAGTCGGGCACAAGGCTTGTAAACTTGCAGTTCTCGTCGAGCGGATCGACCATCGAGATGCCTTCGTCGCGACAGATGCGGTAGTCGTCCTCGCCGTAGGCCGGGGCCATGTGGACGATGCCGGTGCCGTCCTCGGTCGAAACAAAACCGTCGTTGAGAATCCGGAACGAGTTGGGGTTGTCGGCGAAAAAATCGAAAATGGGTTCGTACTTGATCCCCTTTAGCTCGGCTCCTTTATAGGTCTTGAGGATTTCATATTCCTCCTCCTTCTTGTAGTAGGCCGAAACGCGCGCCTCGGCCAGCAGGAACACCTCGTGGGTTTCCTTGTCCTTGAGCGCGACATAGTCGATCTCCGGCCCGGCGCAGATGGCGAGGTTGCCCGGCAGCGTCCACGGCGTCGTCGTCCAGATCAGCGCGGAAGCATGCTCGAATTCGAAATCAAGCAGCTTGACGCGGACGGTGATGGCCGGATCCTGCACGTCCTGATAGTTGCGCCCCGCCTCGAAGTTGGAGAGCGGCGTGTTGAGCTTCCAGCTGTAGGGCATGATCCGGTGCGCCTTGTAGATGCGATCCTGCTTCCAGAGTTCGGAAAAAACCCACCAGATGGTTTCCATGAAGGTTTTGTCCATGGTCTTGTAGTCGTTCTCGAAGTCGACCCAGCGGCCCATGCGCGTGACGGTTTTTTCCCATTCCTCGACATATTGGGTGACCATCGAGCGGCACTGCTCGTTGAAGACATCGACGCCCGCCTCCATGATGGCGGGTGCGCCCGCGAGGCCCAGCTCGTCCTGCGCCAGCGCCTCGATCGGCAGGCCGTGGCAGTCCCAGCCGAAGCGCCGCGAGACATAGTGGCCGCGCATCGCCTGGTAGCGTGGAATGATATCCTTGATGGTTCCGGCAAGCAGGTGGCCATAGTGCGGCAGTCCGGTGGCGAACGGTGGGCCGTCGTAGAAAACAAACTCCTTGCCATCCTTGCGGATTTCGAGCGATTTCTTGAAGGTGTCCTGCTCCTTCCAGAGCTTGAGCACCTCTTCCTCCATCCCTGGAAAACTAACTTTGCTGGAAATTGCTGTAAACATGGGCTGCGCCTTTCTGATGCGTGATAAGTGAGGCGTGATTTATGACGCCTCGGTTTCCCATCACGCCTCACGTGCCACGTAGTAGGAAAGCGCAGAATGTAACTACTGCGAACTGCATTGACAAGCAGGCAGGCAGGGTAAATTCCACCTGCGGGAAATTGTATGGAAAACAATTTCCAGCCCTCGGGAAAACCGCTATGTTGGCGCGCTTATTCAAGGAGATTTGCATAATGGATTTGGACGCGATAAACGAAGAGTGGTTCACGGGCAAGCTGGAATCGGTGGAGATCAATGAAACCGAGCTGCTGTTGGCCTTTACGGAAATGGCCGAGGCCGAACGCGGGGACGAAGCAACGGAATGGGCGCAAATGCTATTCCAGAAGTTTATGGAAAACGACGATATCGACCAGGCTCTCTCGATCCTCGAATGGCTGGCTGGACACGGTTCGGTGAACGATGCCAAAGAAGCGGTCGAGAAGCTTCTTTCCAAGGATCGGAATGCACTTAAGATGGTGGAACCTGCGGGATTTGGCGGAAGGCTTCCGGCGGCCAAATGCTTCAAGCGCCTGGCCTACCTGCGCGCGCTCAAACCCGGAATGCTTTGCTACAATGCCACGTGGGGCTTCGGGATCGTTGAACATATCGACTATTTCTACCAGCAGCTTGAAATCGATTTCGAGCGCAAGGGCGAGCACGAAATGGCTTTCAGCTATGCCGCCGAGGCGCTGGAAGCCCTTGACGACGAACATATCCTGGCGATCAAGCACAACAACCCGGTCGAACTGGAACGATTGATCAAGGAAGATCCCGCCGCCGTCGTGCGCACCACGCTCCGCAGCTACGGGGCGATGCCCGTCATGCGCCTGCAGGAAACCCTGACCCCCTCGGTCTTCCCCGAAGCGGGCTGGAAAAAGTTTTGGGCCGCCGCCCGCCGCGAACTGAAGGTCGATGCCTCCGTCGAAATCCCAAAAAAGCGCTCGGACAACATTGTTCTCCATAAAAAGGCGCTAGCCTACGACGACGAATGGTTCAAGCTCATTGCCGACGTGCGCGACATCGAAGGGCTTTTCGACCGGTTCAAGGAAATCCTTGAAAAGAAGATCGACACCACCTCCGGTTTCGCACGGGAAACGCTATCCAACCGTCTGGCCTTTATCATTAAGGGCGCGCCTTCCGCGCGTCCCGAATGGAAAGCCGAAGGGTTTATCTATGCACGGATTTTCGGCATTGAACCGACGGGGCTGGATACCGCCAAGCTGATCCACGACTTGATCGATGGCGATCTGGTTGCCACGCTCGACCGCCTGCCCTCTCGCCAGCTCCAGACCCTGCTGACCATTCTGATCGAAAACGACAAGGAGGCCGTAATCGCCACGCTTAGCGAGGTGATCCCGGTGGTGAGCCATCCGGTGCTGAACGAAGTCATGGCCGCCCTGATCGCCAATGGCGCCGAAGAGGAGGTGCGCAAGATCATGGGCGTGGCCGTGGCCCGCCGCACCGCCAGCGCCCCGATGCTGCTATGGTGCCAGCGATCAACCGACTGGATTGAAAAGTGGAACCTCATTTCCGTCGGCGACCTGGCCTTCCGCATCCAGGAAGTGCTCGAAGTCAACAGTGCCGGCGCCATGCTCCGCGCGCAAAACCAATTGCGCGAGCGCTTCCAGCAGGAAGACTGGCTTCACGGCGTCATGGATGCCATGACCGAACAGCAACGCCGCGACTTCCTCCGCCGTATCCACGAAGGCCAGGGCTGGGATGCGCTGGACCGCAAATCGGTTCTTGCAAAAGTGCTTCGCAAGTTTCCGGAGTTGCAGGATATTATCCTGCCACCAAAAAACGCCACCCTCCCGAAAAAGGAGATCGCGTTCACCTCCGCCCACAGCTATGTCAACCGGCAGAAGCAGCTCGAACGGATCATGACGGTCGAGATTCCCGAAAACTCCAAGGAGATCGAAGTGGCTCGCAGCCATGGCGACCTCCGCGAAAACGCCGAATTCAAGTATGCCAAGGAACGCCAAGGACTCCTCATGGCACAGGGCGCGCAACTTGCGGAAGACCTGGAAAAGGTCAAGCCAACTGATTTTGCCGGTGTTTCGCTGGACGAAGCGGCCATGGGCACGGGCGTGGAGCTGGGCTATCCCGACGGCGCAACGGAAACCTATTATCTCCTTGGCGCGTGGGACCAGGACGAGGAGCTTTCGATTATTTCAAGCGAAACCCGCCTCGCCAAGGCACTGATAGGTCATGTCGCGGGCGATACGGTGGAGATTCCTGAAGGGGAGTGCGAACTCCGGGCCATCCTGCCGCTATCCGGTGATGTCCAAGCGTGGATTAATGGATAGTCCACAGTGGACGCAACCATGAAACGCTTTGGTGGAATCATACTAGGCGTCGCCACCCTGTTGGCAGGGTCGGCGCTTGCTGCCGAAGTGTTTCACGTCGATCGGGACTTCCAGGGCGAAAAGCCTGCGGGCGATTCGTGGTTTAGTGCATTCTCTTCCGTACAGGAAGCCATCGATGCCGCAACCGCCAAAGGGGGCGGGGAAATATGGGTTAAGGCCGGGGTCTACAAACCCTCTGGGGAAACGCGCGACGCAACCTTCCAACTCAAACCCGGCATCGAGCTGTACGGAGGGTTCCGCGGAAATGAAACCCTCCGGGCGCAGCGAAACCCCAGAGCCAACCGCACCGTCTTCAGCGGCGAAATCGGCCGGATTGGCTCCTTCGCCGACAACTGCCATCATGTCGTGACCGGCGCGGCCGGAAGCCGCATCGATGGCTTTATTGTTTCCGCCGGAAACGCCGACGGCAAAGAAGGAGGCGGGGCACTCCTGCTTGGAAGCGATGCCACGGATTTCACGGCAGCCAACTGCACGTTCGAAAAAAACCATGCGACAACCGGCGGTGCCATCCACACCGTGGCCAGCGGCACCACCCTGTCCAATTGCACCTTCTACGCCAACTCCGCCGATTTTGGAGGAGCCATCCACATTGGGGACGGTGCCGGAGTCCAAGCCTTGGAGTGCCGGTTTTCATCGAACTTCGCAAAGGTATCCGGCGGTGCGATCGCCATCGACCCTGCCTCGAAGGTGGGGATTTCCCGTTCGTGGTTCCTGTTCAACCACACCGACGGCACCGGTGGCGCCATTGCCGGCACCACGAAACAAAAGCGGGGAATCGAGCTCGCCCTGGAGAAATGCGAGTTCCTTGAAAACTCCGCGACCGAAAACGGGGGTGCCCTGTTTCATCGCGGCGCCTTCGTTCCGGTGCTATCCCATTGCCGCTTCACCAAAAACGTTTCTGTGCAGGGTGCGGGGGTCATGGCCAACCGGGATGGCGCAATCGTTGTCCTTATGGAAGAAACCCTGGCCCGCAACCGAAGCGCGGAAGGGTTTGCGGAAATCGACAGCGACACCACGTCGGAAGTCGTTTCCGATGTATCGGCCCTCCAACGTGCAGAGAAACCAAAGCCCGTCATAAAACCCACGCCAAAACGCCCGCTTCCCGATGTCTATGTTCACGACGATTCCAACGCCAAGGTCAAGCTGCGAAGCATTATTGCGGAAAGCGACTATACCGTGCTTTCCACCGGCGATCTGACCGACCCGGAATTCATTGCCTCGTACCGGAACATCGAGGCCGCCGCACGGGACTATTCCAAAAAAGGGGTCGGTTTTTTCTATATCTACTGCTTCTTGGCCCATCCCGAAAACCACGGATATGTACAACCCATCACCCTCGCGGAAAGAACCCGACATATCATGAACGCCAAAAGACTGCTCCGCACCCGGATTCCATGGCTCTGCGACGGAATGGGCAACGAGGTCGCGAAAGCGCTGGGGCGCAAAAAAAACCTCTTCATCTTCAACAAGGAAGGGCTGGAGGAATATGCAGGCAACATGGTCGATGCGGATGCGTTCCGAAAAGCCTTGGCCGGATTGGCTGGCAGGGTTGAATCCCCCACCCCGCCAAGACTCTTTACGCCGCCCGACATTGCGCCGGTAGACCTGCTTGAAGCCCAGTTCATGGAACGCGTGGCGATCGATCCCGCGAAGGATGAATTCAAGGCCTTGCGGACCACCCCGGTCAAATCCCGCACCCCCTACTATGTCAAGGTGCGGGCCGAAGCGAGTAAAGAGCTGCTTGAAACCGGAAATGGCCGCATGTATCTCGGATTCCACATCGACCCCCTCTATCGGATGGAATGGAACAATCTCGACAAGACCCTCAGCTACACCATCAAGGTGCCGCGCGGAACCGCCATATCCCCTTCGCGCAACCAATCCGAAAAAATCAAAGAGGTCGCCATCGACTCCGAGCCGCGCGAATTCCTGCTCAATGTCCGGAAATGGGATTCATCGGACCCGGTTGCGGTCACGGTCAACTATTCCATCCACTCAGCCCGTTCGAAACGAACCTTCGATGTTTCCCAGCGGTACATCCTCTATCTGGAGAGTGACCCGTTTGGCGGAACCGTGATCGGTCGGCAGGTCTCCGAGTCAGGGCGCTAGCCCGCCGGGGAATCGTCCAGCATCGGGGCGTCTTCCCCTCCCAGCTCGACCTTTTCGATCTTGGTGAAACGGCTGGTGATTTTCTTGGCGGATTTGTTGACGTCGATCACATCGCGGTTGGCCTGGTCGATGTGCGAGGCCAGCTTGTCCATGCGTTGCTGGAAGCGGTTGAAATCCTGCGAAAGCGCCACGAGGTGATCCTGGATGATATGCACCTGCTGGCGTGTGGCGGAATCCTTCAGCACGGCCCGGGCGGTCGTCAGCACGGCCATCATCGTGGTAGGCGAAACCAACCAAACGCGCGCGCGCTGCGCCTCTTCCACGAGCTCGGGATAGTGGCCATGGATTTCGGCGAATACCGCCTCGGCCGGGATAAACATCACCGCCCCATCGGAGGTTTCGCCGGGAATGATGTACTTGCTGGAAATATCCTTGATGTGTTTCTTGATGTCCTGGCGGAACTGCTGTTCCGCCGTCTTGCGGTCGGCGTCGCCGAGAGTCGTGTCGGTCATGCGCTGATAGCTTTCCAGCGGAAACTTGGAATCGATGCAAAGGGTCCCCGTGGGCTCGGGAAGAAACAGGACGCAATCGGCGCGAACGCCATTATCAAAAGTATGCTGAAGCGAATAGCTGTTTTCCGGCATCATGTTCGAGATCAGCGCGCTCAGCTGCACCTCGCCGAACGCCCCCCGCGAACGCTTGTCGGAAAGCACCTCCTGAAGCGAAACCACATTGCCCGACAGCTCCGCGATTTTTTCCTGCGCCTTGTCGATCAAAGCCAGCCGCTTGAGCACATCGGCGAAAACCGAGGTGGTTTTTTCGAACCCCTTCTCCAGCCGCTCCTCCACCTTGCCGCTAATCTCGGCCAGCTGCTGCTTGTTGAGCTGGATGAGTTCCTTGACGCGTTCGCCCAGCTGCCGCGTATTCTTTTCGAGCGACTCGTCGACCTTCACGCGCACGCTCTCCACATCCCCGCGAAGATCCTTTTCCAGCCCCCGGAAGATTTCCTCCAACCGCTGGATGCGCGCAGCGTCCTGCTCCGTCTGCACGCTGAGGTTGCGGGTAAATTCGTCAAGTCGGGTGTTCACTTTCGTTGAGCCGGAAAGCTGAAGCAGCAACACAACCAGCAGAACAACAAAAATGGCGATAAGCAGTACAAGGGTCGGCATCGAATCCTCCAACGGTTGAAAGGCAGTATGCCGAAACGCCCGCGCCGTGGAAATTCAATTCTCAGAAATCGCGTCAAACGACCTTCATGAGAACCATCCCGCACAGCCGAATCAGATCGGTTGACCGACCATGGAGATGAGTTCCACGTGGGTCTGGTTGATCCTGCGGCGGATATCGAGCATCTTGAATTCGGCGCGGATGAGCTTTTCTTCGAGCGACATCCGCTCCTGCATGCGTTGCGGGCCGTCATCGCTTGTCCGGTCGAGATAGGCGCGGGTTTTTTGGATCAACACAAGCTGCCGATCCTGCAACTGCGTCCACTCGTCTACCGCAACATTGTAGGATTTCACGGCGGCACCCACCTCGAAACGAAGCCGCTGTTCCTGCGTTTCAATTTCAATATTGCGCAGGGCGACCTCCTCGTAGCTCAGCATTTTTTCCGTTCCGCCGAGGGTAAAGAACGGCAACTCGAACCCGGCTTCCAGCTCCCATTGCTCCGACCGGGTTCGATAGCCCACTTCAACAAAGTTGAGCCATGGAACCCCCGCCGCCTTTGCACCGCGCAGCCGGGCATCGGCCGCCGCGCGTTGCGCCCGCAGCAACTGTAGCTGGGGGCGATGCCCCATCGCGATCCGGGTGGATTCTTCGGGATCGATCTGTGCGAAGGAATCATCCTCTTTCAGCGGCACAATCGCGAACCGATCCACCGGTTGGCCGGTCAACACCGCCAGCGACTGCTTAAGCTGCTCGGCTTGGATCTCGGTGTTGTGGCGATCTTCCAGGGCCTCCTGCATTTCCCATAGCGCCAGCAACCCCTGTGCCTGCGTTCCCACCGCCGCGGCAACCTGTTCATCCACCCGAGTGGCGAAGCCTTTCTTGATGTTCACCAACCGGTCGTAGAGTTCCTTTTCCGTTTCCAGGCATTGCAGCTCGTGGTAGGCGGATATGACATCGATCGTCGTTTCAAGAAGCGCGCTGTGATACGCGGCGTTCTCTTCCCCGACAAGCGCGCTGTTTTCACCCTTTTCAGCGCCTACCTGCCATGGGTTCGGCGGGTAGAAGCGGACCGAGGCGCGTTGGCCGGGGTCGGAACCGTTCAGCTCGGTGCCCATGCGCAACTCGGGGTTGTCATATTGCACGGAGGCATCGCTTCGGTATTGCGCAAGCTTGAGGGCGGAGGAATAAGGGGCCAGTCGAACGTCGTTGGTTGCTGCCTGCGCAACCATCTGCTCCAACTGAAACCCATCGGCCTGCCGCTGGGAAGGGGAAACACTCTTCTGCACCGCTTTTGGAGCGGGGGCCGCCCGGCGCACGCTGTTCGTTTCCATCAGTGCAATGATCTGCTCCAAGCTCAGTTCACCGGCCTGCAGCGGGGCAACCAGCAGAAAAAGGGAGACAAAAGCGAGCCCTCTCATCCCCCCCCCTTGTCCTTGTCGCCAAAGATATGCCAGACCAGCCGGGTGGTCCATGGCCGGTGGAAGCGAATCTCCACCCCCTCTCCGGGCAGCAGGTCGCAATCGGGATCCACCTTCAAAACCACGCGCCGACCGCGGGAGGCCTGCGAGGCAATCGGACTCACCCGCGTGGGCAAACTATAGATTTCCGGCGTCAGCGCCACCACTTCGGCTTCAATGATCGGGCCATAGCCCGAGACTGTCGTTAGATAGGCTTTCATCCCGGGCGCCACATCCCGCGCGTTGTATTCCGAGAGAAATCCGATCACCCTCGGCTCGCTGGCCACCACGCTCGAAAGCACCGTGTCGCCTTCGGGAACCATGTTGCCGGGATAATAGTAGATGCGCGACACGATGCCGCCTTCGAGCGCCCGCAACGTGCAGGCCTCGATCTGCACATCGAGCAATCGAACCTGCCCGGCCGTTTCCTGCTGGATCAACTCCACGGCCGACTCGCTCTGCTGCGCAATTGTCTGCTTTTGCTTGCGGGCCTCCTTGAGCGACTCCTCGATCTGCACAATCGTGGCGGGATAATCCTTTGCGACCGCTTCGATCGTATGGACCTTCATGCGCACCGGCATCAACTCCTGCTCGTCGATGAGCTTTGATTTGAACAGCTGCTGCAAGCGGTCTAACTCCGGACGCAGCGCCGCCAGTTCGCCGTGGGCCTCCACTTGTTTGGTGCGCAGATCCCGCAGCTCCGACTCAAGGCGAATAATGGAGGCATCGAACCGGCGCAGGTTCTGGACCGCCTCCGTTTTTATTTCGGAGGCCATAATGCGCATTTGCGCCTCGATCAGCGCTTTTTCCGCTTCGAGCACCGACGTATCCATTTGCGCGAGCAAATCCCCCTTTTTCACGGAGTCGCCCACATCGACAAACAATCCCTCCAACCGTCCGCCCGTCAACGGGGCAGCGGTCTCGATGCGGGTGAACACGGAGCCCCTCATGCCGCCGAACTGTCCGCCGTGAAAATAGATCACCACCGCGAGCAGGGCCGCAAGCAACCAGGCAAAGAAGGACCAGCGGGACTTGAGGCGGCTCAGCATCACATGCCGGTTGACCATGACTTTTCCAGATGTTTTTCGCATAGCCATTTTTAAATCTCCACGGTTGCGCGGTGCATCAACAGGTTGGCATCCGTCACGGACTCTGTTTTCACCACCGCTTCGAGCAGCTCGGCCTGATAGGTCGGATCGCTTAAGCGAACCTGGTAGGAATATTCAATCGCCTCGCCCTGAGAGGATTCGCGCATCGCCACCAACACGATCGAAGAGCAGTACAGGAGGATATCCTTCTGCAACTTGTCGAGCTGCTCGTCGCTCCCGGAAGGCAGGGTAAAATGCAGCAAGCCCTCGTAGACGCGTAGCGAGGCAAAGGGCGACCGGTGCAGGTACAGCGCAATCAGGCAGAAAAAGAGGGTTCCGATGATTCCGATGTGGAAAACGCTTGCGCCGCAGGCAATCCCAATGGCTAGGCAGGCGAACAGAAAAATAATGTCGCGCGGATCTCGAATCGGGGTGCGGAAACGGACAATCGCCAGCGTTCCGAGAATCCCGAGGCCGCGCGCCAGGTTGTTGCCGATCGCCATGATCAAAATTGCGGTCACGATGGAGGCCAGCACCAGCGTATGCACAAACGAGCGCGAATACGAAAGGCCCTGGTAGGTCCATCTATAGACCGAAGCCAGCGCAATCGACAAAACGAAGCTGGCAAGCAGCGCGCACAAGATCTGTTCTATTCCCAAAATCCGGGAGGGGCCAAAGGCCTGCATAAACTCATTCATATCTCGTTGTTCCTTGTTTATATCCCAACAAACCCTTCTTTCCAGCTAGCTCATACACATATCCGAGGCATCCGAATAGGTCGAGCCGTAAAACAGCGACTCCAACCTCATGGCCGTTGAATATTTGCAAAACCCAATCCGGTTCAGGCTAAAGCGTTCCGTAAGCTCGCTCATCCACAGCGGCGCATCGCTATAGGTCTTTAGCTCCAGAATAACGCCGGAAAACGGGCGGTTCAGGGCCGTGGAGGAATCCATGGAACGAAACAGGTCGTCCTCTTTCGGAAACGCGTAGGAACCCGTGCGCCGATAGCACATGCGCCGGTCGAAGGTCAGGCGCGAGTAGGCTTCGTTGGCACCCATGTAGGATTCCCGGTGATAGCGAATGAAAACGACGGGCTTAAGGTCGAGTTCATCGCGCAAACGCAGGAAATTGTAGAAGTTCATCTCGTCGGCCTTGGACCGTAGCCGGGGACGGCGCTCCCCGGTAAACAGATCCTTGCCGTAGTCATCGTACGGAATCATCACGCGGCTCTTGGCAATGGTTCCCTTGATCTTTCTCTTGATCTCCAGAAAAAGGGGGCAACCCGGCTTGTCGTAGGTGCGGATGCGCATCTTGAACCGGTTGATGGCTTCGTTCTCCTTCGCATAATGAAGATCCAACGCGGCGGAATCGAGCTGGAGCGTGGTGACGATGTATTCCGGCGGATTCCCCGCCGCGTTCGGATCATCGACGCAGAAGGGGGCGATGAACTTCCGGATTTGGGGCACCAGCGACGGATGGATGATATACTTGGCTTCGTGGCGATTGAATTCGCTTTGCCGCTGAAGCTTTTTTCTCAGTTTTTTAATATCCGGTTGCATCGTCCTGAATCCGTAAAAATCCTTTTCCCCAAGAACGTCCGACCAACTGATGGACGGGACTGGTTCCCTGCCAAGAGATTTATAAACCAGAGCAATCTATACAAGCGATATGTAGATTGAAACCACAAAGACATTAATCAAGTCGTATTTAATCAAGCTTGAGCCGAGCAAAATAACTGGTAGGTTCCGGGGCTGTTCAAGGAACCAATACAGAGAGTGCATCCCGGCAATGAGCTTTAATATTACAGATCAAATAATCAGCCAGTTTTTTAGCGGCCTTTTCATCATACTCGTACTCGTCGCGGTCGGAGGTGCGCTTGCCGTGGTTTTCAAGGCGATGAGCAAGAAGTTTGCCTTCACCCGACTGACGCTGATGCTGGCCCTTGCGCCGCTCTGCCTAGTGGCCTTCCTCGACCGGAGCAGTGTAGCCACCCTCTATCTCTTTTCCATGATTTCGGTACTGCTCGGCATTACGATCGACGGCATCAACTACCTGCTCCTGCCCAAGGAACTCCCCAAGACCGCGCAGAAAAACAAAAGGGAGGAGGATGCCGAAACCGAGTCCAACCCGGAAGTCATCGTCTGGGAAAAGGCGGAATAGCTTCAGCCGCCCGCGCGCTTGACGGTGTAGCCCCTGGCCTGCAGCTCGGCAACGAGCAGGTCGCGGTGGTCGCCTTGGATTTCAATGACACCCCCCTTGACCGTTCCGCCGGTCCCGCACTTTTGCTTGAGCTGTTTCGCAAGATCTCGCAGGCCTTCGGGATGCAGCGGCACACCGGAAACCACCGTCATGCCCTTCCCTTTGCGCCCCTTCGTTTCGCGCCCGACGCGCACGATGCCATCGCCCTTCGGCGCAGCAGGCTTCTGCTTCTCCGGACGCACCCGCCCGGAGTCGGTCGAATAGACAATGTCCAGGTCGCCAAACGATTTCATCGTTTCTCCGCCAGCTTCGTGCCGGTGTCCTCGAAGGCGATCAACCGCTTCTTGTAGAGCGCGCCGATGGCCTGCTTATAGGTTTTCTTGCTGACACCGAACAGGGCGCGGATCTCTTCGGGAGAACTTTTTCCCGTGATCGGCATAAAGCCGCCCTGCTTCTTGATGTGGTTCAAGATCACATCCGTCAGGTCGGTCACCTTTTCGTACCCCGGCTTTTGCAGGCAAAGGTCGATCTTGCCGTCCTCGCGTACCTGCTTGATAAAGCCTTCCACTTGCTGCCCGCGGTTCAAGGGATGGAAAACCTCGTTATGGAAAACCAGCCCCCAATGCGAACCATTGATGATCGCCTTGTAGCCGAGGTCCGTCTTGGCGCAGATGAGCAAATCGACCTTTTCGCCTGTTTCATAGCTGGCCTCGGTCTTGTCGAGAAACTTGTCGAGCTTGGCCGTCGCCGCCAAGCGTCCACTGACGCGGTCGAGATAGATGCGCACCATATACGACTCGCCTTCGCGCATCTTGATCTTCTGCTCGCGGAACGGAACCAGCAAATCCTTCGGCATGCCCCAATCGAGGAACGCGCCGACCCCCGAGACGGACACCACCCGCAGATGCGCAAACTCGTCAACCATGGCATAAGGCTTGAGCGTGGTCGCAGTTAACCGATCTTCGGAGTCGAGCATGATAAAGGCTTCGACGGTGTCGCCCGGTTTCAGGCTGTCGGCGGCGTAGCGCTTCGGCAATAGAATGTCGCCCAGCTCCCCGCCGTCCAGAAACAAGCCAAAGTCCGATGCCCGCAACACCGGCAAGGTATTCATTTTTCCGATGTCGGCCACTACCGGCGACCTCCGCGGTTCCGGCGGCTATGGAACCGATCCGAGTGCTTGCCGTCGCGATGCCGCTTTGCGCGGCCATCCGCCCCCACCGCCACCTTGCGGTTCGGTTGCCGCACCTTCGGCCCGGGCTTGGCATCGGCGCCGGTTGCGTTCATCGACTTCTCGCAGTGGAGCGCATGGGTGAGATCCACCGGAATCGTCGTGCGGATCAACCGCTCGATCGCCCGGAGATAGTCGCGCTCCGGCGCGCTGCAGAGTGAAATGGCATCGCCCTCCGCACCGGCGCGGGCGGTCCGGCCAATCCGGTGGATGTAGGTCTCCGGCTCCACCGGTATATCATAGTTGATGACATGCGAAATCCCGTCGACATCAATGCCGCGCGCGGCGATATCCGTCGCCACCAGCGCGCGCACCCGACCCGCCTTGAAATCCGCCAGCGCATTCGTCCGTGCGGTCTGGCTCTTGTTTCCGTGGATCGCCGCCGCCGTGATACCGGCCCCTTCGAGCTTGCGCACCACCTTGTTGGCCACATGCTTCATCTGCGTGAAAACAATCACCCGGTCCAGCTTCTTGTTGCTCAACAGGCCGATGATCGCCTCGTCCTTGCGCTTCTTGTCCACAAACAGCATTTTCTGGACGATGCGTTCGACCGCCGGGTTTTCGGGCGCGATGGTGACGTAGGCTGGGTCATGCACCAACGTACGCGCCAGATCGACCACCTTCCCTTCCATGGTTGCGGAATAGAAGAGCGACTGCCGCTTCTTCGGCAGCTTGGCGATCACCTTTTTAATGTCGTGGATAAAGCCCATGTCGAGCATGCGGTCGGCTTCGTCGAGCACGAAGACCTCGACGCCGGAGAGGTTGATGTGCCCCTGGTTCATCAGGTCGATCAGACGGCCCGGCGTGGCCACCAGCACATGCACGCCCCGGCGTACGGCCTTGACCTGCGGATTCTGCCCCACCCCGCCAAAGATAACGGTGTGGGTTGTTTTCGTGTGCTTGCCATACTTCGCGACGCTATCTCCAATCTGTGCCGCCAGCTCCCGCGTCGGTGCAAGGATGAGCACCAGCGGCTTTCCGGACACCGGGCGTTTCTTGCCGATGGCCAGGTATTGGAGGATCGGCAGCGTGAACGCAGCCGTCTTTCCGGTTCCCGTTTGCGCGCAGCCAATCATGTCGCGCCCCTTGAGCAGCGACGGAATCGATTGCTCTTGGATCGGCGAGGGTGTGGTATAGCCCGCCTCGGATACCGCGCGGCCAATTTCAGGCAGCAGCAATCCAAAGACGCCATTGGAGTCGTTTTCTTTCTTCATTTGTTTTCCTATCCGGCGAATTAAATATTTTTTCTGCTCGCCGCCGGTGGAGTGAAGAAAAAGGAGGACGTTGCAGGAAGCAACATGTCCGTTGAATTAATTAAGGAGGGTCTTCTATAGGTAGGGCATCCAACTGTCAAGCTGTTCCTTCCTTGCAAACTTCAGGTAAAGGACTCCCACAACCCGCCCCCACAGATCGACCGAAGCGCCAAACCCAGGGGTGTATGCTCGCGACGGATGGGAACGAAAGAATGCTATCCACAGAGTTCTCGGAGTAAATTCCCCCACGGGGAAAGTGTAGCGGTGTTTCTTAGAGGGGAGCGGAAAGAGTCAATATACCGTGAGGCAACGCGGCCTTTTTTCAAAAAGAACCGCGTCCTACAATGATTGGGCGAAATACTCGACGTTGATGGTGGAGAAAGGATGGACGTGCCTCCCGAAGGGGCGCGTTTCGGGGGAATGGGCACCTCGCTTCTGAAATTCGATCACGTTTGCGTAGGATTTTTACAGAACAATTATGAACAGAATGATTTTCCATAGCGGCATCCCTGCAATCATTCTGTTCAAAATTATTCTGTGAACATTCTCTCTATTTTGGTTCCGGCTCTGCCGGGTTGGGAGTTCAATATTTTCCTGTCCCCTTGGAAGCACCCCCCGCACGCTGGGCGGCCTCGCAGAAGCGACGTCCCCGTCGCTTGCCGTCGAGAGGTTTCTCGTTCGAGTCTGAGCCTTCGGGCTCTTCCCTCAGAGCCGAAGACCCTTTTCACCTTTTCCGCCACGGGCGGATCAGCCGTAGCCTTCGGCGTAGGCTGACAAGTTTCCAACTTCACCTTTCAAGCCTCCTTCCCCTACAGCAGATCCGCAGGGCTCCGGACTGAAAGCCCCGGTCGATTCATTACATGGGTATAGATCATCGTCGTCGAGACGTCGGCATGCCCCAGCAATTCTTGCACGGTGCGGATGTCTGCACCGCTTTCCAGCAAATGTGTCGCGAACGAATGCCGCAGCGTATGGCACGTGGCACGTTTCATTATACCCGCATCCATTGCGGCGCGCTTAACCATCTTTTGTAAGGCCGACTCATGCGCATGGTGCCGCCGGGTCTTATGGCTTCGTGGATCCACCGAAAGCTTTGACGCCGGGAATAAATACTGCCACTTGAACTCCCAGGCCGCCTTGGGGTTTTTACGGGCAACCGATGGCGGAAGAAACACCTCGCCAAACCCCGCCGCCAAATCCTTCCCATGCAATTCCCCGACATGCTCCACCTGCCGTTTCAGTTCCTCCACATAGCGATCCGGCAACGGCACAATCCGATCCTTTCCACCCTTGCCATCCCGCACCACGATCTGTCCATATCCGAAATCGACATCCTGCACCCGTAGCCGGATGCACTCCATCAACCGGAGTCCCCCTCCATACAACAACCCCGCCATCAACGCCTGCGCACCCTCCAGCTGCCCCAGCAAACCCCGCACCTCCGCAACCGTCAAAACCACCGGAAGACGCCGGGCGCGTTTCGCCTTCACAAAATCGCTGAAATCTCCAAGCTCTACATCAAAGACCTGCTTGAACATAAACATAATGCTATTCAACGCCTGCTTTTGCGTGCTAACCGCCACTAGCCGTTTTAAAGCCAAATACGCCATATAGGCTTTGACCGACTCCTCGGAGAGCCTCTCCGGCGTTCCGCACGAGTGGAATCTCAGGAACTTCTCGCACCACAACAAATAGGTTTGCTCCGTTCGCATCGAATAGTTTCTCTGGCGGATTTTAGTGCGGATCCGCTCCAATGTTTCAGCCATCAAAGCCGGTGCTTCAGCATGTCCATCAAGATTGTAGGCCGAGAAATCCACCACCGGCGCATGGCTCTCCCGATACAGCGTCGCGTGGTTTTCATCCACCCTCCTCGTCCCGGCCTCCATCTTTCCCTCCTCGCTTTTCAAGCCTCCCGTCCCCCCTGCATCCGAGGGATTCTGTTTCCCGCGCCAAAACCGCCAGTCCACATCCGCAGCCCATCCATGCCCCGCCAAATCCAAAACCAAGATCCGTATAGCATCGACCACCTGCCGAAACTGCCAGTTTTCAAGCCGGTTTTGTCGGCCTAATTCGGCAAGGTAGCGTTCAACCGCTTCGCGGGTTGCATCCCTTGGGTCGCTATAGCCGGCATGCTGCATAAAGGCCTCCGCCCGCCTCAAATACCACAAGGCATATTTATGCTCAACCCCTTTGTTTCCAAGCGCAATTCGATATCCATCAACCCAAGTCCGCGTATTTACAGATAAGTCTTCATTCATAAAATTCATTTTGCAATCCTAGGGCTGATTTGCAATGTTTTTCTCGAAATGAATTGGAGTTATATAGATTCCATGCATATTGGGTTATACGGAATCCACCTAACTCGGTAAAATGTGGAATCCATCCAATAAACTGTTCGATAATGAGAAATAGAATATGGGACTAATAATACTAATCATCATTCTTGTTCCGGTTGCAATAGCTGTCGTAACCGCAATATTTCAATGTTTGTGGAATATGACCATTCCTGAAATTTTCGGAATCAAAGAAATTAGGTTCTGGCAGGCATTCAGATTGTTGCTTTTAGCAGGAATCCTTTTTGGAGGAAGCTGGATTTCATGCAATTAACATAGAGAATAAAACTAATCGAAATCGGGTAAGGGGGAGTTTTTAGCTCCCCCTCCCCACACCACCGGACATG
>CBDVCB010000008.1:0-51933 GCA_965372395.1 uncultured bacterium
CCGATCTTGGTATGCTTGACCACGGAACCCTCGCACAGCTCATGGATGTGGACGGCCTTGCTGAAATCCCCGGGCAGTTCGGAAAAGTCTCCCGCCGCCAAAGCCTCCGCCATGGATTCGGAGTCTAAATGCTGCGCCACCACCAAGGTTCGCTCGCTGTTCGTACTGAACAGATAGGAGCTATCCTCCCGGTAGTAGAAGTCGGCGATGAACCCGGAGGCCGGATCGGGGAGCTCGGTAAAGACCACCTTGCACTGCGGAGCCGTCACCGAGGCCAGCACATTGCTGGAATACACCGCATGCACTTCGTCGCACATTGCGTGCAGGCGCAACCGGCTGAGTTCGGCCATTCCATCCGCCGCCTCCTTCGCCCCCAGCTCCAGCACCCCGGCCAGGGTTCCGTTCGTGGTGGAGCCCAAACCGATCGAATAGTGCATGCTGTTCAACGATCCCTGCACCCCGCTAGGACGAGAGAGGCAGGAGATGCATCCAGAACCAGAATCTGCCAGCGGTTTATAATCCAGTGTAACCACCGAATAGGTCTCGTTCGTATTCAAGCTCCAGCCCTTCATCCGACTTGCGGGCCCTTCCACAGGATTAGGGATCGACGGAACATCTGCGATGGCGGTGGCCAGTTCTTCCGAAGTTTCCCCATTCGACAGGGTTGCATAGTGGATCGGCTGATTCATCTGGGAAAATCCCGTTGGATAGACCCCGCCCGAACCGAGCGTATCTAGCTGAACAATGATTTCCGCATTCGCACTCACGATGTCAGCGAAATCAGGTTGGGAAAACGTGATCCCCCTTACACAGACCATTTGAGAAAAATGCATAAGGTCCGGATCGGCAACCAACGGAGGTGTAAACTCATAATAGTCGAAAAAATCCTGCCAGGCCGAGAGCGAGTCCCACTGCCGGTAGTCCCACACGAATCCGGTATAGGGCGGGTAGCTGTAGTAGGGATCGGACGTAGGAAATGGATGCGAACCCCAACTCACATCAGCCCGATCAATCACATACTGGTATCCTTCTTCATGGGTCGCTTGACGCATCTCTTGGACAATCCCTGACATTTCCCGGTACGCAATCTGGACAATCGGGGCTCCGGTCAACCGGATGGCCGGCCTCGAACGAACCTTGTCCAGTTCTTCCACGAACACCTTCGCAGCCGCGAACTGCGTTTCGTGGTTCCCCGCTGTGCAGGCGGTATCCAGAAAAGGAGGCCGGACAACTGGCGTGGTTGCATAGTTGCCGTTCATGGTCACATAAAACGACCACAGTTGCGCCTCTTCGATTTTATCAAGAATGTCCTGCACCAGATAAAGCGCTTCTTCCGGCAACAGCTCCTCCCCGTAGAACAAATCCGGCGGGTAGGACGGCGGAACTTCCGAACAGGGGGTTGGCGGCCAAGCCAAACGCTGGGCATCATTGCGCGGAAGGTTCGCCAAGAACAAGACATGCCCGCCCTCGTCGACCGTCTGGGAGGTATGGATGTAGCGAATCTGCATTTCCCGCTGCAGCTGCTCGATCGGCAGGCGCGCCTCCACGTGCAGAACCACGAACAGACCAACGATTCCCATCAAGGTTTTTTTCATTTCCATTCCCCCTTGCAAATCAAATTCCATCCGGCTGGTGGAATACCACCCCGAACGCGCCCCATGCCGCGCCATCCCACCCCGAACGGGGATCCGCGCCCGAAACATACTCCTCCAAATTGACGAAACCATCCCCGTCGGAATCGGCATTCGCCTCCCCCGCCCCCGGCAAGGACAAGGGATCGAACGCATAAAGCACTTCCCAGCCATCGTCCAGCCCGTCGTCGTCGCTGTCCGTGTCCAGCGGATTCACCGGAGGAACGCGACCCACCTCGAACCCATCGCCCAGCCCGTCCCCGTCCGTATCGAACAAATCCTCGCGAGTCTTGTAGACAAACCGCTCCCTTGCCGAAGAAAGAAGGTCGTTGTCTTCATCGTAATCGGTTCCAGCAACGTAGAAGCGAGCGGTCTGGTTGGTTTCCAAATCCTGGAAATAAAAATTCGTGGAAGAAGCTGTTGGGAAGTTGGTTTCCAATTGCCAATTTTCAGCGATTAAATCCGTTGCATGGAACAGATCCAAGGAGTCGCTATCGAGGCTACTCAACCACTCCACGAAAACCTCAACGGTTCCGTTGCTTTGGCTAATTCCCAGTTGTAGTTCGACGCCCGCACCCATCGACATCATCGCCATGCCCTCTTCCTCGTACCGCAGGCTGCTAGCCTGCTCCGCCAGCAACGCCTCCTCGTCCCGGATGTCGGCGCAAACCTTGGCGAACGAATACGGTGTGAGCGTCAGACTCAAGGCTGTGTGCCAGCTCGCGTGAATGGCTTCTTGAAAGGCCGTCAATTCAGAGGTTCCAAAATAATCATAGGCCCACGCTAGACAATCAAATCCTTTCTCCGGTCTTAGGGTGGCCATGGTTTCGCCATACATGTTCGCCACGGTAATGATTCCCGTTTTCGGCGATTCCCACAAGTGGATTTCATATCTGGGGATCAAATTTCGGTCGAGAATCGCAAAGGCGGCTCGCCTCTCCGAGGGCTTGAATCCGACCCAATCCACGAAAATATCCTCGTCGCTTCGCACATCCCATAGAATCTGGCTGGTCGAGGGAATCGATGGCATGAAAAACTGCCGCTGACTTTCGCGAAGCAGGCTCCGTAAATCCCCGGTGCTTGAAACCGCCTTGGTTTCCGTTGTTTCTACTGACAATACGGCGATGGTTCCCAACGGCACTGCCAGCACGGCGGCAAACAGAAATAGTGTTCCAGTCTTCATCTTTCCCCCTTCTGTTAACATGTCGCCCAAAAGGAAATAAGGGCAATTTTCAAATTCAATGTTAACTGAGAGATAATAATACATGCCGCAATTTCTAAGACAAATCATTTCGACAAGTTTGTCGCGTTTTTTACGACACCGCAAAAGATGCGTACCTTCCGCGTGATGCAAAAGACAATCTACTGCGACGAATACGACAACCTGCTGCAATGGCTAAAAAAGAAGCGCATGGAGGGAAAACTGACCATGCGGCAACTGGCAATGCGGTTGGATGTGCACCATTCTTGGGTCGGGCGCGTGGAACTTGGCGAACGTCGACTGGACGTGATGGAGTTCGTCCGCTACTGCAATGCACTTGACGCCGACCCCTTCGAAGGGCTTGCATCTCTTACCAAACCCGGTGTTTAGATACAATACGATTGCAATGAATCCCCCAATTCCGCTTAATGACCGGATGACAGACATCTCCCTAACCCATTTGCTGGATACGGCCATCTGCGCCGCGGAAGCGGCCGGCAAGCACGCGCTGGCCAACAAGGATCGCCGCACGGAAGCCATCGAAACCTTTGCGCACGATGTTAAACTGGTGCTTGACGGGGAGTGCCAGAAGATCGCCGAGGCTGTGATCCTTTCCGAATTCCCCGAGCACAGTATTCTTGGCGAAGAAGACATTCGGCCAAACCCGGAGGGGGGCTACGAATGGGTCATCGACCCCATCGATGGAACCATGAACTATACCCACGGCGTCCCCTACTGGTGCGTGTCGATCGCCGTGCGCCACAATGCGCGGGTCTTGGCGGGCTGCGTTTTCGCGCCGGAATCCAACGACTACTACACCGCGCATATCGAAGATCCCGCCAAGCTCAACGGCGAACCGATCCACGCATCGGACACGGCCCAAATGAATGAAGCCATGATTTTCACCGGCATCTCCAAGCACATGGACGCCCATCAGGAACCGCACTTCAACACGTTCAGAATGCTCGCGCTCAACACCCGCAAGGTGCGCATCAACGGCTCCGCGGCGCTGGATCTCTGCCACGTGGCGGCGGGCCATGCGGACGGCTTCTTTGAGGCGCACCTCTACCTGTGGGACCACGCCGCCGCCGGACTGATCGCAGAACAGGCGGGCGCGGTTCTCTCTCTCTATCCCCTCCAGCACGAACCGCACGCCTGCGGTGTGATTTGCGCAAATAAAAACCTGATCGACGGCCTCCGAGCGATCCATGAAAAGTGCTTTTGAGGCAAAACGGTTTGGAGAAAAATGAGTACCGATCCGCCGCAATACGCAGAGTTCAACTACGCATTACTCGTTAAAAACCATGGCTAGGAAAAAGACAGATCCCGACCTCCACTGGCTCTACGAAGCCTCCGTCCAGAACGTCGATACCGACCTCGACTTCGCCAAGCGCGTCTATTCCAAACACTGGAAGCGCAAGCCACTGACCGTGCGCGAGGATTTCTGCGGTACCGCCAAGCTCGCCTGCCGCTGGGCGGCACGCAACAGAAAGAACGAGGCATGGGGCATCGACTTCCACCAACCGACGCTCGACTGGGGCGTGGAATACAACGTGGCCGAACTATCGGACGAACAAAGGCAGCGTCTCCACCTCATCTGCGGCGACGTGCTCGAAGCTCGCACTCCGAAGGTCGACATGGCGCTGGCGCTCAATTTTTCTTTCTGCGTTTTCAAGCAACGCGACACCTTGCGGCAATACTTCAAGGCCGTTGCAAAATCCCTCAACGACGAAGGCGTCTTCGTGATGGATGTCTATGGCGGCACCGAATCCGTTATGGCCAAAAACGACGATATCCGCAAGATCCCCGGCTTCACCACGCCCGACGGCGTGGAAATTTCTGATTTCGACTATATCTGGGAGCAGGCCGAATACAACCCCATCAACCACCACACCACCTGCCACATCCACTTCAAGGTGCCGGGCCATGGCAGCATCAACAAGGCCTTCACCTACGACTGGCGACTCTGGACCCTCCCCGAGCTCCAGGAAATCCTGATCGAAGCCGGCTTCTCCAAGGCCGAGGTCTACCTCCACGACTTCGACGACGAAGGCGAGTCCGACGAAACCTTCCGCCTCCGCAAAACCTACGAAAACGCCCAGGGCTGGATCGCCTACGTCGTTGGGATAAAGTAGGCAACAGCCATTAAGCACGAGGCAATAGAGGATGAACAAAAAGGAACGCGCAGCATACATTGGCCGAAAGCTGTATGAGCTGTATCCGGAAGTCCCGATCCCGCTCGACCATACCGACGCGTTCACCCTGCTCATTGCCGTGCTGCTCTCGGCGCAGTGTACCGACAAACGCGTCAACCTCGTCACCCCCGCCCTCTTTAAATTGGCCGATACGCCGCAGGAAATGGCAAAGCTCTCCGTCGCGGAAATCAAGGGGTGCATCGCAACCTGCGGGCTGGCCAACAGCAAGGCCAAGAACATCCACGCACTTTCCGAAATGCTCGTCAACGAATTCGCCGGCGAAGTGCCGCGCACCTTTGAGGATCTCGAACGGTTGCCCGGCGTTGGCCATAAAACCGCCAGTGTCGTGATGATCCACGCCTTCAAAATTCCGGCCTTCCCTGTCGACACCCACATCCATCGCCTCGCCCAGCGCTGGAAGCTAACGAATGGGAAAAACGTGGTACAAACCGAGGCCGACCTGAAAAAGCTCTGGCCGGCGGAAGAGTGGGAAAAGCTGCATCTGCAAATCATCACCTACGGACGCGAGCACTGCACCGCCCGCGGATGCGACGGCACAAAATGCATCCTCTGCAAAACCTGTTTTCCAAACCGGAAAAAGCCAGTCGCCACAACGAAAGCGTAGACCGCCAGAGCGGCCCGAAACGATCTCTGCTCCTATATCACACCCTTAAGGGTGTGATATTAATAATCGAAGATAACTCTGGTATTGTTGAATATCTATATATAATACCCTGCAAGGTGTGAGATATAAAAAGTGCTAAATTCTCCATTCCCTCGGCCATCGGAGGCTCTCAAGGCATAGCTAAAGGGGGCGCTTGTCAAAACATCAGGAGTACCTGTTTTCCGTTGGAAAGCATACTTCGCGGCAAAGAGGCTCAAGGGTTTCTTAAAAACGCTCTAAAGCAATTCGTAGGAGAGAACGCTTAACCCAAAAATCGCGGCCGTTTCGGTGCGCAGGATTCGGTCGCCGAACGAAACGGGAATTGCGCCCTTCGCCACGGCGTCCGCGACCTCCTCCGGCGAAAAATCCCCTTCGGGGCCGATCAACAGCGCGACCGTCTTTAGGTTTGCCTGTCCCGATCCCTGCCGAAGGGGAACGTCCCGGAAAGGTGTTGCGCCGTCATAGAGCGAGCCGATCAAAACGAGGTCGTAGTTTCCAAGGGCAGGAACAATCGCGTCCATTTTTTCCAGCGGATGGAGCGTAGGCAGCCAGCGCACCTCGCATTGCTGCGCGGCGTTGAGCACAATCTTCTGCCAGCGCTCCATCTTTTTTTCGTTGGGTTTGAATTCGGTGTGTTTCGTCAGGATGGGCTGGATATTCGTTACGCCCAGCTCGACCGCCTTCTGCAAGACCAGCTCCCAGCGGTCGGGTTTTGGAACGGCCTGGATCAAATCGATCTCCACCGCAGGCGGCGGCACCGTCCACCGCTTGGAAACCCGCGCTTCGACCGCTGTTTTTGAAACGGTTTCAATGATGGCCTCAGCCACCCCGCCCTGCCCGTCGAACAGGATGATTTCCTGCCCCGGCTGGACGCGCAGCACGCGCGCAAGGTGGTGCGACTCCTCCGAAGGAAGAACAACCATCTCCTTCCCCAACTCAACGGTATCGACTAGCGAATTTATCCTCACAATTTTCAGGCAGAAAAATTTCGGGGCAAAACATCCAATGACTGAACAATTTTTCTGCCGACGAATATTTCTGCCGACTCCTTATGAATCGGTTTCGAGCTTGCGCTTGCGCTCGTAGAATTTCTGCGCGGTTTTGTTCATCTTGGCGGTCAGTTCGAAATGGTTGTCGTGAAGCTGGTCGCACAAGGCCTGCATGGCCTTTTTTTCCTTGCCGGAAAGACGGCTGGGCACTTCGATGCTGACCATCACGTTCTGGCTGCCTTTCCCGCCACCGTGCGCGGCATCGATCACGCCCTGCCCACGCAAGCGGAAAATCTTGCCGCTTTCGGTTCCCGCAGGGATTTTGAGCTTGGCGCCTCCGTGGATCGTCGGCACTTCGATTTCGCCGCCGAGCATCGCAATGTGGAACGGCACCGGCACTTCGCAATAGACATCCAGGTCGTTGCGTTTGAAAAATTCGTGGTCGCGCACGTGGAAGACGATGAACAGGTCGCCCGCCGGACCGCCGCGGGCACCGGACTCGCCCTTGCCGGGGAGGCGCTGGCGCGAACCGGATTCGACGCCCGCCGGGATTCGCAGCTTAAGTGTTTGACGCTGTTTGACGCTACCCGCGCCGTTGCATTCGCGGCATGGGCTATCGAGGGTTTCGCCCGCGCCACCGCAGGATGGGCAAGTCTGCGAAAACTGGATAAAACCACCGCCGGCATTAACCTGCCCGCGCCCGCCGCACGTCGGGCAGGTACGCTTGGAGGTTCCCGGCTCCGCGCCACTACCGGTGCATCGCCCGCAGGTTTCGCTGACGGGTAGCGTGATGGTGCGGTGCGAGCCAAGCGCCGCCTCCTCGAAATCGACGTCCAAGTCGTAGCGCAGGTCGGATCCGCGTGCAGGTCCATTGCGACGGCGACGCCCGCCACCCCCGCCAAAGAGGTCGTTAATGTTGAACCCGCCGCCAAACACCTGCTCGAAGATGTCCGACGCATCGTGGAACCCACCGCCGAACCCGCCACCGAACCCGCCGCCGCCCGGCGCGAAGGCTTGATGTCCAAACTGGTCGTAGCGCGCCTTTTTGTCGGTGTCGCTCAAGACCTCGTACGCCTCGGACGCTTCCTTGAAACTCTCCTCGGCGGCGTGGTCGCCGGGATTGCGGTCGGGATGGTATTTCATGGCCACCTTGCGGTAGGCCTTCTTGATCTCGTCCGCCGAAGCGGAGCTCGGCACCCCCAGAATTTCGTAGTAGTCGCGTTTATCTGCCATCGGTTATTCCTCGCCTTCTTTGGCGTCCGCAGGACCGGAAGAGACGACGACTTGCGCGGCGCGCAGGAGCTTGTCGCCGAACATATAGCCGCGGCGCACCTGGTTCGAGCAGACCTCGGCCGGATATTCGTCCGACGGCATGTGCGTGAGCGCTTCGTGCTGATGGGGATCGAACGCCTCGCCTACGGCCTCGATCGACTTGAGGTTGAATTTGTTGAGCACATTCAGGAACTGGTCGTAGACGAGTTTGAACCCATCCACCACCGCTTTGTCCGCATCGTGCTGCTCGGCGGTCTGGAGCCCCATTTCATAATGGTCGAGCACCGGAAGGATCTCCAGCAACAGATCCTCGTTGGCGCGCTGGTATAGCTCCAACCGCTCGCGCTGCGTGCGGTTGCGGAAATTGGCGAAGTCGGCCTGCAAGCGCACAAACTGGTCGCGCAGCGATTCCTCTTCCTCCTCGACAACGACCGGCGCGGTTTCCTCCTCGATAATTTCCGTATCGGGAAGCTCCTCCGCCGACCCCTCTTCCTTCAGCTCCGCCTCGTCCGTTTTATTCTTCTTGGCCATAATCAAAATCCTTGTTGTTTCCAGAGCTTGGAAAAATACGCGAAACCGCCGGACTGTCAACAGGTCATTGCGCTACCTTTGGCCCGAATGGCTCGATGCACCTCCTCTATTTCGCTGCAACGGAAGCACGAAAAAGAACCTCATAACAAGGCAAACCCACTTGGAGAGCGATGCTTTACCGTCTCGTAGTACCCATTTTTTATATCGTATACTATATATTTCTACCTAAAAACGCCCTTTTTTAGGCTATTTTATATCGTATACGATATAAGAAAAACAATCACCCAGCCCCGCGATTCATTCCATAGAGCACCACCGCCCAGATGGCCATGGCGGCGAGGGCGATGCCGAGGATGGTCCAGCCGCCCCAGAGAACGAGTAGCGGGATGGCGGCGCCGGTCCAGAGGCCGCCGCCCATGAAGGGTTCGTGCAGGAGCTGCTTGGCGGCAAAAGCTTCGGCGGCTTCGGTTTCATAGTCGGGATCGACCACGCGCAGCAACAGCAGACCCGTCGCGGTCACGCCCATCGACTGCCCCATTTCGGCGATGCCGCGTTCGAACCAGGCATCCCTGAACGCGCGGCGCGCGAGGACGACGATGCAAAATACATTCCAGAGGATTCCGGCAGCAATCAGGACGACAAGCGGGATCCAGCCCTTGGCCACGACGTCGAGCCGGATGGTGGCGATGGCGGCAACGACGAGGAAGTCGAGGGCGCAGTTTTGGATGCGCAGCATCAGGCCGTGGTCCATGTGTTCGTGCTTGTCGAACCGGTCGGCCATCCATTGAACCGCCACGCCGCCGAGCATGCACAACGGAAAGAGCGGGAAGCTTTCCATGATATCCGCACCTGTTTCCGGAAGATAATTCGCCAGCAGCAAAAGCCCTTGCTTCATCAACCAGCCCAGCAGGATCGCCGCGCCAACAAAAACAAGATGGAGCGAGAGCGATTCAATGACGTCGCTCGAAACGGTCAGTTTCCCGGCGATTGGCCGGTGGCCATCGGGAATGATACCCGTCAGGTCCTCGGCATCGAATCGGGGCGCGGTTTTCTTTTCAACATAGCCCTTGCGCACCGCCCAGTTGACGAGTCCCATGCCGACGATGATCGCGCCCATGATTCCGCCGGTGGCGCTGGCGAGGGCATAGTCCTTCAACTCGGGATGGTTCAGGCGCTCGAAGGTATCCTTCATGCCCGCCGCGGTGCCGTGGCCGCCCTCGAAACCGACCGGCATGATTCCCGCGAAGATATCGTCCACGCCAAAGATGGGGCCGAGCAGCAACAGCACAAAAACGCACCCGACGGCATACTGCCCCCACGCAACAATCTGTCCGTAGGCCAACTGGCGGCTGCAGCTTTTCCAAACCTTGGAAACCTTCGGCAGCGCCGTGCCGAGAAACAGGCAGGCAAAAACAACGTTGATCAACGCTGAAGGGAGGTCGCTCCACCCGCGGGAAACCGTTGCAGGAACCGGATGGCCAATCCCGTTTGCCAACTGAAAAACAAACAATCCCAGCAACCCGGCAATCACGCTGGCGGGAAGGAATAGCTTTTGCAAAAGCACCACCCTCCGCCGAACCCAATAGCCCAGCCCCAGCAGCACGCAGAGACAGCCGAACGAAAGCATCAGGAAGATTCCCCCGCTTGTTGCCGAAGCTTTTCATACCGCTCCAGCCGCTTCAACTGTCCCGCAGGAACGGGCTTTCCCGGATTCCGGGATTGCCAATACGCAATGATCCGCTCTTGGGCCTGCACCGCGTCGGCGTACTGTTTATTCTTAAAATAAGCGACGGCCAAAGTGTCGAGGTTGTACCGATCCATGCCCAAAGCCACCGCCCGCTCGGCCAACTCGACCGCACGCGGATAATCGTGCAGGGATTTATCCTTCGAGGTGACCAAATCCCACGCCAGACTATTCAACGCATCTACATAATCAGGGCTAATTCTCAGTGCCTCTTCATAAAGCTCCATTGCTTTGCGTTGATCCCTATCCACACCAACCCCCTCGGAATAACAAAACCCAAGTTGACGGCGGGCAAAAGCGGAATCGGTTTTATCCGCACAAAGCCAATAGAGCTCAAAAGCCTTGGTTTCATCTTTTTCCACGCCGCCTCCAAGGTGATAGCACCACCCCAAACTTCCCAACGCCCAATTATATTTAAGCTCTACGGCTCGCTGATACGCCTCGAACATTTCCTCTTTGGCATTCCCCCGCTTATTCAAGCAATCTCCCAGATCGTCCCAATAATATCCAGTCCGCGGACTCAATCGGATGGCTATCCGGTATTTTTTCTCAGCCTCACCATACCGCCCAAGATAATAGAGCGCGTCGCCCCAGCGGTTGACATATTTACTGTTATACGGGTTCGTCCTTACCGTTCGTGCCAAAACAGCACTGCCCCACTCATAGTTTTTCATACCGACCAGCGTGTTGCCCATTCCATACAGCGACCACCCCTTGGCCTCCATCGAAACGGCCAGAATCCGGTGTTCCATCGCGGTTTCATAATCCTTCAGCGTCTCTGCCAGGATATTGGCATAGAACTGATGTAGCATGACCGGACCAACCCGGAACTTTTTCAAAAGCATTTCATACCGCTCTCGGCCCAGCTCCGCTATTTCAACGTCATCATCTTGCTTGCTCTGCTCCCGGCACTGGAGCGCCCCCAGCCACAAAAGAAAAACATTATCGGGGTTTTCATCGGAGAGGCGGATCAACTCGGGCAGATTTTCATCAACCGATCTTTTTTGATCCAACTGCATGGACAGCCACGCCGCCCGCGAAAGCGATTTGTTACCCTGCGCCTTCCGGGCCATGGCAAACCAAACATCCCCCGCAGTCTTATTGTAGCGGGAGCGTTCGAGAACGGCTTTGGCAAAGAGAATGCGGATGTCGTCGCGGTGGCTCTTGAGAGCGGATTTAATCAGATCTTCGGCCTCGGCCTGCCGCCCGTCGCTGAGCAGCTCGATCGAACGCGCATAGGCCTCGTCGACCGATAGCTTGCAATCCGGAGCCTGCTCGATCGCCTTGTTCTCCGCCAAAGTGCTTACAAAAGATTCAAAAAACCCGGCCTCGGCCACCCCCGCACAAACCAAAAGAACCGTACAAACCAAACAGTGCTTCAATCGCATTCCCCAGCCTCCGAGTTTTGAATTATTCTGCCTATGTCCGTCTGTTCCGTTTTTCCCGCTAGAAGCGGACGTCGAACATGATGGTGCCGGTGTGCTCTTCATAGTTTTCGTTGAAGCGGCCGTCGTAGCCGAGGCCGACTTCGAGGTAGTCGGTGCAGATCCAGGAGAGGCCGACACCCGCATTGACCACGCTTGCGCCGGGGGCGATGCGGGCGGTTCCGACGGAGATGGTGCCGTCGGAGAGGCTGGAGCCGATGTCGTCGTTGATGAAGTCGTAGGCCCATTCGGCGTAGCCGACGGTCTGGAAGCGGCCGGTGGTGGTATCGAACCGGTGGCGCAGTTTGACGCCTAGCGCGGATTCGAGGGAGGCCACGCTTTGCTCGTCGACGTCGACCGACGGCCCGCCGCCCAGGTCGGTTTCGGTGTAGGCCTCCGACTTGATCCCGAGATAGTTCAGCCCGGCGTAGGGAGCCAGCGCCCAGTTTTTGCGGTGGAAATATTTCCCGCCTTCAATGTGCCCGCCAAAGTCGTTGCCCCGGAACGAGCCTTCGCCCCGGTAGCCCGTGTCGGTTCGAATGGTTTCATAGTCGGACCAGCCGAGAGCGAGCAGACCTTCGAGATAGTAGTCGCTCTTGGCAAACCATTCGGCGTAGAGCCCCAGCCAGTAGGTTTCGGTATCCGACCGGTCGCCGCCGGTCGCCGAGGCGGCACTGCGGGCGTAGGTGTAGTTGATGCCTGCGACGAGCGAGTCGCCGAAGAGCCGGTCGAACCCGAAGCTTGTGCCGTTGTTGTTGAGCGTAAAGCCATCGGAATTCCCCATGGAGTCGTAGTCGCCCTGCCCGCTAAACTGCTCCGCCCAGAAGTGCATGCCGAAGATGGTATTTTGGTCGCCGGGGCCTTGGGGGCCGTTCGGGGCATCGGCGTTCTGCATGAGAAAGGCCTCGTGCGAGATGGCCTGGTCGGTCGCCACCGAGTTGCGGCGCAACTGCTTGGTGCGAACAAATGCCGCGTTCTGCATTCCGTTGAACCCTGCGCGAATGCCCTGGATGCCCGCGTAAGTTAGCGCCGAGCTGATCTCGCCATCCAGCGCCTTTTCCGACACCACCGAAACCTGGGTTTCGTTGGTCGACAGAGTGAAGTCATACAGCAGGAAATGCTCGATGAAGTTGGTCGAGGCAAACGAGCCCGTCAGCCCTCCATCAGCCGTAAGGATTACTTCGTCGAACGTGCCCGGAGTGGCATTGTTGCTAATGGTTACCTCGGCACCCAGCGACAATAAGTCAAATGCGTTGGTATTCGTCAACTCAAGGGATCCCTCTCCAGCGGTCAGCTTGAGCAAAGGTTGATTGGTCGCCGTAAATTCACCATCAATTTTGAGTGTATCGGTCAGGGTCAAAATGCCGCCATCCATCGTGATCTCGCGAATGCCGTCAAGAGTTCCAGATCCAGACAAGGTACTATCTTCCAGCAATAGACTATCGAAATTGACAAACCGGTTGGAAAGCGACCCATCAATGGCAAATACACTGTTCGTTAGCTTGATTGCATCCGTCCCTCCCTGCCCATCGAATTTAACGGAGGTACCAATCGAGCTATTTGTACCGATGATAAACAGCGTATTGTCTCCGTCGCCAAAATCAATCGTGCCCGTTCCGGAAACCGTCGAATCATTGACGGTCATATCACCACCAACATCAATCGTTGCATTGGTGCTGGCCAAGTCCAATGTGCTTCCATTCTGGACAAACAGGTCTTTTCCAACAACCACCGAAGCATCATTCTTAACCGTCAGTGTGCTGTTGGATCCCGTGCGACCTACATACAGGTCGTCACTGATACCCCACACCGAATTGGAACCATCAACAGTCACTGTATTGTTCGACGCCGTTATAGCATTCCCAATATACGCGTTCATGTTGGTCACAAAACCCCCGTCTAAAATCGTAAGGGTATTCCCCGAACCTGCATCCCCAACAAAGAGATCCCTCGAGTTCTGCCAAACCGAATTGCTTCCGCTAACGACAACCGAGTTGTTGAGATCGTTGGTGGTGGTGCCGATATATCCGTCCGTACTGGTTACGAGGCTATTGCTTGAAATCGTGAGTTTGTTGTTGTACCCGTCAATGGATAGCAAGGTTGCGTTCGACCAGCTACCCCCTTCAATAGTGACGGTTTTGTTGGAACCGGTCAGACCGGATATTCCAGAGAGGTCGCTGTTCACCATGACCAAGTCGCCGCCATTGTTCCAGTTCAGGTTGGTGAAACTGGAATTGATATAATCGGAAACATCAAAAGCGCCGGTCATCTTAAGCGTGCCGTAGAGGTTGAGTTCGCTGTTGGTTGCAATGTTCAATTCACTCAGGATCGCTGTTCCATTGTCGCGGATCGTAACCGCACCGGTTTGATCCATATCCACCCCGATGTGAAGGCCTTGCTCGGCGGTAATGGAACCGTTGCCGACGACCAGCTCTGCACCATTGGTCGATGCCACGCCGATTCCGCCGCCATGTCCAACCGTCAGGTTGGTGGCGGAATCACCCACAAATACCCAGCCGCCATTGGATACGGTCAGCGAGTTATTCGCCCCGGCATTGTTCCAACTATTGCTTCCGGCATAACCACCCACATACAGGTTTTTCCGGTTCGTCCACGTGGATCCCGCACCCGAAACCAGCACCGAATTATCCTTTGCATCCGATCCCCTGCCAATAAAGCCATTGGCATTGTCCACCGTACCGGTGTTGGTAATGATCAGTTTATTGTCCGAGCTATTGAAGCCTACGATCAAATTCGTATCGCCGCCGTTTGCCCAGCTTGCGTTCGTTGTTCCGCCAATCGTGACGATATGCCCTCCATCCAGATAGGTGTAGGTATTGGTTGAACCTTCAACAACCAGATTGGTCGTCGCCATGCCCGAGAGAGCTCCCTCGATTGCAAGAGTACCGCCGCTCGCCCAGTTCAGGGTGGTGTAGTTGGTGTTGATGTAGTCGGACATATTAAAACCACCCGTTATCCGGAGCGTTCCACCATCATTCAGGTTAAAGTAGTTGTTCGTATAAATCGTCAACTCGTTCGCAATAACGGTTCCGTTGTCAGATACCGTCACGGAATTTCCACCATTAAGGCTGACACCGTTCGTTTCAACCGCCCCGATCTGAAGCGTCCCGGTATTGTTCCAGACCGAGTTGCTCCCACTCACCGTCACTGCATTGTTCCAGGCATTGGAAGTGGCACCGACCGTTGCATTCAGATTACTAACGAATCCACCATCCTCAATAAACAGTTGGTTATCGTTTCCATCCAACCCGACAACAAGCTCGGAAGCACTTGGTATCCAAGTAGCATTAGTTCCGCCAATGGTTAGCGTTTGGTTTGTTTCCAGCAGGCCAGCGAGGTTCCGCAAATCCCCTCCGATGGAAAGGTGTCCGCCATTCGTCCAGTTAAAACCAACCATGGATGCATTGAAATCATCCGTCATGGCCAGCGTACCGCCATCGTTCAAGTTGAATGCGCTGTTGGTAATCACCAAGCTTCCCGCCGTAATCATTCCGCCGTTCTGCACGGACACGGTTCCTGTTTCGTTGGAGCTCAGACCAATATGCAATTCCGAAGCAAGGGTGATTTGCGCGCCGTCATCCACCACCACTTCCGCACCTAGGAGGGACGCCACGACCATTCCGCCGTTTGTCGCGCCCGCGGGCAAAGCATTCGTGTACGAGCCCACCGTCACCCAAGCATTGCTCGCCACCGACAGCGCATTCCCGCTACCGGTCACATACAAGCCTGTAGACGTATTGGCCCAGGTTCCACCCTCCGAAACCAAAACTTCATTATTGGTCGAACCCGTGCCCCAGCCAATATAGCCATTGGTGCTCGTCACCGTTGCACCGTTCGTAATCATCAGCTTTGCGCCCGCTGACTCGTATCCCACAATCAAATTGGTTGCGCCCACGTCCCACGTTGCATTGGAACCATCCAGTGTCAGATATTTCCCCCCGTCCAAATAGCTGTAGCCCGCTCCATCCAGCTCAATGGATTTCATTCCCGTCAGCGCACCGACGACGGAAAGGTTGCCGCCAGCCTTCCAGTTCAGGTTGGACTGGGCGGTGGTGGAGACATTAAAATTGGTAGTTATTGCGAGCGTGCCGCCCGCATTCAGATTAAAGCGGTTTCCATCGTGCACCAGTAGCTTGGAAGCTTCCACCCGACCGTCGGAGGAGACGCTAACCGCATTACCACCATTCCCGTTTGTCCCGATGGTTAATGTCCCCGCATTCACCCAGAGCGATCCGCCACCCGTCACATCGACCGTATTATTGCTCGCACTCGCATACACACCAACGGTTGCGTTTCCATTGGATACCACCCCGCCGCCATCAATCGTTAGCGTGTTGTTCTGCCCTCTGGAACCCACATAAAGATTTTCGCTGAGGTTCCATAGTGAATTGGTTCCGCTAACGATTACCTCGTTTCCATTCGCTCCGGCCTCAAATCCAATAAAACCCTTCTTGCTGTTCACCCGACCAGTATCTTCGATGAACAGTTGGTTACTAGCACCGTGATAGCCCACATAAAGGTCGGCGGTATTATTCCAAACCGAATTGGTTCCACTCACCGTTACCCTGTTGTTCTTCGCAGTAGCGACATCGCCGATATAGCCCATGTCGGACTCTATGGTTCCGTCCTTCAGCACGGTCAGGCTGTTTCCAGAACCCCGTTTACCTACATACAGCGACTGGCCTGCGGCCGAAACCGAACCGGTCACCGCATTGTTATTATCAAACTGCTCGGCACCAATAACGAGATCGCTACCACCGCTCAGCCATGCTCCATCCTCAAGGGTCAAGGTCTTGTCCGAACCAACAATTTGAGTAAACCCCGATAGGTTTCCGTTGCTGAGCGAAAGATGGCCGCCGCTATTCCAGTTAAATTTACCGTCCTGAATGGTGTTGAAATCCCCCGTCACCTTAAGCGTGCCTGCGCGGTCGAGGTCAAAGCGGTTACCCGCATGGACGGTTAGGTTGCTGGCAACAATGGTTCCGCCATCGGCGACCGTCACACGATTGCCTGAATTGGTTGCCGCGGAACCCACCTCCAGCCCCCCGGCGTTAACCCAGGAAGAACCGGATCCCGTCACCATCACCGAGTTGCTATCCGCACCGGCATTCTGTCCAACGTAGGCATTTGCATTGGAAACCACCCCGCCGCTTTGAATCGTCAAGCTGTTTACAGAGCCCGTCGTTCCAATCGTGAAAGCGGAGGTTTCGTTCGTCCATGTTCCGCCATTCAGCGTCAGTGTTTTGCCAGAACCCGTTATTTCCGATATGCCGGATAGGTTTCCATCAATGGAAAGCGCGCCGCCATCGTTCCAATTAAACCCGTTCTGCCCCGCATCGAAACCAGCACTGATTTCAAGATTGCCGTCTGTATTCAAATTGAAGGTGTTAGTACCGTTGACCGTCAAACCTGCTGCTGAAATCTTGCCGCCATCGGCAACCGTAACGCTGTTTCCCATGTTGTTTGTGGAGCCAACCATCAGTGTGCCGTTGACGGCCCAGTCCGAGTTGGTACCCATGACACTCACGGAGTTGCTATTGGCGGAATCAGAATAGCCCACATAGGCATCGGAATTAGTTACGCTTCCACCATTCGTGACGATCAACTGGTTTCCGGAACCTTCCAGCCCGATGATCAGGTTATTGGTTCCATGGTTCCATGAGCCGCCATTAAGTGTCAGCTTTTTATCTTCTCCTTCATAAATCGTGGTGTCGGCATCGTTGAGATTCGTGACGGCCAAACCTGAGAACTTCCCACCTACAGACAAGCTTCCACCGTCGTTCCAATTGAAACCACTTTGCCCGGCATCGAAGTTTCCGCCTATTTCAAGGTTCCCGTCGGCGTTGAGATTGAAATTATTGTTGGTGGAGACCATCAAGCTTGTCGCTACCACGGTTCCGCCGCTGGACACCGACACCGTGTTGTTCGAATTTCCAGAAGCGCCGACCTGCAGCGTGCCGGTGTTGATCCATTCCGCACCGGCTCCCGAAACAGTCGCCGTGTTGTTCGACGCACCCACCTGCGCACCGACAAAGGCATTGATATTGGTCAGCGAACCGCCGCCAGCGATGGTGAGCGTATTGCTGGAGGTGGTATCCCCGACGATCATGACATTGCCAGCATCCCAGCCATTCGTGATGGTTTGGCTGTCAACGTTCTCCAGCACATTCGTGTAGCCAAACGCCGTTGCGCCACTGACCAGCAGGGCGGTGAATATTGCAAAATAGTTTTTCATGTAGAAATTCCCCCGAGTCGTTTCCAATCATTGGAAAAACAGGCGGGAACCATACCTAAACAAAGGCTTTCCCGAAAGGGCATAATCGAGGGAACCGAAAGGGAACTGCAGAATGCCGAACAAGAATGAAGAAGTGGGGTCTTCTTTCTGTGCGGCCAAAAGCGGTTCTAAGAACCGCCGCTACATCCTGCCCAAGTTGTAGCGGTGCTTCTTAGAAGCACTCCCCGCACCGCGCATGCTTTGCCGTTCTAATCGAAAAAGATCGGCTCCATCTCCCCCTGGAACTTCCATTCGTCCGGATCATCAACCAACCCTGCGCGAACCGGATTCATCCGCACATAGTCCCACTTCCCCGAATAACTCTCCGAGCTGCGCATCACGTGATCGAAAAATCCCGGTTGCCAAACCCGTTCCCTTCCTGAAGACGCCCGGATTTGCCTCGATAAAACCTGTTTCATCAACCGAACATACTGCGTCAGCTTTTGCTCCATGCCCACCCGGACAAACAGATGGATATGATCCGGCATAATCACATAGCGCCCGACGGCAAACCCACGACACCGGTTCTTTTCCACATAGGCACAAAAATCCTCATGGACGAAATCGGTCGCTAAACCCGGGCAACGTTTCCAGGTATTGAACGTCAGGAAATAGAGCGGCGTTTGATCAAACACGCGGGACAAGCGCGGCGGCCGTCCCGGATATTTGCTTTCGTTTCCGTCCATGGCTGGTTTGCTCTCTATCCGGAAAGCGGTTCTAAGAACCGCCGCTACATTTTGCCCTCAATCCAACACCACTTCCTGCTCGTATTCGGGGACGACGCATTCCCATCCGGTTCAATCGCACCGCAACCGCCAAACTCCTGCACACCAGCCAAAGTCGCTTTGCCAAGCGTGGAGCACGCTGAAAAGTCTGCCTTCATCGACCTGCTCGTCCGCACCAACCTCTCCCTCGGCACCACACCACAGGAACTCAAGCATGTGTTCCAGAGAAAACATCGTTAGGAAACTGATGCGCTCCTTTGAGGGGTCTCAGGCATTTCTAGTGTCCTTATGCCTTGCCAATAGCCGGAACATGCGACGGTATTCATTATGCAAATCGAACTCGACATAAGACCTTCTGCCAACAGTTTGCGTTGAATGCCGGTTTAGGATTTTTAATCCCTGTTTCGCGAGTTTCTCCATGTCATCAATCGTAATGGGGTATTTCGCTAAAAGCGTCTTTGAGTCCCATATAGAATCTGGAGTCTTGTGGAAAGAGCTTTTATCCCGCCATGATTGGAGGCGCTTGACAAGAGGATTGGTGGACGACACACGCTCGATGTCTTGTTTCAATTGTTTAACGTCAATATCTTTAATCTGGTTCTCTGTTCCAGCAAGGGCAGGGTGATTTCGAACCTCTTCACGAGCACCGCTCTTATCAAGCCAGTCGGGGTGTTGCTTAATGGATACTAGCAATTTTTCAATATTTAGACCTGTACGATCATAAACTCGACATAGGCACATAGTGGCCGAATCAATATGAGCCCAATATGCACACCCCCAAATGTCGGCAAATCGCGCGATCAAATCTTTGTATTGCATGCCGATAGAGTAAATTGTTTGTGCATGTTGTAGATGGATCTGAGACCATACTAACTCCCTAGAAAGATCCTCGAACCACTCATTTATATCTTGCTTGGAATATTTAGCCATTAGCATTCACCTTAGTCAGTCCGCATACAAACCTCAAAAAGCCTTCCTTGTAGATACAGCGAGCAAATAGTTGCCGCGCTCCTCTTCTCCGAACACATGCTCAACGACCTCGGCAATCGCATAGCGGGGGTATATTCTTTCACCTTCGACTTGGAAACAGTCATCGATCTTATCGTTAACATTCACAACAGCATCTTGGCTCAAGTGCGGGTATGCTTCAGCCACTGTTTTGATTAGCAACTCCCGATCAGCGCAAGTGTCGTATTTATATATTACCAGCTCAACCTTCTCATTAATTTCTTCTTCATCCGAGTTCTCATACACGGTGGCTAACAGGTGCTTGATCGCATTTGAAAAATCAAAATCTCGCCCCGCAGCACTTGCCTCGGAAGATTCCCTTCCAGCACATCCTGCATAACGAATCATCAGAGGATTGTGCACTTGCCTCCAGCGAGGATAGAGTCTGGATGAAAATCTCATGGCGTGATGCATTGATACTGTTACAAACAGCACCCAAAACAATATTCGTAGCCACCCATCTACCCAAAAAGTGAGGGAAAGAAATAAACATTCCAGAACTGTTAATACAGGCACGTCTGGCATTCCTTCGAATGGACTAAGCAGTGGCTTTCCTGCAAGGAGAAACCGTCTAATGTTCCTTTGCCCAAAATACATGGAAGCAAATGCAATAATGAAATAGACGACAAGTGTAATCACCTCAGGCCACAATCGAGCGTATACAAAATACCCTAGCCCAACAAACAACACCATTGTGCCAAATCGAGTCCACATGAGTGAAAAAAGAAAGACTAAAGCAAGATATTGCCCATCCTGTATTAACTGCATGGCTAACACCGTTAAGACGAGAAATATGATGGCAGATAGAATCTTACTGAAAGCGCCCGTTCCTCTTCCTTGTTTGGCGTACATGCCGACTACAGTGTCGAATAAAGCCATTGATGTCCCCCTTGGAGTACACAGATAAGCCTAGGGCTTGTACCTTTTTTCAGCCCCACCTTATCACGTGCGTTTTCAGTCCAACACCACTTCCTGCTCGTATTCGGGGACGACGCATTCCCACCCGGTTTTTTCGGAGAGGAATTCCTGGAAGGCCATGGCGGCCGATTCCTCGCCGTGGGTGACGAAGACCTTGCGCGGCGGGGTCTTGAGCGAGGAGATCCAAGTGTGCAACTCATTCTTGTCGGCGTGCGCCGAGAAGCCGGAGATCCTTTCCACCCGCGCCCGCAGTGGGTACTTCTCGCCGAAGATGCGGATGGTTTCGGGCTTTTCGAGAATATGCCGACCCAGCGTGCCAAACGCTTGGTAGCCGACAAACAGGATCGTGCTTTCGGGACGGTCTACATTAACCTTGAGATGGTGCTTCACGCGGCCGCCGGTACACATGCCCGAGCCCGCAATAATGATGGAGGTGCCGGGCGTCTTGGCGATCGCCTTCGACTGGTCCACCGACTTCGACATCGTCAGTCCGGGGAAGTCGCACGGGTGGTCGCCGGCATTCAGCTGCGCCATGGTTTCCTCGTCGAAGAGCTCGGGATGCTTTTTGAATACATCGGTAATCTTGATCGCCATCGGGCTATCGACAAATGCGGGGAGCTTTGGAATGCGATCCTCTTTCAGCAGGTTGTTCAGGTGGTAGAGCAGCTCCTGCGTGCGCTCCAGCGAAAAGCTCGGGATAATCACATTGCCGCCCGCTTTGTGCGTTTCATTGATGATCCGCTCCAGCTCGCCGGGAATGCTGGCCACCTCGCCATGCACCCGGTCGCCATAGGTCGATTCGATCAGCACATAGTCGGCCTGCCCGAACTGGCTTGGATCGCGCATGATTGGCAGATCCCAGCGGCCAACGTCGCCGGAAAACAGGATCGTGCGGGTCTCGCCGCCCTGCTCGACCGCCAGCCGAATCATCGAAGATCCAAACACATGGCCTGCCTCGCGGAACTCGGCCGTGATGCCCTCGCCCACCGACATCGGGGCGTCATAATCCACCTTGCTAAACATCGTAATGGTTTTTTCCGCATCCTCCTTGGTGTAGAGCGGCTCGTAGGGGAACGGGCTCTTCTTGCCGGAACGTTCGTGGCGCTTCAACTTGTGCTTGATGTCCTCTTCCTGGATGTGCGCCGAGTCGAGCATGATAATGCTGGCGATCTCCGCCGTCGCCGACGTGGCGAAAATCTTGCCCTTGAAGCCCTCCTTCACCAGCTTCGGCAGGCGACCGCAGTGGTCGAGGTGCGCGTGGGTCAGCAGCACCGCATCGATGGTGCTTGGCGGAACGGGAAAGTCGGCCCAGTTGCGCGGCTTCAGATCGCGTTCCTGGTAGAGTCCGCAATCCACCAGCAGGCGAACGCCGTTGGCCTCGAGAAAATAGCAGGAACCCGTAACATTCTTTGCCGCGCCGAAAAAGTTTAGTTTAATTTCCATTTCCTGCTCCTTTTTTTGATGAGTGTGCCGTGAATCACTTTTCACGCCCCACGGTTTCATTCCAGCTCCTCCCGCTCCACCGCCTCGGTACGGCACACAGATTGGTAGTCATTATACGTAGCGACCAACGGATCGACAGCGAAATCGCCTGCTTTCAATCGCCGGATGTTTTCGGCCAGCGTCTCCAGAAAGCCCTCGACCATCCCCGGCTCGTCCATGGGGATCAGGCACTTTTTCAGCGTCCGGGAAATCTGCTTGAAATCGCGCTGGTAGAAAAGGTAGCCCGCCTCCACCATGGCATTGGCCTTCGGCGTATTGCTTTCGCCCAGGAAATATTCCTGTGCGGCAAAGGCATAGACCGGCAACTGGCAATCGAGGTTGCGGCGGATTTCGTCCACATAGTCCTCCATCTTTCCCCGTGCCCGGCTTGGCCCTTTGTAGTCCAGCACCCGCACCCGTTCCAGCTCGCCCGTCCCCGCAAAAACCAGATCCACCCGGTCGATCTTCCCGCGCACCGATATAGGGGTCGGCCCGGGAATCATGACATTTCCAAAGACCAGCTCAAACAGCGCCGGGAAGCGGTTTTCGGTCGCGCAGGTTTCAACATCGTAGCGCACAAAATTGAGCACCATTTCCAAAATCTTTTTGCGCTCCGCCGCCCAGATCCCCGGATGGCCGAGCAACGTCTGCTCCATCCGCCGCTCCGCAACCCTTTTGGCAAACGTTTCGTATTCGCCTCCAAGCTCCGGAACAAATGTCGCCAGCGGAATGGCATCGGTGCCGCCTGCCGGGCGCTTCATCCAACCGCCGCTGGTTTTCACCGCCCAATAGCGAGGGGCATCGATCCCTGCTTCGCCTGCGGCGATGGCCGAATAGATTTCCTGAAGGATGGAATGAATCAACCCGCCGCGATCCATCGGGTCGGGGGTGTCGTCCGCCAAGCGCGGATCGCGCAGGCCAAAAACCCGCTCCAGCAAAAAGACATATCGGCACTGCGCCAGCGTCTCCAGCGCCGTTGGGCTGATTTCTCCCTTCTTCTCGAACCATTCCGAAACCTTGTCTTTCAGCGACGCGATATGGCCGCAATAGACTGAATCTGCGCGCTCCCCAACCGGTGTCTCCAAGAATGCGTCGCGCTCCGCTTCGATTTTCAGCATTTCCACAATATGCTCTGCGGAAAGCAGGCGGGCCGCCTGCGGTACGTCTGCGGTATCGCAGGCGGCTCGCCTGCCCTGCACCGCCGCTTGCAACGCCTCGTCTTTTGCGCGACAGAGCGGCAGCGGAATGATGGGCAGAAACGACTCCCCCGGCATCGGAATCCGGTCTTCCGGATCCGCGGCCTGCTGGCGATTCCAATGGCTGGAAAAAACCGATTCTTCGCCAAGCTGTTCAATGCGCCATTGGTCGTAGGGATTGGGAACGATTATATCCCGCGCGCACCACCCCGCGAGGTTCCAGAGCTTGCGGTAGTATTCGCCTGCGCCCTTCTCGTTTCCCTCCTGGTCAACCGCCTGATAGGAGAGGACGAGCTGCTCGCGCGCCATGCCGAGCGCGGTGAGGAACCGTACCGATTCCTGCTCGAACAGAACGCCCGCCGCAGGAAGCGCCAGCTTGGGCAACCGCCGCCCCTGCTCTTCAAGGTGTTTCCAAAGCGAACGGCGTTCCTTGTCGCTGAGGAGGGCATCCTGCTGCGGGATCCCAGGGAATTCGCCTTCGTTGAGGCCGGCAAAGAGTACGAGGTCGAAATCGAGTCCGACGGCATCGTGCGGGTTGAGAATCCAGACGCCCTGCTCGTGGCTGTCGCGTGGGCGCACGGTGGCGTCTTCCAGCAATTCTTCGAGGAGATCGATCAGTTCGCGCAGGGGCATCTCCTGCCCGCCGAATCCTTCGAGCGCGGCAGCCACTGCGGCGAGGGCTTCGGTATTAAAATGATCCTCGGGTTCGACGATGCGCTCAGTCAGGATTTCCAGAGCATCTGCTCCGGAACGAGCAGGCTTTCCAGTTTGCCCAGCGTCGAGACGCGGCGGTAATTTGAGCAGACCCTTAATGGTCTCTTCGCGATCTTCAAAAAGGATGGCAGGATTGCGGACGAGGTCGACGAGTTCGTCGCGCGCGGCGCTTAATGGAAAGGCGAGCCACGCGAGGAAGGCTTTGACGCAGGGGGAGGATAGCACGGGGCGACCGCGACGGAAGTAGTATGGGATTTGAAAGCGGGCGAATACATGCGGGATGATATCCTGAACGGTTCCGATGTTTGGAACTACGAGCACAATGCGGTTAGCCGGAATCTTTTCGAGGCTCCAGCAGATGCGCCGGGCAAGGTCTTCGATCTCGCCATAGGCACCGGCGGAACGGGAGAAGGCGATGCGGTCGGTGTCGGCGAGCTGCAGCAGGTCGGGGCTGTCGACGGCGAGGGCGTCGCCTAGATCCTCCGCCCAGACGGCCCAAGGCTGGCCCATGATTTCGGAACGGATCAACTGGCCGAGCCTGTCCCCGGCCTTTTCGGCATGGGCGGGCGGCAACGCGGATTCGATGCGAAGCTTCATTTTTTGGTTGAGCGCGGCGACGCACGATTCCTCGAATGGGTTAAACCAGCGCACGGAACGGAAGGTTAGTTTTTTGGCATCGCGCATCAGCGGCGGCCAGTTTCGACGGTTGCCCTTGAGCAGCTTGAGGATGGCGATGTTGATATCGAGCGGGTCGGCGAATCCCTCCTGCTGGAGGGTGGCACGCCAGACGCTATAGAGAATGCCGAGCTGGTAGAGCTTATGCTTTGGCGAACGGCTGAGCAACCAGTCGACGATCCGGCCGGTCTCCTCGGGAAGCGAGGCAAGTTCGGCGACGAGTTTTTGCAGAACGTCCGCCAACGCCGCTTCGGAGAGCTTGCCCAGCGGGCCGCCATCGACAAAGTGGCCGCGAGCCACTTCGACGACCTGCTTGCGCATAAGTAGCTCTTTCGCCGCGCCGAGTTGCTTCTTTTTTAGCTTGGTGTAGGGAAGGCAAAGCTTGCGAATCCGCGCGAAAGTAGTGTGGCCCGATGCATCGACCCAGCCATCTTTCAGTGCTTCATCTTGCTGAAAACGCCGCAGCGACAGCTCCGTTGGGAAGACGATCAACTCGCGAGTGCTCCCATGCATAATGATTTAGGCAGAATGGTTTGTAGGCAGAATGATTTTCCTGGCATCCGATAGAGAGGAATTATTCTGCCTTAAAATCATTCTGCCTCACTTCCTGTTTTTAAAGCGTTTTAATAAAGCGGGCGATGCGCACCATGGCCTCTTTGATTTCATCGAGGGAGGTGGCGTAGGAGCAGCGGATGAAGCCTTTGCCGCAGGCGCCGAAAGCGGTGCCGGGAACGCAGGCGACGTTTTGCGCGTCGAGCAGCTTGAGCGAAAATTCATGGGCGGTCATGCCGAACTGGCTAATGTCGGCAAAGGCGTAGAACGCGCCTTCGGGGCGGATGCAGGGGATGCCCATTTCCTTGAAGGAGGCATAGATAAAGTTGCGGCGTTTTTTGTATTCGGCCTTCATGTAGGCAATGTCTTCATCGGCGTTTTTGAGCGCTTCGACCGAGGCGACTTGGCTGAGGACGGGGGCGCAGAGCATGGAGTATTGATGGATCTTCATCATGGCCTCGGTGAGCTCGGGAGGGGCGCAGGTGAAGCCCATGCGGAAGCCAGTCATGGCCCAGGCCTTGGAGAAGCCGTGCAGGTAGATGGTGCGTTCCCGCATGCCCGGAACGGAAATGATGCTGAAGTGCTCGCGGTCGTAGGTGAGCTCGTCGTAGATTTCGTCGGTAAAGACGATCAGATCCCGTTCGATGGCAAAGGCGGCGATTTCCTCGACATCCCCTTTCGACAAAGCGGCACCGGTCGGGTTGTTGGGATAGTTGAGCAACAGGACTTTGGTTTTTGGGGTAACCTTTTCCTCCAGCTCGGCGCGCGTGAGGCGGAACCCGTTTTCCTTTTGGGTTTCGACAGCGACGGCCACCCCGTAGGCCAGGGCGATGAGTGGATTGTAGGAGACATAGCTGGGCTCGTGGTAGAGCACTTCGTCGCCGGGTTCGATGAGCGCGCGGATGGCGAGGTCGAGCCCTTCGCTGACGCCAACGGTGATGAGCACTTCGTCTTCGGGGTTGTAGGCGATGCCGGTTTTCTTTTCCACGTATTTGGAAATACCCTGCCGGAGCGACAGGAGCCCCATGTTGGAGGTGTAGCTGGTGACGCCGCGGTCGAGCGCGAGCGCGGCGGCCTCGCGGATATGCCAAGGCGTGACGAAGTCGGGCTCGCCGATACCGAGGCTGATTACACCCTCGCGCGAGCTGACGATTTCAAAGAAATCGCGGATGCCGGAGCGGGGGATGTCGCGGACGGTTTTAGCGATGCGGCTATGGAGAGACTTTGAGTCGTTCATCGCCCTCCCCCGTATGCATGAGTATGCCGTTTTGCTTGTAGGTTTTCATCATGAAGTGCGTGGCGGTCGAGGTGACCCCCGGCATGGTGGCCAGCTTTTCGCTGACGAATCCGGCGGCTTCGTGCATGGTGCGGCCCTTGATGAAGAGCAGCAGGTCGAACCCGCCGGACATGAGAAAGACCGAATCAACTTCAGGAAACCGGCTGATGTGGTCGGCAATACGATCAAAACCGCCTTCGCTCTCGGGGGTGACCTTGACTTCAATCACGGTCGTCACCAGCGAGGCATCGAGTTTTTCCTCGTTCACCACGGCCTGATAGGCGCGGATCACGCCGCTCTTTTCATATTCAATGATTTGGGCTTTTACTTCATCGACGGAGATCCCCAGCATCTTGGCGAGGTTTTCCGGCGATTCGAGCGCGTTTTGTTTCAGCAGGTTGAGTAGTTCGTTCATAATTTCACCCATGCGTTTAAATTTTCCGGAATCTAGCGGTTTCCGAGGTCGCGATCCATCCAAAAAAAACGCCCCGTCATGCGGGGCGTTTGCATTCGGTGTTCAGGCCCGGTTAAAAGTCGTAGGCAATGTTCAAGCCACCCCAGAACTTTTCGCTGGCTTCGTAGGTGTCCGAGTCGCCGATGGAGCCACCCTCAACCAAGGTGTAGGTCAGGTTCAACGACGCCGTCAGGTTTTCCATGATTTCATAGCTGGCGGTTCCATAGAAATTATAGTCGTTCCAACCCGCATCGTGGGGGCCGGCCCAATAGTAGTCGTTGTAGGAGGTGTTGCCCCATCCTGCGGAGATTCCGCCTTCAACCCAGAGATAGTCGCTGACTTGGTATGGAGCAACCACGTCAAACAGGATATAGACGCCGTTGGCTGCGTCAATGTCGCCAAACAGTGTCACCGAAGGAATAACATATTCCTTGAAGGTCAGACCGGTTGCCCGCGCAAACAGCTCCGTAGTGGACTCTTTGTTAAACCCGCGATTGGGGCCGGGCGCAGAAAAAGTTCCCCCATTCGCCGGGAAGTGGTAGCCAATTATACCGACATCGATTGCCATGTCGCTGACATTCAGCGGCAGAGTGTAGGCCAGCGAAATGTCGAATTCGGAAAAGTCGCTAGATACTCCAATCCAGTTTTTTCCAAGGTCGTAGTTTCCCCATACATTAAGGCTTACGCCATACTGCGAAAGCGTCACCTGCGGCTGAGCCACAAAGTCGTTGTTAAGCACCTGTCCGCGCCATACATGGGAAGAAACCAGTGCGGCTTCGGCAGTTACCAGCACTTCGGAAGCGCTAGACCCGCCCATCTGACCAACCATAACCACGTCTTCTTGGGCGATTGCCGATCCAGCTGCCAATGCAGCCGCCATTCCAAATACCATTGCTTTTTTCATCGAAGCATTCCTCCTGTTGATTCGCTTCCTAAAACCCAATCGCCGCGCCCATCGCGGCGGTTGCCGATAAATCGACGTTGAATCTCGCACTTGCCCCAGCCTCTTGCAACCCATTTCTCTGGAATGTTATTAACAGGCCAGGCTGTGGAAACCCCCGTGTGCAAAGGTTTATATCCCTACTGTCAGAACGTCTTCTTTGCGCGGAAAAGACCGTCTCGCCAGACACCATTCGAAACCCCGTTTTCGGTTGCTTTGGAATTCGCCCACCCTACAATCGCCCGAATGACACAAACCGTGAAAATCGATTTGCACCACCCGGATGCGGACGTGCTGGAGCAGGCGCGGCAGGTCCTGGCCGCGGGAGGCTTGGTGATCGTCCCGACGGAGACCGTCTACGGTATCGCGTGCGACCCCGCCGTTCCGGGCGCGATGGACAAACTCGTTGCCACCAAGGGGCGCGACGGCGACAAGCCGGTCGCCCGCCTCGCCGCGAATGCGGATCAGGTGGCCGCAGTAGCCAAGGATTGGAATTCCGGCCTGCAGGCGCTGGCCGCAGCCTATTGGCCCGGACCGCTGACAATCGTGCTGGAAACTTCTTCAGGCTGGACGGGCTACCGCATCCCCGACCACGCCGTAGCCCTTGGCGTGGCGAAGGCGTGCGGCCACGGGCTGGCGCTAACCAGCGCCAACCGCAGCGGTGGAGCCGACACCAAAACCGCTGCGGAAGCGATGACCGCCATCGAAGCCGATCTTGTTCTCGACAGCGGCCCCTCCGCAACAGAGGCTGTTCCAAGCACCGTCGTAAAAGTCGACGGGAACTCCATCAAGTGCCTGCGCGAAGGCTGTATTCCCTTTGAAGAAACGGCGCAGGTTTTCAAGAGAGGCCTGGATATGAAAACCATCTTGTTTGTCTGTACCGGAAACACCTGCCGCAGCCCGATGGCCGAGGCGCTTTTCCTCCACCGGATCGGCGACGGGGCTGGCTGGAACGCCGCCTCGGCAGGCATCTACGCCGGGGCCGGGTCGCCAGCCAGCGCCAACGCCGTCGAAGCCCTGCGCGAGCTGCAAGTCGACCTCGGCACCCACCGCAGCCAACCACTTACCGCCGAGCTACTTAACACAGCCGAACTCATTGTGGTCATGACCGCCGCGCACCGCTTTCACATCCTTCAGGACTTTCCGGAGGTTGGAAATAAAGTTTGCTTGCTTAAGTCGTTTGGAACGTCAAAGGTTCCCGCCGATGTTATCGATCCGTTTGGCGGATCGCTCAATGTCTACAAGAAAACGCGGGATGAAATCGACCAGGCCCTCCCGGATCTGATCCTTTCCATCCATACTGGAAACCCATAAAAACGAGGACCATTTCATGAAAATCGCAATTGGATCGGACCACGGCGGCTATGCCCTCAAGAGCCAGCTTGTCGAAGCCCTTAAAGAGAAAAACATCGCCGTCGAAGATCTCGGCACCCACAGTGCGGAATCGGTCGACTACCCCGACTTTGCCGCCGCCGTCGCCAATGAAGTCTCCAATGCCGCTGCCGATCAAGGCATCATTATCTGCACCACAGGCATCGGTGTGAGCATCACCGCCAACAAATTCCCGCGCGTACGCGCAGCCCTCTGCCACGATCCCGAAACTGCGGCCCTGGCCCGCCAGCACAACAATGCCAACGTCCTCTGCCTCAGCGGTAAATCGACGCCCCCGGAAGCCGCTTCCGCCATTCTCGAAGCGTGGCTTTCCGCAGAATTCGAGGGGGGACGCCACGAGCGCCGCGTCATGAAAATCAAGGACTACGCCTCGGAAACCGCCGGTACCATCGCGGTCTACGACACCGACCCCGAAATCTACGCCCTGCTCAAAAAGGAAGACCAGCGGCAGAAGGAAAACCTCGAATTGATCGCCTCCGAAAATATCGTCAGCAAAGCCGTGCGCGAAACGCAAGGCTCGCGCATGACCAACAAATATGCCGAAGGCTATCCCGCCAAGCGCTGGTACAACGGGTGCGAGTGGGTCGACGAAGCCGAGCGCCTCGCCATCGACCGCGCCAAGGAACTCTTTGGCGCCGAGCACGCCAACGTCCAGCCGCACTGCGGCAGCGGCGCGAACATGGGCGTCTACTTCGCCGTGCTCAACCCCGGCGACACCATCCTCGCCATGAGCCTCGCCGAAGGCGGCCACCTCACCCACGGCCATCCCATGAACTTTTCGGGCCGGTTCTTCAACGTCGTCCCCTATGGCGTCGACAAGGAAACCGAGCAGATCGACTATGAGCAGATCCAAAAACTCACCGACGAGCATAAACCCAAAATGATCGTGGCCGGAGCAAGCGCCTACTCGCGCCTCATCGATTTCAAGAAGTTGCGCAAAATCGCCGACGGCGTCGGGGCCTACTTGATGGTCGACATGGCGCACATCGCCGGTCTCGTGGCCGCCGGTTGCCACCCCAGCCCCATTCCGCACGCCGACTTTGTGACCACCACCACCCATAAAACCCTGCGCGGCCCGCGCGGCGGCATGATCTTGTGCAAGGAAAAATTTGCGGCCGACATCGACAAGCAGGTTTTCCCCGGAATTCAAGGGGGCCCGCTCATGCACACCATCGCGGCCAAGGCCGTCTGCTTCCACGAAGCGCTGCAACCGGCGTTCAAGCAGTACCAGCAGCAAGTGGTCAAGAATGCCCAGACCCTCGCCGGCGCACTCGAAGACGACGACATCCGCATCGTTTCCGGCGGCACCGACAACCACCTCATGCTCGTCGACCTCACCGGCACCGGCATCACCGGAAAGGTGGCCGCCGCCGCACTCGACAAGGCGGCGATCACCGTCAACAAGAACGGCATCCCCTTCGACACCAAAAGCCCGTTCGTCACCTCCGGCATCCGCATCGGAACCCCGGCGGTCACCACGCGCGGCATGAAAGAGCCGGAGATGGAGGAAATCGCCAGCCTCATCAAGCGCGTGCTGCACAACGCCGACAACGACGCGGTGATTGCCCAGGTGCGCGAAGAGGTCGTTGCGCTAACCGCGAAGTTTGTGCTTCCCTAAAAATTCCCAACCGTATCCGGACACAAAAAAAAGCGCTCCTTTCGGGGCGCTTTTTTCGTATCCACACGGGATTCAGGTTAGATGATAATGTCGTTGCCGCCGCGGAGCTGGTCGGGGGTGACGATCTGGCTCGCCTGCTCCTGCTGCATGCGAACCATGTCTTCCTGCAACTTTTTGACGGCGTCGCTGATGGCTTCCGGAAACTTTTCCACGGCCTCGGCCAGATTGGCGGCTTCGATTTCGCCGGAGATGGGCAGCGCGCCGCTCGGCGTCATGATGTTAGTGGTTGCCGAATAGCTGGCCTGGCGCGCCTCGTCCTCGGTGCCGTCGAGCTTGATGGGGGTCAGCTTGCGGATGTTGCCCACCTTGAGATCGGTGATGTGCTCCTCTTTCCAGAGGTTGTCGCCGTCGATCTTAATGTTTTCGAGTGTGTTTTCGGACATGGGGTTTCCTTTCTGTGATGCGTGAAACGTGAGTCGTGATTTTTTGATGGGGCATTCACGCCTCACGGTTCAAAATGGTGCGCCCAACAGGAGTCGAACCTGTATCTATGGCTTCGGAGGCCACTATTCTATCCATTGAACTATGGGCGCGTGAATGGGCGGGTTTATACGGCTATCCGTTGTTGGCTTCAAACTCTTTCATGAACGAAATCAGCGCATCGACGCCTTCGACGGGGAAGGCGTTGTAGATGGAGGCGCGGATGCCGCCGACGGAGCGGTGGCCCTTCAGTCCCTTGAGGTTTTTCTCCGAAGCCTCGGCAATAAACTTGGCTTCCAGATCGGGGTTGGCGATGCGGAAGGTGATGTTCATGTTGGAGCGGCATTCCTTGACGGCAGTGCCGGTGTAGAAGTCGGTTCCGTCAATCGCCGCATAGAGCTTTTCCGCTTTCCCCTCGTTCTGCTTTTGCATGCCTTCGAGTCCGCCTTTGGCGAGAAGCCAGCGGGTAACGAGGCAGAGCATGTAGACCAGAAAGGTGGGCACGGTGTTGTAGAGCGAGTTGTTCGCGATGTGCGTCTTGTAGCGCATGATCGTCGGGACGGTTTCAGGGCAGCGCTCGGCCAGCTCGTCTTTGATGATGACCAGCGTGATGCCAGCCGGTCCAAGGTTTTTCTGCGCACCGGCATAGATGAGGTCGAACTTGGAGACATCGAGCGGACGGGAGAGAATGTCGGACGACATGTCGGCAATCAGCGGGGCTTCGCAGTCGGGGAAGGTTTTCCACTGCGCACCCGAGATGGTTTCGTTGGTGGTGATATGCAGGTAGGCCGCATCGGGCGTCAGGTTCAATTCCTCAACCGTCGGTACGCGGGTTGGGATTTCCTTGCCGCAATCGGCGGCAATGTTGACGTTGCCGAGAACCTTGGCTTCCTTGATGGCCTTGCTGGCCCATGCGCCGGAATCGGTGTAGTCGGCGGTCTGGCCTTCGCCGAGCAGGTTCATGGGGATGAAGGCGAATTGCGAGGAGGCGCCGCCGGTCATGAACAGCACGCTGTATCCTTCCGGAATGTTGAGCAGTTGCTTGATGTTGGCGATGGTTTCCTCGTGGAGTGCGCTATATTCCGGGCTGCGGTGGCTCATTTCCATGATCGACATGCCGGTGCCTTTGTAGTCGAGCAGTTCCGCCTGTACTTCTTTCAGTACTTCTTCCGGCAACGTGGCCGGTCCCGCCGAAAAATTATATGCCCTCATGATTCAATGCCCCTATTGGTTGAGGAACTTGCAAAACCTTCGGTTCCGCCGTTCCGGTTTATGGTTATCCGTTATTGGTTATCGGAACAACCCGTTGTTCAGCAGGTAGTTAGCCTAACAACCAACAACCGGAACCTGATAACTGTCGCGCAAAACCAAGAGGTTTTGCAAGCGGCTCGGTTGGTTGAAATTTGGTTAAACACGGAGACTACCAATTCATGAAAACAGTTAAAACCACGAAATTGCCATTTCACTTCGTTTTATTGCCGTTCCTTTGGAACAGCCTCGCGTCACCAAGCACCCGAAAATGTAGGCCCGATGCCTCCATCGGGCGCGCGGTGGAATGGCAGAGGATCGGGGCGGACGCGCGGGGCGACCGATCGCCGGGTGAGGGCACCCGGCCTACAACGGGGAAACCACGAAACGTGCGGCGAGACCTATTTCTTTATTGTTTACCCATGTTCTTTCGGATATATTTTGCTGCATGTGCAATTCATCTCGCCACCCACGTCGCCAGCGCCGGCTGGATCGTGTATTCGATTCGTCCCCGGCCTATTTCCTGACGCTTTGCACGGATGGGAGGGCGCGGGTGCTGGATGATCCGGAAACCGATGAAAATGTGCGCCGCTTTGTTTCGGAATCGGTCGGGCGCTACGGGGTGCATGTGGATTGCTATGTGCTCATGCCGGATCATGTGCATCTGATCGTCACGATTGCAGCGGCTTCTGAAACCACGATTGGCGAATGGGTCAAGGCATTCAAGGCGATGGCGGGACGGCGTCGCTTCAAATGGCAGTCCGGGTTCTTCGACCATCTTTTGCGCAGCGATGAAAGCCGGCCGGGAAAGTGGGAATACATCCGCATGAATCCGGTTCGGGCGGGGTTGGTTGAGACTCCGGACGATTGGCCATACGCCCAATATTTCAACCGTTTCGACGGTTCGGAATTGTAGGCCCGATGCCCCATCGGGCGGGCGGTGGAATGGCCGGCGGGTCGGGGGCCCGGCCTACATCACGCTTCAATCGTCACGTTGTCGTAGAGGTCGATGGCGCGGCGGACGTAGGCGCGTTTCTCTGAATACGAGCCGGGGAAGAAGCTGCGCTTGAACCCGGCGAGGACAAGATCGCGAAACTGGCTGTCTGTGAGTGTTAAATGTTCCGCGCAGAGCAGGAGTTCGTTGGTAACAGTCGTGTGGGAGACGAGGCGGTTGTCGGTGCTGATGCTGACGGAGAGACCGCGGTCGACCATCTGCTGGATGGGGTGGCCTTCCAGGCTCTGGAACTCGGGGATGGTTTGCAGGTTGCTCGTCGGGCAGACTTCGATGGTGATGCGCTGGTTGGCAATATATTCGCTCAGTTGGGCAATGTAGCGCGGTTTATCCTTGATGGACTTGTGCTTGATGGCTTCCTCCGAAAAAAGGAAGGTGCCGTGGCCAATGCGGTTGGCATAGCATTCGGTGATGGCCTGGAAGATGGATTCAGGGCCGTAGGCCTCGCCGGCATGGACGGTTTTGCGCAGGAAGTTGCGATGGGCGTATTGGAAGGCGGCTTTGTGATGGATGGCGGGATAGCCGGCCTCTTCGCCGGCAAGATCGAACCCGACGATGGGCAGGCCTTCGTCGCGCAGCTTGACGGCTTCCTTGACGAGCGCGACGGAGGCGCGGGCGTAGGAATAGCGCAGGCTGGATCCACTGCTGCGGTTGAGCAGCCGCTCGTAGTAGGGCGACATCGGCCGGTTGAACCGCCGCATGGCGCAGAGGATGATGCCGTATTCAAACGGCATGTCGCTTTCGTCCACGTTGGCGTTTAGCGCCTGTTTCGCTTTTTCCAGTCCTTGAAAAACCGCCCGGACGACAGACCCGATTTCGGTGGCATGGGTGACGTGCAATTGCGGGGCGAAGCGCACCTCGATATAGCGGACACCTTCGGCATGGGAGTCTTCGGCCAACTCGAAGGCGGCGCGTTCGAGGTTTTCCGGCGTTTGAAGAACGCCGACGGTGTAGGCGAATCCAGCGAGGTATTCGCCGAGGTTGGCGTAGCGCTCCTTGAAGACGAGTTCGTTCAGCCCAGCCTCCTCGAAGGAGGGCAGCCCAACTCCATTCCCCTTGGCCAGCTCGATCAGGGTCGGGAGGCGCAGCGATCCGTCGAGGTGCAGATGCAGATCCGTCTTGGGGATTTTTTGGATGAATTGTTCGGGAATCTTTGACATGATGTGGTCACTTTAGCCCCAAGCCCGCATCCGAACAAAAGAAAAACGCGACATGTTGATTGTTCAATCCAGCTCACTTGATGTCTATCGCAACCTTGCGATGGAGGAATATCTGATGGAGCAGGCCACGGCAGACGGCCCCGTGCTGTTCCTGTGGCAAAGCAACTGCGCGGTGGTGATCGGCAAGAACCAAAACCCATGGCGCGAATGCCGCCTGGATCTGATGCGCGATGAACATGTTCCGCTCGCCCGGAGGATTTCGGGTGGAGGGACGGTCTACCACGATGCCGGCAACCTGAACTACTGCGTCATCGTCGACCGGATGCAGTATCGCGAAGGGCAGGCCTACGAGATGGTGATCCAGGCGTTGGAAACCTTCGGGATCCGGTCGGAAAAAACCGGGAAAAGCAATTTGAGCGTGGACGGGCTAAAGTTTTCCGGCAATGCCTTTTGCTTCCGCAAGGGGCGGGCCTTGCATCACGGGACCCTGTTGCTGAATACCGACCTTGAACGACTAACCCGCTATTTAGGCCCTTTGCTTGATTCCATCGAAACCCACGCCATCCGCTCCGTCCCGGCCGAGGTGGCAAATCTGGGATTGAACGTCGAGGCGGTGGCCGCCGCACTGAAGGAGTGTTTCCAGGCCTTGTACCCCGATGCGAACGGATTCCGTCAACTATTGGATTCCGACATCCAGCCCGGTCTCCTAGATCCCTTGTTGGAAAAACAGGCCTCCGACGACTGGAAATATGGTGCGACACCAAGGTTTACGCTGCATTCCAGGGATCTTCGTCTTGAAGTGGCGAAAGGACGGGTGGTCGCCGCCGACGGCTGGCAGGCGGAACGTTTCTTGAATACGCCTTTTTCTGTTTCGGCGTTTTCGTTGCCCTACGATGTTGACTAAAGGGGGGTTAAAACTTAAAGTGCCCGTAAATATTGATAACTGGAGGTGTACATGAAGGTGTTTGCAAGGTTCTTATTCGCGTCGGTATTGGTGTCCATGCTCGCTGGTTGCGCCAGCAATGTTGCATACGTCCCAAAGATTCCGCCCCATGCACAGGCCAAGCTGCTTGACTACTACGCACAGCCTGACAATAAGGTTTTCGTTATCGCGGTTGATCCGAGTGGCGACTATGCCTTTGGTTATGACTACGGGAAGCCCACCCTCAAGGAAGCCGCCAAGGCGGCCGTCGACAAATGCGATGCCAGCCGCGAGTCCTCGGGAATCATCGCCCGCCCCTACATCTATGCCATCAACGACAAGGTGGTCTACGAGGAAATGATTCGCAAGGCGCACGAGGCAAAGAAAAAGTCCGGAACCCAGGCGCAAGAACAAGAGGTGGCTCGCCAGGAAGCTACGGGCGAGGCCAACCAGCCAGCCGCCAAGTAGGAATGTTCGAAACAACAGCAACCATACGCAACGAGGCCGGCATTCATTGCCGGCCTTCTGCTATCCTGATCAAGGAGGGAATGGCCTATGCCGGCAAGATTCTCATCACGGCGGAATCGGGCACCTGCACCCTTACCTCCGCACTGGAGTGCATCATGCTGGGACTTGAAAAAGGGGCAAAAGTCACTATTGAGGTGACGGGTCCCAACGAGGAGGAGTTTGGCAAAAAACTCGCCGAACTCTTCGAAACCCATTTCGATTTTCCGCCGCGGTAATAAGGTCCGCCGGGATTGACCCAGAGACGAATCCTGATATAGTTCCCGCGAATTTTGCCAAAATCATTGGCTGGAATGAGTACTGAAACCCCTCAACAATAGGAAGGTAAATATCATGTCGACTAAAATTCTCGATGCCGTAAATCCCGGCGTTCTCCATGGCAACGACGTAGCCAAGGTTTTCCAGATTGCAAAGGAAAACAAGTTTGCACTGCCCGCAGTAAACGTAGTCGGAACCGACTCCGTCAACGGCGTTCTCGAAGCCGCCGCCTCGGTCAACTCCCCCGTCATCATCCAGTTCTCCAACGGCGGCGCGGTCTTCACGGCTGGCAAGGGCCTTAAGGAAAACGGGGCCGTTCTCGGTGCCATCTCCGGTGCCCAGCACATTCACATGATGGCCGAAGCCTACGGCGTTCCGGTTATCCTCCACACCGACCACGCCGCCAAGAAGCTGTTGCCGTGGATCGACGGGCTGCTCGAAGCAGGCGAAAAGATGTTCGAAGAAACCGGCCGCCCGCTCTTCTCTTCCCACATGCTCGACCTCTCCGAAGAGTCCCTCGAAGAAAACATCGAGATCTCCGCCAAATACCTTGAGCGCATGAGCAAGATCGGCATGACGCTGGAAATCGAACTCGGCTGCACCGGCGGCGAGGAAGACGGCGTCGACAACACCGACATGGACGAGTCCAAGCTCTACACCCAGCCCGAAGACGTGGCCTATGCCTATGAAAAGCTCAGCGCCATCAGCCCCAACTTCACCATCGCGGCCTCCTTCGGCAACGTCCACGGCGTCTACAAACCGGGCAATGTCAAGCTGACCCCCACCATCCTGCGCGACTCGCAGGCCTATGTCGCCGAAAAGTTCGGCACCGACGATGCCCAGCCGCTGAACTTCGTGTTCCACGGCGGTTCCGGCTCCTCCCCCGAAGAGATCAAGGAATCCATCGGCTACGGCGTCATCAAGATGAACATCGACACCGACACGCAATGGGCCACATGGAAAGGCATCCTCGACTTCTACAAGACGAACGAAGCCTATCTCCAAGGGCAGCTCGGAAACCCGGAAGGGGCCGACAAGCCGAACAAGAAATTCTACGACCCGCGCGTATGGCTGCGCAAAGGACAGGAGAGCTTGGTCGAGCGCGTTAAGCAGGCCTTTGCCGACCTCAACGCCATTGACGTCAACTAATCCTCCGATTAGCTGTTCGACAAAGCCGTCCTTCGGGGCGGCTTTTTTTTGTCCACAATGAACAAATGGGCAAAGCCCCTGTCCTAAACAACATATTGCATCCCGTTTAATGCGGGTTAACTTTGATCCTGAAGGAGGACAGCATGAAGAAATGGTTGATGGTATTGGCGGCGGTGGCCGTCGGAGCGGGGGCATATGCTTCGGAAGGCTGGAAAACGGATTTTTCAAAGGCTTCGGCCCAGGCCAAGGCCGAGGGGAAGTATATGCTCATCGATTTTAGCGGATCCGACTGGTGCGGTTGGTGCGTCAAGCTAGACAAGGAGGTCTTCTCGCAGGCAGCCTTCAAGGAATATGCCAAGGAAAACCTTGTGCTGGTGCTCGCCGACTTCCCACGCGACAAATCGAAACAAAGCACCGCACTTCAAAAGCAAAATGAAACGTTGGCCGAAAAATATGGCGTCCAGGGGTTCCCGACCGTCTACATTCTGAATCCGGAAGGAATGCCGATTGACAAAACCGGGTATCAGGCGGGTGGCCCCGAGGCCTATGTCGACTACATCAAGAAAGTAATCGCCGAGGCACAGAAGAAATAGTCGATATCGGCATTGAAAACGCCGGTTGAAAAGTGCGGCACTCCAACTAAAACTTCCGGTTTCCGAGCCGGATCGGGCAACGTGGTTGCCTAATCGATTCGGAGGGGAGGGAGAAGACTCGCTCAGAAAACTGGGGTGAAAGACGGGATTTGAACCCGCGGCCTCCTGAACCACAATCAGGCGCTCTAACCAACTGAGCTACAATCACCATCCGAAAAGAGAAAAGGGAACATATAGGGAACCTCCGGAATTTCAACCTTTTTTATCGGGAAAAACCATTCAGATCGGCTTGCCTTTCTCTAACCATCTCTTTACGTTCTGCCCCGATTTACAACGCAGCAACCTAATGGGTGGAATTGGATATGAAAAAATACAACGTATGTGTCGTCGGAGCCGGAGCGGTGGGCCAGGAAATGATCCGCTTGCTACGGAAGCGCAACTTTCCCGCAGAAAGCATTGTGATCCTGGCGCGCTCGGCGCGCGAGGAAATCATCGATGGTGAAACCTACCAAGTGAAAGAGACCACCGCCGAAGCGTTCGACGGAATGGACTTTGCCTTCTTTGCGGGAACCGAGGGCGCGAAGGGCGCCTCGCAGACCTGGGGATGGATCGCCGCCGAGAAGGGCTGCGTCGTGATCGACAATGGCGACGACTTCCGCATGGACGACCGCGTGCCGCTGGTGATTCCGGAAATCAACCCGGAAGCCCTGAAGAACCACAGCGGCCTCATCGCCAATCCGAATTGCAGCACCATTATTGCGCTGATGGCGCTGGGGCCGCTGCACAAGGCGTTTGGAATCAAGCATGTGGTGGCTTCCACCTACCAGTCGGTTTCCGGTAGCGGCGCAGGCGCGATCCGCGAATTGGAAGAGCAGACCAAGGCCTGGGTGGCCGGCGAGGAGATGAAGGCGGAAGCCTATCCCTACCCCATTGCCTTCAACGTGCTGGCACAAATCGGCGGCGCGAAAGACGGCCATCCGAGCGAAGAGCTGAAAATGGGGAACGAAACCCACAAGATTCTGGGCGACGACTCCATCCGCGTTTCCTGCACCTGCGTGCGCGTTCCGGTATTTAATTCGCACAGCGAAGCCCTGCACGTTTCATTCGACAAGCCCGTTACCCCGGAAGCCGCCCGCGAAGTGCTGGCCAACGCCGACGGCGTGGAACTGGCGGACGATATTGAAAATGGAATCTATCCGATGCCGATGAATGCGGACGGCAAGGAAGAGGTTCTCGTGGGCCGCATCCGCAAGGACCAGGGCTTCGACAACGGCCTATCGCTGTTTGTCGCCGGCGACAACCTCTGGAAAGGCGCAGCGCTCAACGCCATCCAGATCGCCGAAAAGCTGATCGAAATGGAAGGATAGGTTTTCCTCGAAAGGAAACGACGAAAGGCGCTTGGAAACGAGCGCCTTTCGTCGGGTCTATCCTCCGCAAGCGGTTCTAAGAACCGCCTCTACAGGCCTTCCCCAGGGCAATATGGGGCTATCGGATTTTTCGGTGTAGCGGTGCTTCTTAGAAGCACCGCCTCTACAACCCTTCTCTAATGCCGTCAGGGGTCATTGGATTATAAAAAAAGCTCTTCCTCCGAATTCGTGGGCAGCATCAAGGCAATTTGACCGCAGATGGCGCGGATGGGCGCGAATAGTGGGAATATTCATGCAAAACCAGTACTTCAGAGCCAGATGATATTTTGATACAGAAAAACAACCCCTGATTTAAAGCCCGATTGTATCCATTTCTTCATTTATCCGAGCAATCCGCGCCCATCTGCGGTTGTATCCCCCTGCGATGTACCCACAGATTTTGCGGAAGACCCATTAAAAAGGGGAGGCCGCGTTTCCGTCGGGCCTTGGATTTCAATCCACAAGGACTTAACTTTGTGTTGCAAAGTACTTTTTAATCTCTTATCTTCCGAATCGTTGGAAACAGAAAAATGATCGCAAACCACATACATGATGCGCTCGGGCAGGTCCGCAAGCTCCAGGGATTGATTCTGGAAAAGCGGAAGTTCACCGGCTATTCGGGCACGGCAAGAATGCTCGGTGGAACGATAACCCTGCTGGGCTGTATCTGGATGGGTTTTCATACGGATCGCTTTGGCATCCAGCTGCAGGGATGGCTGTCGATCCTGGCGGTTGCCCTGCTGCTGAACTATGGCGCCCTGTTGCTTTGGTTCATCCAGCTGCCTGATCGTGAACGCAAGGTTCTGACGATCACCCCGGCCTTGGATGCCATTCCCCCGCTGGCGGTTGGCGGCATCCTCAGCGCGGCGCTGCTGTTGCGGGGCTACCCGGATCTGCTGTTCGGCACCTGGATGTGCCTCTACGGCCTGGCGCATACCAATTGCCGGACGGCCCTGCCGAAGGAAAACTGGTATCTGGGGATCTACTATCTGGTGTGCGGCACCTTCTTCATGCTGTGGCAGGGATCGTCGTTCATGAATCCGTGGCCGGTCGGCATCGTTTTCCTAGTTGGGGAATGGGCCGGCGGGATCATTTTCCACCGCCACAAAATCGAGGCCATGAAGGAGTATGATGAATAAAGAAGAGAATCCGTTCCAAGCCTTGGAAAAAATATTCCACGAGCCGAGCCGGTTGGCCATCATGTCCGCGCTCTGTACCGCATCGGACGGTGCGACGTTCGGCGAGCTGAAAGCCACGTGCAACCTCACCGACGGCAACCTCAACCGCCACCTCAAGGTGCTAAGGGAGAGCAAGGCTGTGCGCATGAAGAAAGCGTTCGTCGACGACAAGCCGCGCACCACCCTCTACATTACCGCCAGGGGGCTTGACCGCTTCAACGACTATCTCGAAGCGCTTGCCGACGTCATGAAGCAAGCCCGCAAGGCACTGCCCAAGCAAAAGGCCGCAAAAATCCCACCCCTTGCAAACCGCGCCACGACCTGATCCCACCGAAAAATGAACGCGAACGATAAAACCCGGTCTTTCACTTTGTATTGCAAAGTGCTTTTCAAAACATAAGGAGATGCCCATGGAAAACCAAAACCCCGAACTGCCGAACCCCCACAAACCGAGCGATCCGTTTGAAACGCATTTCAAGGCGCTGGAAGACACCCGGCTGTTCCATGTCGTCGATGCCACCCTGAAGCGCCCGTCGCAGATGGTCTACGAACTCCTGCACGGCCATGGATGGAAAGCGTCCGCGGGCCTGTTGTTGACCCTGTTTTTCTGCCTCGCCGCGATCGGGGGTATCATGGGTAGTTTTCCCGGGGGAGCGCAATATTGGATAGTGCCCGGCAAGGTTGTTTTGGGAACGGTGGCAAGCGCGCTGATCTGCATGCCTAGCCTATACATTCTCCTTTGCCTTTCCGGGGGCGAACAAAGCTTCCCGCAGGCTGGGCGGTTGCTTCTGCTTGGGCTGACCCTCTCGGGCATTCTGTTCATCGGGTTCGTGCCGGTGGCATGGATCTTTTCGCAGGCGACCGAGTCGGTAGTTTTCATGGGGATTCTCTATCTGCTGGTTTGGGGTATCGGCCTTTTCTTCGGTCTTCGGCTCATGAAAACATCTCTGGAATTCCTGAACAAGAAGAGCATGGGAACGCTCCGCCTCTGGATGTCTATCTTCGGGCTGGTGCTTTTGCAGATGAGCACCACGCTACGTCCAATCATTGGAAAACACGAACCGCTCCAGCTCAATGAAAAAAAGTTTTTCATGGCACATTGGAGCGAAGCGCTAAGGAAATGAAGCGGTTCTTTGCCAGACTCCCGGTACTATGCCAGAGTGACTCCTCGGCCATTTCATCGTGGCTCGATGAACAGAGCCTGCGTTGGATCGCCTGTTGCGGGCTGACTATCGCCGTTGGCTCCGGACTCTACGGCGCAACCATTGGGTTGTGGCGTGCGGGACTGATGGCAGTGTATGTTGCCATCAAGTTTCCCCTGCTGATTTTTCTTGCCACATTGTGCAACGCCCTGTTGAACTGGATGATCGCGCTCATGATAGGGGCGCAGTTCACCTTCCGCCAAACCCTGCTGGCGCAGTTGATGGGCTTTACGGTAGCGGCGCTGATCCTTGCCGCAATGGCACCCATCACTTTGTTTATCCTATTCAACACACCGCCGCTAACGGACGGCAACACTTTTGGCCATGGCTTCTTCCTGCTGATCAATGTCGGCATATTGGCTATCGCTGGAATGGTTGCCAACGGGCGGCTCTACCGCTTTCTTTTGGTTCAAACCGGCAACCGCCGATTGGCGCGTCAGGTTTTGGCGGCATGGCTTGCCGGAAACCTGCTCGTTGGCGCACAGCTTTCGTGGAACCTGCGGCCTTTCATCGGCTCGCCCAACCTCGAAATCCAATTCCTGCGCCCCGACCCCTTCGAAGGCAACTTCTATGAATCCGTATTCCACACCGCTAAACGCATGATCGATGGAGTCGATTAATGAGAGCGTTGAGGCAAATACTCCGAGTTGACGATCAACTGATCGAAACGGTTTCCAACCACAAGAAGATGGGAAGGACGATTGCGACTTGTCTCGCCATAACCTGTGTGGGCGCGGCATTCTATGGGCTGGCGTTTGGAATCTGGCGTTCCCCGCTACAGGCGTGCTACTCGACTGCAAAAATGCCCCTGTTGTTTCTGTCCACCGTTGCAATCAGTGGAACAGCCAATACCGTGCTCTCACAAGTGCTCGGGGCAGGACTATCATTTCGGCAGGTGTTTCTCTGCATAGCAATCTGCATGGCCATAGCCGCCGCTTTGCTTGGTGCACTCAGCCCGGTCGCACTATTCTTTTCGGCGCAATATCCCGCCACGGTGGAAACCTATCCCTGGGTGCTCATCTGCCATACGGGAATCATCGGGATATGTGGAACCGTCGGCGTTGTGCACCTGCATGGATTGCTTCGTGCCCTGACCGCAGTGCCCTACCGAGTGATGACGGCATGGTTTCTGGTTTCCGGTTTCGTGGGCTGCCAGCTCTCGTGGATTTTAAGCCCCTTCCTTGCAATGCCCGACCGCCCCGTACCGTTTTTAAATCCAGCCGCATTTTCGGGAAACGTCTACGAATATTTGTGGCACACTCTGGTTGGGCGAATATGAAACGATTGATTCCAGTCTATCTACTTTTGGTAGCCATGCTCGTTGGCTTGCCGTTGCTCGGCGTGTGGGTGGCGGGACACGACATTGCCACCTACCTTGAATTCCCACCGCGCACGCAATACATCGAACACGCCCCGTTTTCGTGGCCGGTGTTCATTGGATTGGCCTCCGTCATTCTTGCCACGATGCTACCGTTTATGATCAGGGTTGGCTGGCGAAGGAAAACCCACCCGAAGCGGGATGTTTCCCATCCATTCCCATGGTGGGGCTGGGTTTCCATTGGACTCGGAATCCTCTGCTGGATTTTGGCGTGGACGCGGCAGGCGTGGTTCGAGCCGTTCCAGCTTTATACCTTCGCTCCGCAATGGATCTGCTACATCGTGGCGGTCAATGCACTCATCTGGCGAAAGACCGGCCGTTGCCTGCTGACGCACGAAACCCAATTCTTCCTGTGGCTGTTTCCGCTCAGCGCCGGCTTCTGGTGGTTCTTCGAATACCTCAACCGCTTCGTACAAAACTGGACCTACACCGGCTGCGAGCACTACACGCCGCTGCACTATTTCGTTGCCGCCACCCTGCCCTTCGCCACCGTGCTGCCCGCCGTGCTTTCGACCGAGGAATGGCTGGCTTCCAAACCTTGGACAACCGCCGGACTGGATGCCTTTCCCAAAATCCACATCGGCAAGCCCAGGCGCGTTGCGGGAACCACCCTGCTTGTTTCGGCGACGGGGCTCTTTTTCATCGGCTGGTTTCCCGACGTTCTCTTCCCGCTGTTGTGGGTTGCGCCGCTCTTGCTGCTACTGGCTTTCCAAACCTTGGGGAACCAACCCCCGACCTTTCCAGAACTTAAAACCGGCGACTGGCGGCGCGTCTACCGCCTCTGCCTCGCGGCCCTGCTTTGCGGCTTCTTCTGGGAGCTGTGGAACTGGAACAGTCTCGCCAAGTGGATCTACTCCGTCCCATACGTCGTCCGCTTCCATCTTTTTGAAATGCCGCTTCTCGGCTACGCGGGCTATCTCCCCTTCGGCCTCGAATGCGCCGTGATCGCCGAGCTGATCCGGAGAAAGGATAAGGCATGAAACGCATTGAGAGACTCATCGGCCGCCAAACCGTGGCCTGCGCACTGTTCATGGTTGGCGTGGCCTGGATCCCGTATGCGTGGCACTCGCGGTTGGCGGAGCGGTGGTTTTCGGGTGATGCTGAATTGCAGGCCAAACTGGCGAACAGCATGGAACACTGGATGCGCGAAGGGCTGGATCGCGACAGCTTCACGACCGGGTCAAAACAGTTCGACGGCGAATGGCTGTATGGAACCTATGTGATGGCAGCGATGGGCTTCGGCCAGCTGGCGATGGAGCAACCCGAAAACAAAACCCGCTATCTGGCTCTGATGGAAGAGGCCATCGGGGAAGTGCTGTCGGATCGGGTGCGGCAGTTCGATATCGAGCAATGGAAGAGCGACCCACTGGAAACGCTCGATACGGACGAGGGCCATGCCGCCTATCTCGGCTACCTTAACCTTGCGATGGGATTCCATCGCTTGCTCGATCCGGGCTCGAAATTCACGGAATTGAACGATCGTATTTCAGCCGCGCTGCGTCGCCGAATCGAAGCCAGCCCGACGCTATTGCTCGAATCCTATCCGCACGAAACGTATCCGGTCGACAACTGCGCGGTGATCGCTTCTGTTGCAATGAACGCAACCGACGATCTTCCAAAACGCTGGGCGGAGCGTTGTCGAAAAGAATACATCGATCCAAAGTCGGGCTTGCTCTTCCAGGCCATGGACGGGCGGACCGGTCAACCCTATGATTTCCCGCGCGGCTCCGGCACCACCCTCGGGCTCTACTTCCTTTCGTTCATGGACACGAGCCTGTCACGAGACTTGTACGAGGCGGTGAAGCAGGAGCTTGCCGGAACGATTTGTGGCTTTGGGCTGGTGCGGGAATATCCAAAATCCATCCGCGGGCAAAGCGGCGACATTGATTCGGGCGCCGTCATCTTTGGCTACGGCCTGTCTCCAACCGGGTTTGCCCTTGGTGGTGCCCGCCTCCACGGCGACGGCCATTATTTCAAACACCTCTATGCCACGGCCAACGCCGCCGGGGCACCGCTGCAAACCAAGGAGCGATTCAGCTTTGTAACCGGCGCATCGCTGGGCGACGCCATCCTGTTCACCATGCTCACGGCACATCCGGGCGGAATCGCGGAGATTGGAAAATGAAGCGGGCCATTGTAAAAACCCTGCTGCAAGCCGTAGCTATCTTGCTGGTGTATTCCATTCTCCTGCGGCTATTGGCGGGCACCAACATGGTTGCGGGCATCTTTTGTCCGGGCCCGCATCTTCCGCGGCACCATCCCTTCCTGATCGGTCTGTTCCTGCTCTGCCGGCTCTATGTCGTGCTGCTGCCCGGACTCGTCCTTAGCCGGATGGGCCTCGCGTGGATGAAGCGGCGACAAGCCGGACGAGATCGTTGATTGCCCAAAAACATCCCTACGAAAAAGCCCGCTGTCCGGCGGGCTTTCTTGCGTCTAAAATGAGGAAGGGGTTAATAACCGGGCGACATGCCGGGGATCTGGCGGGAGCCTTCCCACTGCTGCGGGGTGTTCCACGGCATGTCGGAATATTCCTTTTCGTCGCGATAGCCGTTGTCGGTGGTGGCACAACCGCAGAGTGAAAGCGTGGCGGCCGTGACCAATAGGGAGATGATTTTATATGACGTTTTCATGGTAAAAAAAGAACCGTCCCGTTTGCGCGGGACGGTTTATGCAGTAGAAACGCAGAATTAGAGTACGGCGTCTTTGGCTGCTTTCGCGATGCGGAACTTGAGAACGCGTTTTGCGGCAATCTGAATGGTTTCGCCAGTAGCCGGGTTGCGACCCATGCGGGCTTTGCGATCAACGATAACGAGCTTGCCGATTCCCGGAATGGTGAATCCGTCTGCTGCGCCTTCGTATGCGAGTGCGGCAAGACCTTCTAGAGCGTCTTTTGCCTGCGCCTTAGAGATGTCAGCTTTTTCTGCTACTGCTGCGATGATCTGCGATTTAGTCATGGGTTTTGCCATTGTATTTTCTCCTCACGGTTTCCTGATTAGTTCCAACAAATACTGTCCGACTCCGTATCGGTCTCAGCGATGGAAAAGTTTTAGGGCATCCCGCACGGTAACGCAACAGGAAAATGATCGAAAAAATCAATATTTACGGGGGTGAAACGCGGGTTTTGCCCCCCTCGGAAAAGAGTCCGACAATTGCGATCATCATTCAGGTCTTCTCCCCTGTTCCGGCTTGCGTCGAATTTTTATATCTGTTTCTATTTCGCGGTAAGGCGGAAACGTAGTCCACCCGGAGAACCGTGTTGATGTGCCTGTTGAACTGGAGTTTGAAGGATCGATGCATTGAAAAGCCAAGGAGATCCCCGCGATCCGGTGCCAAACAGTGCGCTTAGAAGTTTCATAACAATTTGACTATGTTTAGCTTGCTTATAATCTGCTTCGGCGCGGCATTGCTTGCTCCCTGGATCCACCGCAGGGTGCCGAAGCATGCAGGATCGCTGCTGGCTCTCGCTCCGGCAGCGGTTTTTATTTGGCTTATGCGGCAGCTTCCCGACGTCATGCACGGCCATCCTGTGGAGCAATCATTCCAGTGGGTGGAAGATCTTGGGCTTGAGTTTGCACTGCGGCTGGACGGCCTCAGCCTGTTGTTTGCACTACTCATCATCGGAATCGGCACGCTGATTCTTTTATACACGCAAGGCTACTTCAAGGGCCATCCGCAACAAGGCCGCTTCCTGATGTACATCATCGCGTTCATGGCTTCGATGCTCGGCGTCGTGCTGGCCGACCATCTTTTGATCGTGTTTATCTTCTGGGAGCTCACCAGTTTTACCTCCTACTTGCTGATTGGTTTCAACCACGAAGACAAGGCCGCGCGCGACGCCGCGCTGCAAGCGATGCTCGTTACCGTGCTGGGCGGCTTGTTCCTGCTGGCCGGAATGATCCTCATGGCGCAAGCGGCCGACACGTGGCGGCTCTCCGAAATCGTCCAGCGCGGGGCGGAGCTGCGGGCGCATCAACACTATCTCCCGATCCTGATCCTCGTCTGCATCGGCGCCTTCACCAAGTCGGCGCAATTCCCCTTCCACTTCTGGCTGCCCAACGCCATGCAGGCACCGACTCCGGCCAGCGCCTACCTGCACTCCTCCACGATGGTGAAGGCCGGCGTCTATCTGCTCGCCCGCCTCCATCCCGCCCTCGGAGGAACCGGCGAGTGGAGCGCAATCCTTACAACCATTGGCGCCATCACGTTCCTGACCGGCGCGATCATGGCCATCGGCCAAACCGTGCTCAAGCGGTTGCTGGCCTACACCACCGTCTCCGCGCTCGGCGCGATGGTCATGCTGCTCGGCGTCGGAACCTCCGGCACGATCAAGGCCATGGCCGCGTTCGTGCTCGCGCATGGCCTCTACAAAGCCACGCTCTTCCTAGTGGCCGGCGGCATCACCCACGAGACCGGCGGCGAAACCTCCATCGACAAACTCGGCGGCCTGCGCAAGGCCATGCCCGTCTCGTTCGCCTGCGCGTTGCTTGCCGGATTGTCGATGGGCGGCTTCCCCCCGTTCCTCGGCTTTGTGGCCAAGGAAAGCTGGTTGCATGCGCTCGGCGAAACTCCGCTGCTGATCCTCGCCACCATGGTGGGTGGCGCGGTCTATGTGCTCGTCGGCTTTTCCGTCGGCTGGAAGCCGTTCGCCGGAAAACGACCCGAAGGACTCCGCGCCCACGAAGTTCCGCCCTCCATGCGCGTTGGCCCCCTTGTGCTGGGGATTGGGGGTCTGGCGCTAGCCTTCTTTGCGGGAGGGGTCGGCCATGCCATCGTCGAGCCTGCCGCCTCGGCGATCGCGGGAAGCAACCAGGAAGTCCACCTGCATCTTTGGGCGGGCGTCAACAGATACTTGGTCATCAGCCTCGTCACGCTGGCCCTCGGAATCGGCCTCTACCGTGCGAGGGCGGCCTTCCCTAAACGGGCGGAGCGATGGGCGGGACTGGCGCGCTTCGGCCCCGACGCAACCTACCGGGGGCTCCTTGCGCTCGTCTTGAAATTTGCCGCGTGGCAAACGCGCCTGCTGCAAACCGGCACCTTGCGCGACTACATCCGCTATGCCGTGCTGACGTTCACGGTTTTGACCGCCGCCGCGTTTTTCCGCGCAGGCGGCATCAAAGGCCTGGAAAACCTGTCGCCCATATCCGCCCGCATCGCGTTGGTGGCCGTGCTGATGGTTTTAGCCGCGTTCTTCACCGTCCATTCAAACTCGCGCCTGCGTTCGATCCTTTCGATGGGGGTGGTCGGCTACGGCATGGCGATGCTGTTCACCTTCTTCGGCGCGCCCGACCTCGCCATGACGCAGCTTGTGATCGAAACGCTGACGATCATTCTGCTGGCGCTGGCGTTCTACCATCTGCCGCCGTTCCGGCACGGCTCCACGGCACGCACCCGCGGCATCGACCTGGCGATTGCCATCGGCGCGGGCGTGGTCGTGACTCTGCTGGTGCTCGCCGCGCTCGACGTGCAAACCCCGACACCGGTTTCCGACTACTATCTCGAGCATAGCTACAAGCAGGCCCACGGCCGCAATGTCGTCAACGTCATCCTCGTCGACTTCCGGGCACTCGATACCCTCGGCGAAATCACCGTTCTGACCATCGCCGCGCTCGGCGCATTTGCCCTGCTCAAGCTGCGGCCCAAGAAAGAGGAGGCCCCGAAATGACCTCCATCATTTTCCGCACGGCCACGCGCTACATGTTTCCGCCGCTGCTGGTTTTCTCGGTCTATCTCCTGCTGCGCGGCCATCACTATCCGGGCGGCGGCTTCGTGGGCGGACTCTTCGCCGGCTCGGCCTTCGTGCTCTATGCGCTCGCGTTCGAGGTGGCCGCCGCGCGCAAATTGCTACGCTTCGACCCGCGCGACGTCACCGCCGTCGGCCTCGCCATTGCGCTGGTCAGCGGCATTCCGGCCCTGTTTTCCGGCAACGCCTTTTTGACCGGGACATGGTGGAAGGTGCCGCTCCGCCCGGGCATGACGCTCGATATCGGCTCGCCGCTCATCTTCGACATCGGCGTCTATCTCGTCGTGCTCGGCGTACTGCTCACACTCGTTTTTTCGCTGGGGGAAGAGGAATAGCATGGAAGTCGTCCTTGCCATTGTAATTGGAACCCTCTACGGCGGCGGGCTGTACCTGATGATGCGCCGCAACCTCATCCAGCTCATCATTGGCCTCGGCCTGCTGAGCCACGGCGCCAACCTGCTTATCTTTACCGCCGGCGGCCTGCGCAAAGGCGGCGCGCCGATTCTGGCCGAAGGCGAAAAGGCCTTTGCCGCCATCCCCTCCGACCCCGTTCCGCAGGCGCTGATCCTTACGGCGATCGTCATCAGCTTTGCCGTGACGGCCTTTGCATTGGTCCTGTTCCTGCGCACCTACCAGACCGTCGGCACCGACGACGTGGACGAACTGAAGGAGACCGACACATGACCTTGCTGCCGGTACTGCCCATCATTGTTCCACTGGCCGGGGCGATCCTCTGCATGCTCTTCCGCAAGAGCCCGGCGATGCAAAAGGTCGTTGCCGTGGTTGTCTCGATCCTCATTCTGCTAGCGGCCATCTGCCTGATGGCGCATACCATCGATGGCACAATCGCCGTCATGAACGTCGGCAACTGGGACGCTCCGTTCGGAATCACGCTGGTGGTCGATATGCTTTCGAGCGTCATGCTGGTATTGGCCGGGCTGCTGGCGGTGGCCATCTCCATCTATGCCTGCTTCGACCTCGACCAGCCGCGGATCCAATTTGGTTTCTTCCCGCTGATGCTCATTCTGCTGATGGGCGTGAACGGCGCGTTCGTGACCGGCGACCTGTTCAACCTCTATGTCTGGTTCGAGGTGCTGCTGACCGCGTCCTTTATTTTGCTGGCGCTGGGCGGCGAACGACCGCAGCTGGAAGGGTCGATTAAATATGTCGCGCTCAACCTGCTTTCTTCCGCTCTGTTCCTCGCCGGGATCGGGATTTTGTATGGCATGGCCGGCACGCTCAACATGGCCGAGCTCGCCGTCGTCGTGCAGCAGGGCGAACGCGGCGGATTGGTGACGATGGTGGCGGTGATGTTCATGATGGCGTTCGGTATCAAGGCAGGGATGTTCCCGCTCTACTTCTGGCTGCCCGCCAGCTATCCCACGCCGCCCGCCGCCGTGACCGCGCTCTTCTCCGGCTTGCTGACCAAGGTCGGCGTCTATTCGCTCATCCGCGTCTTCACGCTGATCTTCTGCACCGATCCCGAATTCCTGCATAGCCTGATCCTGATCGGCGCGGGGCTGACCATGCTCTCCGGCGTGCTGGCCGCCGCCTCGCACTATGAAATACGCAAGATCCTCGCCGTGCACATTGTCAGCCAGATCGGCTACGTTGTGATGGGGCTGGGACTCTTCACGCAGCTGGCGCTGGCCGGAACCATCATCTACCTCGCCCACATCATTATCGTGAAGACCAACCTTTTCCTCGTGGCGGGCGCGGTACGCCGACTGAAGGGAACCTACGAACTCAACCAACTCGGCGGCCTCTACAAGGAACGACCGGGGCTGTCGATCCTGTTCCTCGTTTCCGCCATGTCGCTGGCCGGCGTACCGCCGCTCTCCGGCTTCTTCGCCAAGCTCACCCTGATCATCGCCGGCCTGCAAAAGGAGGCGTGGCTGATTGTTGCCGTTGCGCTGGCCGTCAGCCTTCTCACACTCTATTCGATGACCAAGATCTGGGCCTATGCCTTTTGGAAACCGGCCCCGAACGCGCTACCCGACCTCGACCCGATGACCCCCGCCGCATGGACGGCCTTCCTTTCCCCCATGATTGGATTCACCGTCATCACGATTGCCATCGGCATCTTTGCCGGGCCGGTCTTCGACTATGCGCAGGATGCCGCCGGACAGCTGATGGATCCGTCGGGCTACATCCACGCCGTGCTGGGAGGAGGCTGATCGATGAATCTTTTCATCTACAACATCCTGATCTCCATGCTCTGGGCGCTGCTCGTCGGCGAGGTCTCCGTCGGTAGCCTGGCCACCGGTTTCGTGCTCGGCTACTTCGCGCTGACGCTGCTTTATCCAAGCACGGGTAAAAAGAACTCCTATTTTCAAAAGTCGATGCTGGGCGTTCGCTTTGCCCTCTTCTTCGCCAAGGAGCTGGTCATCTCCTCGTACCGGGTTTCGATGGATGTGGTCAAGCCGTTGCCGCTGATGCGGCCCGGCGTGATCGGCATTCCGCTCGACGCCGAGACCGATCTCGAAATCACCATGCTCGCCAACCTGATCTCGCTCACACCGGGCACGCTGAGCCTCGATGTTTCCAAGGATCGGAAAACGCTCTACATCCACGCCATGTATGTCACCAATCCCGACGACCTGCGCAAAGAAATCAAGGACGGCCTCGAACGCCGCCTGCTGGAGCTGTTGAGGTAATTATGATCGAGATCGTCTGCCCCATCGTCATGCTGATGCTCATCGTCGCCTTTGGCGCGGCATTCGTGCGCGTCGTGATCGGCCCAAGCCTGCCCGACCGCGTTGTTGCGCTCGACATGGCCGCCACCA
>CBDVCB010000009.1:0-50881 GCA_965372395.1 uncultured bacterium
TACTACCATAGTGATGAGCTTGGAAGCACTCTCGCCCTTACGGATGAGTCGGGCAACGTCACCGACGAGTTCGCCTACATGCCCTACGGCTATGCTGCACACACCGCCTATGCAGGAAGTTCCGACACTCCCTTCCAGTGGCTCGGCGGCTACGGGGTCTATTACGATGCTGACACCGATCTTCATCTAACATTGCACCGTGCCTATTCATCGAAACTCAAACGCTTCATCCACCCCGATCCGCTTGGAATAGATGGAGGCGTGAACGTCTACATGTGGGCGAACATGAATCCGCTCGCATTCGTCGATCCGTATGGGTTGAGTGCAAAAGAAGCATATGATTATTGGATGGATGTGGCAGTTGCTGGTCAAGACCGAGGCGGTGTAGTTGGCAATCTGCAAACAGCAGGAGCAGCAACGATGACTGCTTTTATTGACTTTTGGGGAGCGCGCACACTTCAAACTAATGCGGAAAAGTCAGGTATGGCAGCTGGAGAGGGACGAACCAAAGAAGCTATTGGTTATGGAGCTCTTGTAGTCGGCCAGATTGCACTCGAAGCTTTCGGGGCTGGCGGTGCGATGGAGAGTGCAAAATATTCTACTCTCATAGCAAAGCATGGAGCTCATCACACATTTAATATTCTTGGGAAAAAACAGAAGTTGGCACACATACAGTTAAATATCTGGAAGCAGGGTGTTAAAGGAAGTGGAAAGGCTTTTCGAATTCCTTTATTTGGAGCTAAGGATGATTCTATGACATTGCTCCCATTCTTATTTCAATGGGAAGCACAAAACGATGAGATGTTGTATTCAGATAGTGAAAACTATCCCGGTACTATTCAAAAATGAAAAACAAACTGGTGATTCATATGACTACAAATATCAATATTACAGATTTTGATAATATAAATACGATCTTAGATACACTACATGACCAATGGTTCGATGCTGAAAAAATTGCATTAGATAGGACTACTAAAATATTAAAAATACCATTTTATGATAAAAGTAATCCTCAAGAAGCTGAAGCTGCAATACTCTGGTTGGTAATCAAGCATGTGGAGTCTTACGCTATCGAAGATAGCGAAAAGGTGGGGTTATATGACTTGAATGAGATAAAATATAATCCTACTCAAAAAAGCATTTCGTTAACTACAGGTATCCCATTTGGCTTTACAGTTCAAGTAGATCAGTTTGAGCTAATATTAGAAACTGAAGGTTAATTTGTGATGGGTTAGTATTGATGGGTGCGGTTCGGTTGATCTATGCGGAAAGGTGTCGCGACCAGAATCGACTGAAAAACGTGAGTTGAGCGGGCGAGATTGAACTGAAAAATTGAAAACGGAACGAGAAAATCGCTAGAACGAAGCAATGGGAAGTCGAAAAACAACCAAATTTACGCAATCAAGGCGCACGAAAGTAACCGTTCGATTTGAACGGAGAGGTGCTTTTTGATGTTGGTGACCAGTAGAGAACTACGCGGCTTCTCGATAGTAGTGCGAGATGATTCCGCCGAGCTTCTTTTCCCGCTTAATTTCACCTTCGGTCGTGGGTGCGAAATCAACGTTGAGAACCTTGTTGCCGATTTCCTTGCCTTGATGGGGGCGGGTAAAGTTGTAATGCAACAACCACTCTCGGTTAATGTGTTCAAGGTGATCAATACTCAGGCAGATAAAGTGGTCGAGGCACTGTGCCTTTATGGTCGAAATATAGTTTTCGGCGTATCCGTTCGCTTGCGGGGTGTGCGGCGGCGTTTTTATAATCTCTGTACCCGAACACTCCCAAAATCCATCAAATCTCGCTGCGAACTTCGTATCACGATCACGAATCAAATGGCTCGCGTTGACTCCAATATCATCCAGCCACATTGCCGCATTTCGCGCCTGCTGAAGTACCCATTCTTCATTGGGATGAAATGTGGCCGGACTCATGAAAACGCGTCGACTTCCAAGGTGAATAAACACCAGCACATAGGCGTCCATCCATCCTCTCCAAGTAAGGACGGGCTTGGTGAAAAAGTCGGTGGCGACCAATGTGTCGATGTGGGAGCTGATAAACTTCTTCCAATTGCTCGGCTGATGTCTCCTCTCCTTGTCCGGGACAGGGTGATGTCCAGCTCGTTTCAAAATATCACTGATCGTCGTGATCCCAACTTTAATGCCCAGCTTCTTAAGCTCTCCATGCAACTTTTTATATCCCCACGCGAGGTTGTCGGATGCAAATTGCAAAACCAGATTCACAGTTGCCTCTGCCGTTCTCGGGCGGCCCGGTTTTCTGTGTTGGGCTTCCTTCGGCTTCAACCAACCGCGATAGGTTTCAGGTTGTACGACCAGCATCACGTCGGAGATGTCATGGTCAAGCAGTTCGCCAAGCCGAGTCAGTTCTGCTCGTTCTTCTGGGCGTGTATAAATTCGTTCATCATCGATCCGAGACCTCAGCATTTTAACCTGATAGGACAACAGTTGAAGCCGAGCATCGTATCTTGGACGGAACTTCTCCGCCAAGAGCATCGTAAATACCTGGAAAACACTCAAATAATCGCTCATCTATCTCAATACCCCGCCAATCAAAACCATCTGGTTACCAGTCTGTTAACCCGCCTGATATGTTTTCGTACCCCTCGGGAAAACAAAGAATCTGAAAACCTACCGAAGTGGGGGATATCAAGCTACCCCAAAGCGAGGAATTGTCGGAAAAAATGGGCCGAATTTTTCATCATCAAACTGGGGTTTTCGGAGGGCTTAAGTTTGCAACGAATTTCAGGACTACCTGATTGGATAACGAACTTTTTGCGAAAAAGTTCGCATTGCCATCCAACTCGGTACCGATAGGGGTGCGAAACAAACTTTCGCTTTTCACATTGCCATCCAGCAAGGACACCTGATTTGTGAAACGCGCGGAGAAACGGTTCACATTGCCATCCAACCGGGCCGACCAGCGCCTTTAACCGAGTCGCGCTTTTTTGCTGGAATGGCTGAAAAAAGCAAAATACAGCTTGAACGAAACCACAAGGAAGGATAAAAGAAAGCAATTAGATAGAAAAAGGAAACGTAAAGAGCAGATATGAGTTTGACATTTTCAGCGCGTAGAGAGGTTGTTCTGGAGGGGCTTGCCGAGGACGGAAGCGTAAGCGTGTCTGGTTTGGCCAAGCGTTTGGGGGTTACGGTAGTGACGGCCCGCGCCGACCTTGCGGCGTTGGAGGAGGAGGGCGTGCTCGTGCGCACGCACGGCGGGGCGCTTCCCGCATTTCATCCCAAGATTGCGGCCCGGACGCGTGAGGATAAAGAACTCAAGGCGGTCATCGCCAAAGCCGCCGCCGCCGAAATTCAGAATGGTGACACTGTTATTATCAGTGCAGGAACCACCACGGCGCTCATCGCCAAATACTTGCTGGGCAAGCGCGACATCCACATCGTCACCAACAACACGCTGGTGCTGGCCTACGCCCGCATGAATCCGCAATTGCGCGTAACGCTCATCGGCGGCGAATTTCGATCTTCGGAAGAGGGGATTGTTGGGCCGATGGCCTTATCCTCCATCGATCAGTTTCATGTTTCCAAGACCTTCATCGGCATCGACGGCGCATCCGTGAAGCAAGGTTTCACGGCCCACTTTCTTGAAAGCGCCGATCTCGTCCGCAAGATGGCCAAGCAAGCCGACGAGGTGGTTGTTGTTTCGGCATCCAGCAAATTCGGCAAGCCGGGCTTTGCGCGCATTCTTCCGTTTGATGCCGTGGATACACTGATTACCGACAAGCAATTGAGTAAGGAATTTGAAGAGAAATTAACCGAGGCCGATGTGCGCATCGTGACCGCGTAGTTTTATATAAAGGAGAAATCACATGGCCATAGAAATTTTAATGCCGAGACAGGGGCAGTCCGTTGAGTCCTGTATTATTATCGAATGGAAAGTCAACGAAGGCGATGTTGTCACCGAAGGGCAGGCGCTCTGCGAGGTGGAGACCGACAAGGCCACGTTTGAAGTGGAGGCCACCGCCGCCGGCACCGTGCTCGGAATCTTCTATCCCGCCGACGCCGACGTTGATGTTCTCAAGGTGATTGCCGCTATCGGCGAGCCGGGAGAAGATGTTTCGGGGCTGCGCCCCGAAACATCAGAGAACAGCGATCAGAAGACAGAGGACAGTGCTCCAGAAGCAACTGCTCCATCGGCCGTGGCAGAGGTTCCGTCCGCAGTTGTCAGTCTTCTGCCCTCTGGATCCTCCACTGGCGTTTCGCCCCGGGCAAAAAACATGGCCGCAGAAAAGGGCGTTGATCCTTCGACATTGGCTGGCTCCGGTCCGAATGGGCGCGTGATCGAACGCGACGTGCTTGCAGCGCACCCGGGTGCTGTTTCCCCTGCCGCCCAAGCGCGGGCGACTGCCGAAGGGCTGAGTATTCCAAGCATTGGAACGGGGGTGGGTGGGCGCGTGCTTTTCGCCGATTTGGTGGATGTGAGCTCGTTGGACTTCCCTGGTGCAATAACGGAAATTCCGGTGCGGGGGATTCGCAAGCTGGTGGCCAATCGCATGATGTCTTCGCTGCAAAACACGGCGCAGCTCACGCTCAACACCTCCGCCGATGCACGGTCGGTGCTGGATTATCGCAAAAAGTGCAAGGCTGCCGCGGAAGAGCGGGGCGTCGGTGGAATCAGTATCAACGACGCGGTGCTTTATGCCACGCTTCGGACGCTGGCTCAATTTCCCGAACTCAATGCACATGGGTTGGGCGATCGGATTGTGCAGTTTGAAAACGTTCATCTGGGCTTTGCGGTAGACACCCCGCGCGGCTTGATGGTGCCGGTGATTCGCTTCGCCGATCAGATGACTCTTCGCCAGCTTTCTGCTGAAGCGAAACGGTTGGCGGTAGCGTGTGTCGAAGGAACGATTGATCCCGACTCGTTGACGGGCGGAACCTTTACGGTTACCAATCTCGGAGCCATGGGCATCGAAAGTTTTACGCCGGTGCTAAATGCCCCCGAAGTGGGAATCCTTGGTATTTGCGCCATCGAACTCAAGCCCGTGATGAACGGCGGCAACGTCGAATTTGTTCCGCACATGGGGCTTTCGCTAACGATCGACCACTGCGCAGTCGATGGTGCACCCGCCGCAAAATTCCTGTCGGTCATGCGGCAGCAATTGGCGGATTTTCAGTTTGAACTTATCTTGGAAAAATAAACATGAACTACGACATTATCATTATTGGAGCGGGACCCGGCGGCTACGAAATGGCCGAGCGGGCAGGGCACAAGGGACTGAAGGTTCTGCTGGTTGAAAAAGCGAACCTGGGTGGCGTGTGCCTGAACCATGGTTGCATTCCGACCAAGACGCTGCTGAATTCCGCCAAGCATTATGTACACGCCAAGGAAGCGCCGGAGTTTGGTGTGACTACCGGAGAAGTGAAATTCGATCTGTCCGTCGCCATGGGCTGGAAGCAGGATGTGATTGAAACGCTACGCGGTGGAATTGCCGCGATGATGAAGAAGAACAAAGTCGAAGTTCTTTTCGGCGAAGCCAAGCTGCTTGGATCCCGCAAGGTTCAAGTGGGCGAGACGGTGTACGAAGGCGATAACGTCGTCCTTGCCACCGGTGGTTCGCCGTTTGTTCCTCCGATTCCCGGCGCGGATCAACCGCATGTGATGACCAGTAAGGAAATCCTCAGCGTCGAAAAAATGCCGGAGTCGTTGGTTGTGATTGGCGGCGGCGTGATCGGCATCGAATTCGCCAGCTTTTTCAGTAGCCTTGGCGTGAAGGTCGATGTGATTGAAATGCTCGATGAAATTATCCCGTTCATGGATCGCGGTCAGGCCAAGCGCTTCCGCGCCACCGTGAAAAAGAAGATTGGCTTTAATCTCGGTTGTCGTGTGACGGCTATCGACGGAAACGATGTGAAGTATGTCGATAAGAAGGGCGAGGAAAAATCGATCAACGCCGACATTGTGCTGATGGCGGTGGGTCGCACACCGAACCTGAGCGGAATGGGGTTTGAGGAAGCGGGGTTGGACTTTGATCGGAGTGGTATTAAAACCGACGACCAGCAACGCACGAACCTACCGAACGTTTACGCCATCGGCGACGTTACCGGAAAATCGCAGCTCGCGCACTCCGCCACACGGATGGGCGAGGTTGCGCTGAATACCATTCTGGGAAAGAAAGATCGGTTCCGTACCAACGCGATTCCATGGGCGGTTTATTCCATGCCCGAAATTGCCGGTTGCGGCATGACCGAAGACCAGGCCAAAGAGGCGGGTCATAATGTCGAAACCGCATCGCTTCCGCTGATCATGAGCGGACGCTTCCTTGCCGAAAACGGCAAGCGTGGTCCGGGTTCAGTGAAAGTGGTGAGGGATGCCGATACCGATGTGCTGCTCGGTGTGCATATGTTTGGCGGCATTTGCTCGGAAATCATCTGGGGCGCGGCCGCGATGATCGAAGCAGAATTAAGAGTAGCAGATGTTCAGGAAATTGTATTCCCGCACCCAACGGTCGGGGAAGTGATTAGAAGTGCAATGTTCCAATTTTAACAACGATTAAACAGGAGAAATTCGATGCCAAAAGATCAAGTGATATGCCCCGCAGAGACCCGCAAGGCGGGAGAGATTACCTTCAAGCCGATTCCTGTCATGCAGTACAAGTCGGACTACAGGAAGGAAGTGAAAAAGTACGGCGAAGACCGTCTGAAGAAGATGTACTACGACATGCTCGTAATCCGCGAGTTCGAAACCATGCTGAACCAGATCAAGGTTCAGGGATCCTACGAAGGCATGGAATACAACCATCCCGGCCCAGCCCACTTGTCGATCGGTCAGGAAGCCGCCGCCGTCGGCCAGTCCGTGAATCTGGACACCGACGACTACATTTTCGGTTCGCACCGTTCGCACGGAGAAATCATGGCCAAGTGCCTGTCCGCCATCAGCAAGCTCGACGACGCCAAGCTGACCGAAATTATGGACGGCTTCTTCGACGGCGCAACCGTCAACGTTGTGAAGGACGGCTCGCACGAGAGCGTCAAGGATCTGGCCGAAGACTTCATCCTCTATGGCACGCTGGCGGAAATCTTCGCCCGCGGAACCGGCATCAACAAGGGCCTCGGCGGTTCGATGCATGCCTTCTTCATCCCCTTTGGATCCATGCCCAACAACGCATTGGTTGGCGGCTCCGCCGACGTGTCCGTTGGTTCGGCCATGTTTAAATTGATCAATCGCAAGCCGGGCATCGTGATTGCCAACATCGGCGACGCCTCGCTGGGCTGCGGCCCGGTCTGGGAAGGTTTCTGGATGTCGGCGATGGACCAGTACCGCGAATTGTGGGACGAAGAATTCGGTAACCCGCCCGTCCTGTTCAACATCATGAACAACCACTATGGCATGGGCGGACAGACCAACGGCGAAACCATGGGCTACGACATGGTGGCCCGCATCGGCGCGGGCATCAACCCCGACCAGATGCACGCCGAGCGCGTGGATGGCTACAACCCGCTGGCCGTGGCCGATGCCACTGAGCGCCAGAAGAAGAAACTCCTTGAAGGAATCGGCCCGGCACTGCTCGATGTCGTGACCTACCGCATGTCCGGCCACTCGCCGTCCGACGCCTCCTCCTACCGCTCGAAAGAAGAGATGGAGATGTGGGACGCGGTTGACTGCGTCAAGGAATTCGGCGAATACCTCATCAGCAATGGTGCCATCACCGAAGCCGACTCCGACGCAATGAAGGCCAAGATTACCGCCAAGGTCAGCAAGGCCATGAAGTTGGCGACCGACGAATCGGTTTCCCCATATTCCGACATCAACCTGATCGAGACCGTGATGTACTCCAACGGCAAGGTTGAAAAGTTTGATGACCGCGAGCCGGAAGTTCTCGAAAAACTCGAAGACAATGCCCGCGTTAAAAAACTGAAGCGCAAAGAGCGCTATGCGTTCGATGCCGACGGAAAGCCGTTCAAGGCGAACAAGCTCTACACCTATCGCGACGGTATTTTCGAAGCGATGGCGCACCGCTTCCAAACGGATCCGACCATGATCGCCTATGGCGAAGAAAATCGCGACTGGGGAGGGGCATTTGCCTGTTACAACGGACTCACTGAAATGCTTCCGTACCACCGTTTGTTCAACTCGCCGATCTCCGAAGGCGCGATTGTCGGCTCTGCTTGCGGCTATGCCCTCAGCGGCGGCCGTGTGTGCGTCGAGCTGATGTATTGCGACTTCATGGGTCGTGCCGGCGATGAAATCTTCAACCAGATTTCCAAGTGGCAGTCGATGTCGGCCGGCATCCTGAAAATGCCGCTGGTGCTCCGCGTTTCCGTGGGTAACAAGTATGGCGCACAGCACTCGCAGGACTGGACGGCGATGGTTAACCACATCCCCGGCCTGAAGGTCTACTACCCGGCAACCACCTACGATGCCAAGGGCATGCTCAACCTCGCGCTGGCAGGCACCGACCCGGTCATCTTCTTCGAATCGCAGAAAACCTACGGCGTAGGCGAACTCTTCGAAAAGGGCGGCGTTCCGGAAGGCTATTATGAAACCGAAGAGGGCGAACCGGCCGTGCGCATGCAGGGCAATGATCTGACGTTGATCACCCTCGGGCCGGTACTCTACAGCGGCATGAAGGTAGTTGATGAGATGAAGGAAAAGTATGGAATGGAAGTCGAACTGATCGATTTGCGTTTCGTGAATCCGCTCAACTACGACAAGCTCGTCGAGTCCGTCAAAAAGACCGGCCGCGTGGTGCTGGCGTCCGACTCGGTCGAACGCGGTTCCGCGCTGCACAACATTGCGGCCAATATCACGACCCTGTGCTTCGATCATCTCGATGCGCCGCCGGTGGTGATTGGCGCGAAGAACTGGATCTCGCCCGCCGCCGAAATGGAAACCGACTACTTCCCGCAGGCCAGCTGGATCATCGACGCCATCCACGAGCGTATCGTCCCGTTGCCCGGCCATGTCGTGGGGCACAACTACACGAATGGGGAAATAAAGCGCATCGCCCGGTTGGGAGTATAGCGTGCCGAGTAATTCGCAATGCATAATTGAGCCACTAGTTGCGCATTGCGAATTACGGATTACTTAACGAAAGGTTGAACCATGAATCTTGAAAAACCCAGTGGAGTCATCCAGACCGAGGAAGTAAACAACCACGTCCACTCAACCTATTCGTTCAGCCCGTATACGCCGTCGATGATCGCGGTGAAGGCGGCGGAGGCCGGGTTGCAGACGGTGGGGATCATGGATCACGATTCGGTGTCGGGGTGCGCGGAATTTCTCGAAGCCTGCAAGGCGATCGGCATGGCCAGCACCGCCGGGTTCGAGATGCGCGTCAACATGAACGGTACGTCGATGGAAGGCCGCAAGACCAACAACCCCGACGAGCCGAACGTTTCGTACATCGCGTTGCACGGTATTCCGGCCACGCAGTTCAAAGTGGTGGAAAAATTCCTGAAGCCGACCCACGACGCACGGATTGCCCGTGATCGCCGTGAGGTTGAAAAGCTCAACGCGGTGCTCTCGGAACGCGGTGCGCCAACGCTTGGTTTCGATGCCGACGTGGCGGCGATTTCGGAGGCGGCCAACGGCGGTTCAATCACTGAGCGGCACATTCTATACGCACTGTCGCTCAAGCTGATTGATGCGCATGGCAAGGGCCAGCCGCTGGTCGATTTTGTCGAAGGGCCGTTGCAGGTTTCCTTGGTGGGACCGCTGCGAGAGCTGTTGCTCGATGTGGAAAATCCGCACTATGCCTACGACCTGCTTGGCGCGTTCAAGGCGGCGCTCGTTCCCAGGTTTTTCATTCCGTCCGGCTACGACGAATGCATCTCGGTTTTCGAGGCTGTCGAGTTTGCCAACGACATCGGCGCAATTCCAGCCTACGCCTACCTCGGCGACGTCGGCGAATCGCCCACAGGCGACAAGAAGGCGGAAAAGTTCGAGGACGATTTCCTCGACGAGCTGGTTCCCGAGCTGGCGAAGATTGGCTTCAAGGCGATCACCTACATGCCGCCGCGCAACACCCGCGCGCAGCTGGCGCGCCTGCGGAAGCTTTGCCAAGCCAACGGGCTGATGGAAATCAGCGGCGTAGACATCAACAGCTCGCGGCAGTCGTTCAACTGCCCGATCCTTTTGGAGCCGGAATTCCGGCACCTAACCGACGCGGCGTGGGCGCTTATCGCACACGAAAAGCTGGCGGCGGCCGACCCGAAACTGGCGCTGTTCAGCCCCGACAACCCGCTGGCCTCCCAATCATTGGAAGAGCGCATTGCGAAGTATTCAGACATTGGAAAGCGCATGAACCACACCCAACCCGAAAAGGCGATTGAATTGATATGAAAGCACTTAAAATTGCACCCTTGCTGAGAGGCCTGTCGTTTGACGGGGAAAAGGGAGACATCGTTGTCTCCAAGGCTCGCATCGACTATGCGGAACTCACCTGCACGGCGGACGAACTTTCCGAAAAGTTCGAGAAGGGCATGCACTCGGTGATTGTCGAGGGCGTGGGTGGATTCCTGCTGGGCGAGGACTACGACGATGCCGTGAACGGAACCGCCAAGGCTCCGAAAGTGACGGGTCGCGCGGGCGTGGTGAACAACAAGGTATGCGTGGTGACGGGGGGGGCGCAGGGTTTTGGCGAGGGCATCGTCCGCGAACTGATCAAAAACGGCGCGCTCGTTTTCATTGCCGATATGAATGTGGGTGGCGCAAAAAAGCTGGCGGTCGAACTCAACAAGCAGGAAGGGCGTACGGTCGCGTTCGGAGTCTCGGTCAATGTGACCGATGAAAAATCGGTCAAGAAAATGGTCGATGAAATTGTCAAGACCGTTGGAGGGGTCGATTTGTTCATCAGCAATGCGGGCGTGCTCAAGGCGGGTAGCGTGAAGGAGATGACGCTCAAGGATTTTGAGTTCGTGACCGATGTAAACTACATCGGCTTCTTCCTCTGCACCAAGCATGTCGCCCCGGTGATGGAGTTGATGAACCAGCCGCACGGGAACTACTTCACCGATATCATCAGCATTAGCTCCAAGTCGGCGTTGGAAGGCTCCAACAAGAATGGCGCCTATGCCGGCTCCAAGTTTGGATCGGTCGGGCTGGTGCAGAGTTTTGCCAAGGAACTAGTGACGGACAACACCAAGGTGAACACGGTCTGCCCCGGCAACTTTTTTGACGGTCCGCTGTGGAGCGATCCCGAAAAGGGGTTGTTTGTGCAGTATCTCAATACCGGCAAGGTGCCCGGCGCGAAAACGCTCGAGGATGTCCGGCACTTCTACGAAGCACAGGTTCCCATGAATCGCGGCTGCGATGGCGAGGATGTCACTAAAGCCATTCTTTATGCGGTTGAGCAAAAATATGAAACCGGCCAGGCCATCCCCGTCACCGGCGGACAAGTGATGCTGAACTAGGGAATAGCGAATGTCGAACAAGGAATTTCGAAGGGGATTGAAATCTAAACATTAAAATTTGAGAGAATTGATTGTGAAGCAAAAGTCGGTGGAGTTTGGTAAAGGAGGAGGGTTCGCTTTTCGTAAGTGTTCATTTCTTTTTCTTTATAGTGTAATGTTAACGATTTCAATCAGTACTTCAATCATGGCGGCGGAGTTTTATGTGAGTCCGACGGGTCGCGATACGAATTCGGGAACTGCAACGGAGCCGTTTGCCACGATTGCGCATGCTCGCGATGTGGTACGGAAATCTCCGCGACGCACGACGGAACCGATTCGCGTTATTCTTCGCGGCGGGGTCTACTATCAACAGGAACCCCTCGTCTTTACCGCTGCGGATTCCGGGGCGGCGAATGCGGGGGTGGAGTATTGTAGCGCCGAGGGCGAGGAGGTGGTGGTCAGTGGTGGCGTGGCGATGACCGGATTGAAGTGGAAGCCGTTTTGCGATGGAATCATGAGGGCGAGGATGCCCGCCGGGTTTACGACCGATCAGCTTTTCGTCAATGGCGAGCAGATGCCGATGGCGCGTTATCCCAACTATAGTGCGAATGCACACTATTTTGGGGGTACGGCGGCCGATGCGTTCAGCGATGAAAGAGCCGCGCGGTGGGACGATCCGGCGGGTGGATTCATGCATGCCATGCATTCTTATTTGTGGGGCGGAATGCATTACCAGATTACGGGCAAGGATAAAAGTGGATCGTTGGTTTACGAGGGGGGCTGGCAGAACAACCGGAGTTCCTCGCCGCACAAGAAAGTTCGTTTTGTGGAGAATATCTTCGAGGAACTCGATGCTCCCGGCGAATGGTTCCTCGATACCAAGAAGCAGATCCTCTATTTCTATCCGCCGGAAGGGCTGGATCTTGCGAAGGCCAAGCTGGTTGGGGTCCGTCTGCGGCACCTTGTCGAGTTTCGCGGTACGGAACAGAATCCGGTACGCTTTCTGGCTTTGAAGGGAATCACCTTCCGCCATGCCGCGCGGACGTTCATGGATAACAAGGAGCGGATGCTGCGTACGGACTGGACGGTCTATCGCGGCGCTGCGGTTTTTCTGAATGGGACAGAGGATTGCCGGGTCGAGGATTGCCGGGTCACTCAAGTCGGCGGCAATGCGATTTTCGTGAATAACTACAATCGCCGGGTTGTGATTCGCGGTTGCGAAGTGTACCGAGCGGGCGGGAACGGCATTTCCTTTGTGGGCGACCAAGCCGCCGTTCGCGACGGGCTGGTCCAATATAAAACACGCACCTCTTTTGATAAGATCGATAAAACACCTGGGCCAAAAACCAATAATTATCCTGCGGATTCCCTGGTCGAAGAGTGTTTGATCCACAAGATCGGCCTGATTGAAAAACAGACTGCGGGGGTGGAGATCGACATGGCGATGCACATCACCGTGCGCCAGTGCTCGATCTACGACATGCCGCGTGCGGGCATCAATATTGGAGATGGTTGCTGGGGCGGGCATATTGTTGAATTCTGCGATGTTTTCGACACGGTGCTGGAAACCGGCGACCACGGATCGTTCAACTCCTGGGGGCGCGATCGCTTCTGGGGATTAAAGGGCATCGACCTCAACACCATCACGCTCGGTGAGCACAAGAACCTTCCCTTGCTTGATGTTATACACCCCATCATCCTCCGTAACAATCGGTGGCGTTGCGACCATGGCTGGGACATTGATCTTGATGACGGTTCCTCGAACTATCAGCTTCGGAACAATCTTTGCTTGAATGGTGGAATCAAGAACCGTGAGGGATTCTACCGCACGGTTGAAAACAATATTATGGTGAACAATGGTTTCCATCCCCATGTTTGGTATGGAAATTGTCAGGATGTTTTTCGGCGCAATATTGTTTTTAAATCTTATCGCCCTGCGCGTATGTCAAAAACAGAAGCGTGGGGCAAAGAGATGGATTACAACCTGATTCACTCCAGAAGAGAAACCAGCCCCGCAACCCCTTTATCAAAGGCGAGCCGCCGCGATGAACATTCCATTATGGGCGATGCCCAGTTTATTGATCCGCTTCAGGGGGACTATCGCGTGAAAGAGGGTTCCCCCGCGCTGGAATTGGGCTTTGTGAATTTTCCAATGGATCGGTTCGGGGTAACGTTGCCGCGCTTGCGGGCAATGGCGCGGACACCTAAACTTCCGGGTAGCCAAGGCACCCCGGAGCAAAAGGTTTCCACTCGCGATCCGCGAGCCATTATCTGGCTAGGCGCAACGCTTCGGAATATTGTTGGGCTTGGCGATATTTCAGCGGCCGGATTGCCGGGCGAGATCGGCGTGAATGTGCTCGATGTTTCCGTTGAGGGAGTCGCCGCACAGTCGGGTTTGAAAGTCGGGGATGTTATTTTGAAATGCGGGGGTGAAAAGACAGATTCGCTCGCGGATTTCCAGCGTATTTTGCGAACTGCCCCGGGTACGGTAAGGCTTCAGGTCTGGCGCAACCAGGCATCTATGCAGATCGATGTTGTTCGAGATTGAAATCTTTAGCTAAAACAAAAGGAATATTATGAAAACAAAAGCAGTTAGGCTTTATGGTGAAAAGGATTTGCGGTTGGAGGAGTTCGAACTTCCAGTCATCGGAAACGACGAAATCCTGGCACGGGTGGTATCGGACAGTCTGTGCATGTCGTCCTACAAGGCGGCGGTGCAGGGGACGAACCATAAGCGGATTCCTGCAAACATTGCGGAGAAGCCGATAATGATCGGCCACGAGTTTTGCGGCGAGCTGGTGGAAGTGGGCTCGAAGTGGGCGGATCGGTTTTCGGTGGGGCAAAAGTTTACGGTACAGCCAGCGCTCAATTATGAGGGCGCTCCGGTGGGGTTGCTTTCCGCTCCGGGGTATTCGTATGAATATATTGGCGGCAACTCGCAATATATCATCATCCCGAACGAGGTGATGGAGCAGAAGTGCTTGCTGACGTTTGAAGGCGATGCGTACTACCACGGTTCGCTCTCCGAGCCGATGTCGTGCATTGTGGGCGGATTCAATGCGACGTATCACACCACGCCGGGAAGTTATGTGCATGAGATGGGAATTCGCGAGGGCGGATCGCTGGCGATGCTCGCGGGGGTTGGGCCGATGGGGCTGGGGGCGATCGACTATCTGTTGCACTCGGACCGCCGTCCGGCCAAGCTGGTGATTACCGATATCGATCAGGAACGGCTGGAACGCGCGGCGAGTATCTACAGCGCGGAACATGCCAAGGAGTGCGGCGTGGAGCTGACGTATGTGAACACGTCGGAAGAGGGCAAGGATACGGCCTATTTAAAGGCGTTGTCGAAAGAGGGAAAAGGGTTCGACGATGTATTGGTGATGGTGCCGATTCGTCCGGTGATCGAGCAGGGCGGAGAGCTGCTGGGCTTCGACGGCTGCCTCAACTTTTTTGCCGGCCCGACCGACCAGACATACATGGCTGAGTTTAATTTCTACAATGTCCACTATGCCGCGCAGCATGTGGTGGGCGTGAGCGGCGGAAATGCGGACGACATGTTGGAGTCGCTGGATTTGATTGCGTGCAACCGGATCAATCCGTCGCTGATGATTACGCACATTGGTGGACTCGACGCGGTGGTGGAAACCACGCTGAACCTGCCGAATATTTCGGGGTCGAAAAAGCTGATCTACAACGAGCTGAGCCTGCCACTGGTGGCTTTGGTTGATTTGAAAGGGCAGGAGGGCGAACTCTATCAGGAGTTGGCGAAGATTGTGGAAAAGCACAACGGACTCTGGAACCCGGAGGCGGAGAAATATCTGTTGGCCAACGCGCCGAAAATTTAAGAGGGCGAAAATGTACGGACTGATTTTCGATGTGGATGGCGTAATTGCCGACACCGAGCGGGTGAATGCGGAGGCCTCGATCAAGGTCTTTGCGGATCTGTTTGGTGTGGGCGACGTGGTTCGTGCGGACTTCGCGGCCGGACTGGGACGGGGTGCGGCGGAATACGTCCGTGCCGCCGCCCGAGTGCATGGCCTTAAACTTTCGGATGCGCAGGTGGGTGCCGCCACCGAAGCGCGGCAGGCGAACTTTTTGGCGATGCTGGAAAATGAACCGTTGCCGGCATTCCCCGGGGTGCTGGAGTTGATGGCGGCGGCGCTGGCGCGGAATGATTTCCAGGTGGGCATTGCCACGAGCAGCACGCGGGAAAAGTCCGCGGCCGTTCTGAAATCTGCCCGCATTCCATACGGGCAGATGGCCTATGTGACGGGTAGCGATGTGGAAAACAAGAAACCCGATCCCGAACTGTTCTTGACGGCTGCGGATCGGTTGGATCTGGATCCGGCGCGGTGCGTCGTGATCGAGGATGCGCCGGACGGCGTGGCGGCGGCGCTTGCGGCGGGATGCCGATGCGTGGCGGTGACGAATTCGACGACGTCTGAAAAGCTGGCGGAAGCCGATCGGGTGATCCAATCATTGGAAGAAGTGGATCTTTGTGTTTTAGTGAATTTAATTGGGAGAGCGGAATGAAGAGGCATTATTTGGCGGTGGATCTGGGGGCGTCGAGCGGGCGCACGATGGTGGGTACGCTCGACGACGGCAAGCTGACGCTTAAGGAGATGAACCGGTTTTGGAACGGGCCGACCGAGGTCCGAGGCACGCTCCTCTGGGATTTCGTCCATCTCTTCCGCAACATCAAGGAAGGCATCGCCCTTGCGAAAAAGGAGTTTGGCGACGGGTTGGCTTCCATGGGCATCGACACATGGGGCGTCGATTTCGGCCTGTTCGATGCTGATGGCACCCTGTTGCGCAATCCAGTCAATTACCGCGATAGCCGCACGATAGGCATGTTTGAAAAGGTTTTCGAGCGGGTTCCTAAAGAAGAGGTTTTTGCGCAGACCGGCATCCAGTTCATGGAGATCAACACGCTCTACCAGCTCATGTCGCTTTCGTTGGAGGACTCGTTCCAGTATCGTGGCGCCAAGACGCTGCTCTTCTCGCCGGACCTGCTGGGCTACTGGCTCACCGGAAAGAGGGTGGCGGAGCGCAGCATTGCGAGTACCTCGCAGTTCTACAACCCAGCCACGAAGGATTGGGCGTATGATCTGCTCGAAAAACTAGGCATTCGCACCGACCTCTTTGCCGAGCTGGTCGATCCCGGCACCGTGATCGGCGATACCGAAGGCCTGCCCGTTGTGGCCGTTGGAGGGCACGACACCGCCTGCGCCTTTGCCGCCGTGCCGGTGGTCGAGGGCGAACACTGCGCCTTCCTGAGTTCCGGCACTTGGTCGCTACTCGGCACCGAGCTATCCGATCCGGTCATCAACGACGATGTGCTGTCGGCCAACTTTACTAACGAGGTCGGCGTGTGCGACACCATTCGCTTCCTTAAAAACCTGACCGGCCTGTGGATTCTGCAGGAGTTGCGCCGCAACTGGAACGAGCAGGATTGCGACTATTCCTGGCACGCCATGGAGCACATGGCGCTCGAAGCCCAGCCCTTCGAGTTTTTTGTCGATCCGAGCGATGCGGTATTCGGCACGCCCGGCGACATGCCCGCCCGCATCCAGGACTATTGTGAACGCACCGGGCAGGGGCGGCCCGAAACCCACGCGCAAATCCTCCGCGCCGCCTACGAAGGCCTGGCACTCCTCTATGCCGATGTCTACGGCAGTCTCGAAAAACTCACCGGTCGCACGCTCGACACCCTTCGGATCGTCGGCGGCGGAAGCAAGGATAAGCTACTCGACCAGCTGGCGGCAAACGCCACCGGACGCACCGTCGTCACTGGCCCGATCGAAGCCACCGCAACCGGCAACCTGATCATGCAGATGCTAGCGATGGGCGACATCCAATCGTTGGAAGAAGGGCGCACAATCATCCGCAATTCATTTGCGCAAGAATCCGAAACCTATGAGCCGCAAAATACGGCAGAGTGGCAGGATGCGTTGAAAAAATGGCGGACGTTCAAGGGGATTTAAAAAACGCCGAGGCTTTAACTCCGACAAGACTCTAGCTTTCCTCTTCGTAGGTCATGAGGAAGTTGAAGGCGAGGTCGTCGTCGGAGAGTCCGCCATACATAACGCTGACGACCTGATCCTGGGATCCAAGCAGTTCGGTTTCGGTCATGACCAGCTCCAGCCCGATGTGGTCGGGGCGGAAGACCGAGAGAAACATCCCGAGGGCGATCATGGCGGATGCCGCCATGGCCACCGCGGGTTTCCAGTAGACGAATGTGGCCTGTTTCTGTTCGGGAACCCGTCTGCGGGCTTCGCGTTTGATGTTGTTCACTATCGCTTCGGACGGTTCTTCCGATGCCTGGATCATGCCGCAGGACTCGGCCAAGGCGTGCTGGAAGCGGCGGCAGGCTTCGCAACCGTGCAAGTGCGCGGCGAGGACTCCGCCGTGCTTGCCGGAAATTTCGCCGGAATCCTGCAATAGGATATACTTTTCTGCCTCATTGCATTTCATGATAGCGCCTCCTGCAACTCGTCATATTCTTCCCTTAATGTAGAACGCAGCTTGGTCAGTGCATATTGCATCCGAGCCAAACAAGTATTAATTGAGCACTTTTGGATCTTTGCAATCTCCTTGAACGAGGTGTTGGCGTACATCCGCATCAGGAAAACCTCCTTTTGCTCCGGGGACAGCATTTCCACGGCCGCGTCGATCCGTGTTCCGAGGTGGGTGCCGCCGACTTCCTCGGCGGGTGAAATGCCCGGTGCGGGGAGGCGGTCTTCGAGTGTTCGGTCGTCACCGTCTCCGCCAGCCGTGCTCTGCATCGACACATTCCGCTTGTTGCGCCGCGCCCGGTCGATCACCAGATTATGCGAAATCCGGAACAACCAGTTCAGAAAGTTCTTGTGCTTGAACTTATGGACATTCTTTAGTGCCCGAAACCAGGTTTCCTGAAAGATCTCATCGGTATCCTCGCGCCCTTCGGTCATTTTCAGAATGAACGAATAGAGCGGACGCTTGTACTTTTCCACCAGCGGTTCCAGCGCATTGGCGTCGCCTGCCAGATAGGCGTTGATGCAATCGATGTCCGTTTGGTCCATTTATCCAGGCTCTTCCTCCGTGCGCGAACAACGGGCACGGATGGGGGTTATTGTATGAATTCCGATTTGATTTTCCCGGAGATGGGATCGTTTTCCAGCTTCACGCCCATGCCCTTGTTGTTTTCCAATTCAAGGATAAACCAATCCGACTGGCCATTCGGATAATAGCGGATCAGGTACAGGTCTTCGTAGGTTTCGTCCTCATCAAGCCCATCTTGTTCAAAATCGGCTACTTCCAATCCCTCGGGAAGGAATCGGTGGATCTCTTTTTCGATGCCGCCCGCATCGCCAAAGGATTCGCCATCCACATAGCCGAGCCGCTTCAGCACATCCTGGTCCAGCTCCCCGTCGGCGGAGTTCGTGCTGGTGTTGGCTGCTGTCTCCGCCCCCAGATAGATCTCCATCGTTTCGTGGTTGAGGACGAGGGCCATGGTCTTTTCGCGCATGATTGCCGTGCTGCGGGCATACTTCGCCATGCGATCGATGGTGCGCGCCGCTGTTCGCAGTTTTGCGCCCTTGTAGGTGTGGGCAAAGTGGGGGATCGCCACACCTAGGAGGATCAGGGAGATCACGACCACCAGAATCACTTCGATCAGTGTGAATCCATTTTTGAGTGAACGAATGAATGGGTGGTTTGGAATCGCCTCCTTGCGCTTCCATCCACCCATAAATCCATGAATCCAGTGTTCCATGGCTTTCCTATTCCCAATTGTTGACAAGGGTTCCTTTGGGCGAGGTGCAGGAGAGATCAAAGGTGTGGCTATTGTGAGATCCCGGAGCGGCATAGACAAAGGGGGTGCCCCACGGGTCGGTTGGGATCTTTTTCTTTTCCATGTAGGGGCCGCCCTTGGATTCATCAAGAAGACCGTCGAGACTGGAGGGATACATGCCGTTCATCATTTCGTATTCCTGAATGGCCATGCCCAACGCAACGATATTCGACCTGGCTTGGGCAATTTGTGCTTTTTCAGCTTTTCCGCCCATGCGGGGAATCGCAATGCCGGCCAGAATTCCAATGATAACCACGACGAGGATGATTTCGATCAAGGTAAAACCCGACCGCTTGCTCAAATGTTGATCCTGTTTGCTGGGGTGTTTCATGGGTGTTCTCCTTCGTGTTGATTTAAACGTGCAGTGAATCCGTGAGGGTCAATATGGGAAGTAGGAGGGCGACGACAATGCCGCCGATGATGATGGCTACGCCGACGATAAGCAAGGGTTCGAGTACGGTGGTGCAGGTTTGGACCAACCGATCCAGTTCGCTGTCGTAGCGCCGCGTGATGTGTCTCAAGGAACCCGCCAGATCGCCGGTCTCCTCGCCGACCGCCAGCATATCGGTGAGCAGGCGCGGGAAAACCTCGCCTTGCGCCAGCGGGCCGGAAAGGCTGGAGCCATCGGTCACGCGCCCGAGCGCCCTGCCGATTTCTTCGGAAATAATCACGTTGTTGATTGTTTTCTGGACAATTTTCAGGGCGGGAAGAACCGATACGCCGTTTTGTAGCAGCGTGCCAAGGGTGCGTGAAAAGTGGGCGTATGCATTGGTCGTCACAATGGTGCCCGCAATCGGGATGCGCAGGATGGTCCGATGCCAGATTTGTTGGCCCGTGCCTTCTTTGATCCATTTTTTAAACAGGAAGGTTCCCGTAATAATAAGCAGGGTTAAAATCAAACCATAGTGGGTGAGAAAGTTGCTCATGGCCATCAGCATGAGGGTGGGGCGGGGCAGGGTGGCACCCATCTCGTCGAAGGTGTTCACAAATTTCGGGACGATGAAGGTCATCATGAGAATGACCGCGCCAGCGCCCACGGCCATCACGATGATCGGATAGCTCATCGCGGCCATGACCTTTCCGCGGGCATCCTGCACCCGCTCATAATGCACGCAAATATGTTCAAGTGCAGTCGGCAGGTTTCCACTGGCTTCGCCGGCGCGGACGAGGTTGACGTAGAGCGTGGAGAAGGTTTCGGGGTAGAGCTCCAGTGCGTCGGAAAACGAGGTGCCTTGGATGATCTCGTCGCGCAGGGTTGCCACAATCTGCCCGGCCGCGCTTTCATCCTTGCGTGCGGAGAGCGTGTGGAGCGCGCGGCCGATCGTCATGCCCGAGGCCACCAGATCGGAAAGCTCGCGCGAAAAGAGCAGGAGATCCTGCATCTTCATTTTAGGTTTGCGCTGGAAGCCGAGTTCGAACTTGAAGCGCTTCCCATCGCCGGAATCCTGGTTGACCGTCTTGGTGGTTTCGGTGATCGATACCGGGACTTGCCCCATCGACTCAATCTGCCGAACGGCACCCGCGCGATCAGCGGCCTCGACGACACCGTCGATCCGCTCCCCCTTCTTTGTGCGTCCTGTGTATTTGAAATGCGCCATGGTAATCCATACCTAACGATGTCGATCCGTAAATATTTCCAACGTTCCAAAAGAATAATGGAAGAGCCGGAAAATGGAAGCTTGAAAAAACTCTTGGAGTGCGGAGCAACCAACCGAGTGAGGCCACGTTGCCGTGTCCAACTCGGCTCACGTGGCGGGCGACGCCGCTTTTGCGCATGAAGAGCCAGCCGTGCTGTGCGGCAGGAAAACGGTATCGCCTTTCCGTTGTCGCCGCACCGAACGAGTTGTCGGAAATGTGAAGGTGCAATTCGTCCATCGTTCCGCAGGGAGAATCCTGGGCGACTGCATGGCGAGCTGTTCATCGGGGCAGATCAAGGAAGCCGATGCGATGTCGAAGTGCCCCGGACTCGCGATAGCTTTTTAAGGGAGGTCATGGATTGTTCTTTCTTTGGTTTTATAGGGCAGGAAAATAGTTGCTTCCCGCGCGGCTGGCCAAATGAAAAGCGTGATGCGTCCGTCTATGCGCGGGGATGGAACTGCTGGTGGATCGACTTGAGGCGCGCGGGGTTGACGTGGGTGTAGATCTGGGTGGTGGCAATGTCGGCGTGTCCGAGCATTTCTTGAATCACGCGCAGGGGCGCGCCGTTATCCAGCAGGTGGCTGGCAAAGGAGTGGCGCAGGGTGTGCGGCGTCACGTTTTTCATGATGCCGGCGTCTTTGGTGTATTTCTTGATGATCTGCCAAAGCCGCTGGCGGCAGAGCGCTGTTTCGCGCTTGGAAACGAAGACGTTCTGCAAATGCGGGTTTTCGCAGAGCAGGGGGCGGACCTCTTCGAGGTAGCGGTTGAGTAGGCGGATGGATTCCCCGGCCACGGGAATGACCCGCTCCTTGCGGCCTTTGCCGATCACGCGGATGTAGCCGTCGTCGGTATGCAGGTCGGGAAGCTGGAGACCAGCTAGCTCGGAGACGCGCAGGCCGGAAGCGTAGAAGAGTTCAAGGATGGCGCGGTCGCGCACGCCAAGCGGCTTGCGCATATCCGGCGCGGCCAATAGCAGGTCAACCTCCTTTTCCGATAGCGTGTCCGGCAGGATTTTCCACAGCCGGGGCGAGTCCATCGTGTCGGTTACGTTCCGGTCCAGCAGGCCTTCCTGCTGGAGATAGCGGAAAAAGACCTTGATGGAAACGAGGTGCCGCGAAATCGAGTTGGTCGACATGCCCCTCGCCTTCATCGCCATCAGGTGGTCGAGGATCTGCTTCCGGCTCACTTGGTTGAGCGAGGAGACGCCCTTTTGCGCAAGGGAGTCCAGAAATTGCTTAATGTCATCCGCATACGCCTTGCGCGTATTGATGCTCAGCCCGCGCTCCAGCGAGATATAGTCGAGAAAGCTCTCTAGCAGTGCATTCATAACGTGGTTATCGGTTAATTGTTATTGGTTGTCAGGTGAAAGGCTCAACAACCAATAACGGATAACCGCTGCGTCAGCAGCCCAGTTCTTCGCCTGTAAGCAGGCGATAGGCTTCGAGATATTTCTCGCGGGACTTCATGATGATCGCTTCTGGCAGCTCGGGCGCGGGCGGGGTTTTATCCCAGTCGAGCGTTTCGAGGTAGTCGCGCACAAATTGCTTGTCGAACGAGAGGGGGGATGAGCCGGGCTGGTAGGTGTCGGCTGGCCAGAAGCGCGAGCTGTCGGGTGTCAGCACCTCGTCGATCAGGATGAGTTCGCCGTCCACCAGGCCGAACTCAAACTTGGTGTCGGCAATGATGATGCCCTTGGTGAGCGCATAGTCGGCGGCGGTTTTATAGAGATTGAGGCTGATGTCGATCAGCTTTTCCCCCAGTTCTTCGCCGACGATCTCGTTCATCTGGTCGATGGAAATATTTTCATCATGGCCTTCGTCGGCCTTGGTGGACGGGGTGAAAATGGCTTCGTCGAGCTTGCCGGCCATTTCATACCCCGGGCGCAGCGGCATGCCGCCAATGGTGCCGGATTTCTGGTATTCCTTCCAGCCGGAGCCAATCAGGTAGCCGCGCACAATGCACTCTACGGGGAGCAACTCCGCCTTCTTCACCAGCATGGAGCGTCCCTTCAGGAGTTCGGCGTGTTCCTGCAGTTCGGCAGGGAAGTCGGCCACATCGGTGGAGATCATGTGGTTTTGGACGATGTCGCCGGTGCGGTCGAACCAGAATTTCGAAATCATGTTGAGCACCCGCCCCTTGTCCGGGATGCCGTTGGGCATGACGCAGTCGAAGGCCGAAATGCGGTCGGATGCGATGAAAAGGTATTGGTCGCCGAGGTCGTAGACTTCGCGGACTTTGCCGGTTTTGAATTTTTCGATGCCTGGAAGTTCGATTTTAGTTGCTGCTGGGGTCATGCTCCTATCCTCAAGTTAAGGGTTTGAAATCGCGCGTACTTTACGAAGCAACCAAGCCCGGCGCAACAGGAATCACGCTTCACGTATCATTCGTCACGCCTCAGAGCACCATGTCTTCAAGCGAGAGACGACTGATGTTTTCGAGCGAGTCGGTCACGGCGTCGGCTTCAAGCAGGTATTCACGGTCGTAGCTGTTGGTCACGGCAAGCACCTTTAGTCCGGCCCCCTTGGCCGAGATGATGCCGACCGGGGTGTCTTCGATGGCGACGGCCGTGGCGGGATCGTCCAGCCCGAGTTTTTTAATGGCCAGCTTGTACGGTGCCGGATCGGGCTTGCTCTTCTGGGTGTCTTCGGCCGTGACGACCTCGCTGAAGGCCTCTTCAAGGCCAAGATGGGCAAGGATCGGTAGAATATCCTCTTTCAGTGCTCCACTGCACAGTGCAAGCGGAAGCTTGCGGGGAATGCTTTTAATCAGCTCCACGGCACCGGGCAGCGGGGCGGCTTTGCCCGCCCGGACGAGCTGCTGGAAGAATTCCGCCTTTTCGGAAATCATGCGTTTGAGGTCGCGCGTGCAAATCTTTTCGCCTTTGGCTTTGAAGGCTTCCCTGAATGCGTCGCGGTCGTCGAAGCCGATGTAGGTTTCGCAATATTCCTCCCATGGAAATCCTTTTCCGAGGGGTTCAAGCACATCCTGAAAAGCGCGAAAGTGCATCGGTTCGCTATCCACGATGATTCCGTCGAAATCAAATACTACCGCATTGAGCATTAAAGAATCTCCAAAAATTGGGAGAGGGAGGTAACCACAGCATCGGGTTGGATGGCAAGGCAACGCGCATCGTTTTCGCGCAGGCGCAGCGACCGCTGGTCGCCGGCGAACAGCACGGTCTTGCACCCGGCCTGCTTGGCGCAATAGATGTCGTTCAGCATGTCGTTGCCCACATACACGGTTTCCTCCAACTCAATGCCGTGGTTCTTTCTCAAAAACTTTCCAGCCTTTGGGAAAAGCGACGCCGAGGGCTTGGCCTTCAATTCCTTGTACGACCAGATGCAGCAGTCCGGATCGAAGCCGCACTGCTCGGGGGTCTGCCCGAAAAAAGCAGGGAAGAGCAGGGGGGTGTAGAACTGCGCGTTGGAAACAATCCCCAGCGCCAGTCCGCGCTTTCTCAACGACTCGATGGTTTCAATGCTTCCGGGCATGGGAAAGACCGGGTTCACCCGGCACTCGTATTCCACCGCCAAGCATCGGATCTGGTCGAGTTCGACCTCCTCCGTCGTCAGGGTATCCGTGTTGCAGAGCGAATCGATGATCTTTTTCCAAACCTTGGAAATCTCCACTTCCGGAAAATCGACGCCTGCCGCACGCCCGGCCTTGTGCCATTCAAGGATTTCGGTTTTGAGTAGACCTTTGCCAACCTGCCCGGCTTGCTCCAAATCGCCATCGAATCCGGAAACCACCAACGCCTGCGTCAAGGCCTCCGCCGTATCCGTTGCGGCGGCGGTGCCCACATCGCCCGATCCCGAAACAAACAGGGTTCCATACACATCGAACAGCACCGCTTTCACCTGTCCAAGCGGGTTAAAATGCGGTTGGGTTGCGGTCGGGAGCGGTGCTAGTGGCGGACAGTTCTTTCGGATGCTTTCCTCGAGTGGGTTCATGCGTGTGTGTTTCCTAATCCGAATCCAGAACCCCGAACGACGGCCCCTCAAGAGTTTCGATCTTGGGATCAATCCTCATTTCTCCAATCAATTTTTCGGGAATTTCCTTGGTTTTAAAAACAGGAAGGACGGGGCGGGTTCCTGTTTCCCCATTGTAGGAGAAGGAAACTTGCTTATATTCCACCCCTTTTTTCTGAATCAGCAACCGGCAGTAGAAAAGGCCACCCGGCATTTCACCCAAAAGGATCTCGATTTCTGAAGGTTTTCCTGCGGTTAGCTTAAACCAATCGCCGATATACATAGGTCTTTGTTTATAGCTTTTGGTTTGTAGCGCAGGGTATCTAGCATTGTTGTCGTCATCGCTTTGCCAGCCGGTTTTTCGCTGCGTCCCTGCATCGAGAACGAGGCGACGGCGAATCCGCACGACCAGGACGTCGTCTCCGGTACCGCAAAATCGGTAGTGGCCGGTTTCCGGTGCCGAAATCTTCCCGGTGTAGTAGGCTACCCAGTGCTTGGGTTGCACGACGTTGTCGACCCCGTAGGCCTTTGGGGCGGCATTGGCACTGATATCTGGAATCATAAAGAAAGTGGCATATTTTTTTGTTGGGGCCACAAAATAATCTTCCAATCGCCTGATATCCCACGACTTCATGAATCTTTGAAGTGTCGCAATATATCGGGCATCGTTCATTCCGGTCGGCTTGCCCTTCTGGGTCTGCTTCAGGTCAAAGAAGGTTCCGACAAGCTCGTTGCCGCCAGAGCTGCTTCCGCCAAACAGATCCCCGATGTCCATGTCGAACCCCATGCTTCCGAGACCGTCCCCGCCCATGTTGCCCAAGCCGCCTTTTATCCCGGTAATCTCCGGCATTTTTATGTCGGCAAAGTTTTTTTGCTGGGAAACGATGCGCTTGCGCAACCGGGGTTTGGGCTTTCGCTTTTTTACATCCACCGGAACCTGTAGCTTTTTCGGCGGCATCTTGGGGCGGCTTACCCTCTTGGCTACGAAATCCGGTTCCTCTTTTATGATCACCTTTACCGCCACAAACGAAATGGCTACAACGATGAGAACGGCATGGATCGCCAGACTGACGACCAAGGCGCTGGATTTTGAGTGATTTGCAAAAAAACGTTTTTTCTCTGTCACGATATCGCTTTCGGTTTAGTGCGCTTTATTGAGGGTCTATGGTAGCTTCCGTGGTCTCCGATTAATGAAGGACTTTGTAACCCGATCCAACGGGCGGGTCAAGTCCCTCTTCCAAGGCGCGATGTGTCCCTGCCGTTGTTCATGGTTGAAACAGGTTGTTTCACGACCCCGAATGTCGGCCCCTCGAGGGCCGCTTCCTTGGGATTGATCTTCATCTGCCCAACCAGCTTTTCGGGAATTTCCTTGGTCTTGAAGACTGGCAGAACGGGGCGGGTTCCTGATTCTTCCTTGTAGGTGAAGGGAACTTGCTTATATTCTTTTCCCTTCTGCTCAATGAGCAGTTGGCAATAAAATATTCCGCCCGGACATTCGCCAACCAGCACTTCTATTTCCGAGGTTTCGCCCTTGGTTAGCCTAAACCAATCCCCGATGACCATATGTTGGTTGATCAAAGGAAACTTTCGGTTGTTGTCATCATCGCTGTTCCAGTTTGTAACCTTTCCCTTCCAGGCGGGATAGCTTGCATCAATGACCAGATGGCCGCGAATCCGCACCAGCATGACATCGTCTGCAATACCGCAAAAACGGTAGCGCCCGGTTTCCGGAGCCGATATATGTCCTTTATAGTAGGCCGCCCAATGCTTGGGTTTAACGATATTCTCGACCCCGTAGGCTTTCGGTGCAGCATTGGCCGACATGTGGGGAAGCATAAAGAAGGAGGCATATTTTTCTTTGGGCGCCTTGAAATATCCGTTCAAGCGATCAGTGTCCCATGACTTGGCGAAACGGTTCAGTACCGTAATATATTTCTCGTTGTCCATCTTGGTCGGCTTGCCGTCCCTCGTCTGCTTTAGGTCGTAGAACGTGCCGGTGAGCTCGTTTCCCATGGACTTGTTGCTGCCAAACAAATCCCCGATGTCCATGTCGAACCCCATGCTTCCGAGACCGTCCCCGCCCATGTTGCCCAAGCCGCCTTTTATCCCGGTAATCTCCGGCATTTTTATGTCGGCAAAGTTTTTTTGCTGGGAAACGATGCGCTTGCGCAACCGGGGTTTGGGCTTTCGCTTTTTTACATCCACCGGAACCTGTAGCTTTTTCGGCGGCATCTTGGGGCGGCTTACCCTCTTGGCTACGAAATCCGGTTCCTCTTTTATGATCACCTTTACCGCCACAAACGAAATGGCTACAACGATGAGAACGGCATGGATCGCCAGACTGACGACCAAGGCGCTGGATTTTGAGTGATTTGCAAAAAAACGTTTTTTCTCTGTCACGATATCGCTTTCGGTTTAGTGCGCTTTATTGAGGGTCTATGGTAGCTTCCGTGGTCTCCGATTAATGAAGGACTTTGTAACCCGATCCAACGGGCGGGTCAAGTCCCTCTTCCAAGGCGCGATGTGTCCCTGCCGTTGTTCATGGTTGAAACAGGTTGTTTCACGACCCCGAATGTCGGCCCCTCGAGGGCCGCTTCCTTGGGATTGATCTTCATCTGCCCAACCAGCACTTCTATTTCCGAGGTTTCGCTCTTGGTTAGCCTAAACCAATCCCCGATGACCATATGTTGGTTGATCATAGGAAACTTTCGGTTGTTGTCATCATCACTGTTCCAACAGGGCTGTTGCAAAAACTCCAACGCCCACTTTGACAGTGACTTGCACGACATGAGACCCATTGCGATCTTGGATTTCGAAGCGATTCGCCGTTGAATGCAGTTGGTGCTCCCTTTGATGTCGCTGAAGGTTACCGCCGCCATTGACTGGATACCCGCCTTGATTCTGGCATAGGCGCCGCCCATGCGGATGCGGTCTTCGTCCATGGAGCGATCCTTGACGTGGTGTAGCTTGTTTTCAATGGCCCAATGCTCCCTTGCAACGTCGAGGGAAAAGCGTGCCCCCCGATGCCGGGCATCCTTGTGGCTAGCGACGAAGTATTCCGTTTCCTCTTTGGCTTCGCCGGGTTGCCCCTCCCGGATCTGCTCTCTCGTGCGGATGATCCGGCCGCAGGCATGGCCATGCGCGTAGCCAACCTCCCCGGGGTGGTGAAAAGCATTTCCACACGGCGCTTCTCTGCCCGCCCGTGGCCGATATCGAAGGTTTCCGCCGTATCTTCTACCTGCTCCAGAACGGTCTTGGTGTTTTTCTTCACGATGCAGAAGTAGTCGGCCTTGTTCTCGTCGAGAGTGGCTCTGAGAGCCTTGCCATCGATATGGATGAGTTCAACCCCGCCCCCCATGCTTGAGTTGAACCATTCGAGAACCCGCTGCTCAAACTCAAGAGGCTATATCCGAAGCCTTAAGGAATTCAGAGTACTAGGCTCCGAGACACTGCGCCATATCGGCCTCGACGGTGGTGGTGGGTGCAATGTTGAAGTTGTCAACAAGCACTTGCAGCACGGTCGGGGTTACGAAGGCCGGCAGGGTCGGGCCGAGCTTGATATCCTTGATGCCCAGATGCAGCAGGGACAGCAGGATGCAGACGGCTTTCTGCTCGTACCACGAGAGGATGAAGGAGAGCGGCAGGTCGTTCACGCCGCACTCGAAGGCCCCGGCAAGAGCCACGGCCACTTGGACGGCCGAGTAGGCATCGTTGCACTGGCCCATGTCGAGCAGGCGCGGAATGCCGCCAATGTCGCCAAACTCAAGCTTGTTGAAGCGGAACTTGCCGCAGGCCAGCGTCAGGATCACGCTGTCATCCGGCACGGCTTCGGCAAACTCGGTGAAGTAGTTGCGTCCCGACTTCGCGCCGTCGCACCCGCCGATCAGGAAGAAGTGCTTGAGGGCACCGCTCTTGACGGCCTCGATGATCTGCGGTGCCACGCCGAGTACGGCATTGTGGCCAAAGCCGGTCAGGATGGTTTTTTCCTCTTCGGTTTCCGCGAAACCATCAGCCGCAAGCGCGGCATCAATCACCGGTGTGAAGTCGCCGTCGGAAATGTGCTGGACGCCCGGCCATTGGACGAGGCCGCAGGTGAAGATGCGCGCCTTGTAGTTTTCCTTCGGCTTCTGGATGCAGTTGGTAGTCATCAGGATCGAACCCGGGAAGGCTTCGAACTCGGAGCGCTGATCCTGCCATGCGCCGCCATAGTTGCCGACGAGGTGCGGATACTTTTTGAGTTCCGGATAGCCGTGGCAGGGGAGCATTTCGCCGTGGGTGTAGATGTTGATGCCTTTGCCTTCGGTCTGCTTGAGCAGCAGTTCGAGGTCTTTCAGGTCGTGGCCCGAAATAAGGATCGCCTTGCCTTTAACCGCCGCAATATTCACGGGGGTCGGGACGGGGTGGCCGTAGATGCCGGTGTTGGCGGCATCGAGCAGTCCCATCACGGTCAGGTTGACTTCGCCGGTCTTCAGCGCGAGGGCAACGAGCTCGTCGACGGTCGGCGCGGGGTTGAGCAGGAAGGCCATCGCCTCGTGGAAGAAGGCAAAAACGCTGTCGTCTTCCTTTTCGAGAATGTAGGCGTGGTCGGCATAGGCGGCGGTGCCTTTCAGGCCGTAGAGAATGAGTTCTTGCAAGCCGGTAATATCCGGGCCAAGCGTGTTCATGCGGCTTTCGATGCCGACTTTTTCGCCTTGCGAAATCAGGCCGTCGAGATCGCTAGGCAATTCCCAATCGCCGCCCATCTCCTTCAGCACCTGTGCACCGCGGCTGATGATGCCAGCCAGATCGTTGGGGTCGAAGTTGACGTTGGTGACGGTGGTGAAGAGGCCTTCCATCACAAACAGGTCGGCCTCGCGAGTGGTCTGGCCGGCTTTGCGCGCTGCGTGTGCTTTTTCGGAAATCTTTTTGCACACTTGCATCAACAGATCTTGCAGGGCTGCGGTTTCCGGATCTTTTCCACATACGCCGAACGCGGTGCAACCCGTCGACTGGCTGGTTTGTTCGCACTGATAACAGAACATACTCATTTTTATTCCTCGCTAGGTTAATTTTTAAACAATCCAATCTATAATTGTTGTAGACGATGCCGGGGATTATGCATAGCTCGGAATTCCAATCATTGATTTGGGTCAAGAACCCTGTTTTTTATGGAAAAGGATTCTACACCACCCATGGTTTCCGGTGCGGGAAGTCGAGCATGCGGTTGGCTTCATCGTCCCCGATAAACTTTTCGGTTTTCGGATCCCACTCGAGCTTTCGACCTAGCTTCATGGCAATGTGATGGATCACGCAGACGCTGTTGGAGCGGTGTCCGGCTTCGACGGGGTTGCAGGGATCCTTGCGGGTGCGCATGCTGCGCAGGAAGTCGGCCTCGTGGTTCTTGCTTTCGTACAGGTGGATTCCATCGCCGGGAATTTTTTCGCGGAAGATGGCGCGGTCGGGGGCTTTGAATCCGCCGCGATCCACCCAGATCCACCCATCGGAGCCAATGAATTTAACGCCGGGGTTTCCGTTGTGGGAAACCATCTTCACACCGTTGGCATACATCGCTTCGGCCTGATAGCCGACATGGACATCGAAGAGCCCGCGTTTTGGGAAGTCGGCGGAGGCTTTAATCTCCACCGGGCCGGAGGTGGTGTCGAGGCCAAGCCCCCACTGGGCGATATCATACATGTGCGCGCCCCATCCAGTGATCATGCCGCGGCAGTACGCTTCGATCTGCAGCCAGCCGGGTCGCGAGAAACCCTCTTGTGGGTGGACCCGTCGAACGGCATAGGGCTGCACGGGCGTTGGGCCGAGCCACATGTCATAATCCAGGTTTGACGGTACGGGCGACCGCGCCGGATTACCGGTGCCTTTGTCGGTGGGCACCACCACTTCGATCTTCTGGAGCTTTCCGATAAATCCATTGCGCACCAGCTCGCAGGTCTTGCGGAAATAGATGCTCGAACGCTGCTGCGCGCCGGTCTGCAAAATCACCTTGTTGCGCCGCACGGCTTCGACCAGTTTCTGGCCCTCGACGATGGAATAGGTCAGCGGTTTCTGGAGGTAGATATCCTTTTTTGCGTTGGCCGCCGCAATGGCGTTGACGGCGTGCTGATGATCCGGCGTGGCAATGATTACGCCGTCGATATCCGGCGAGGCCAGTAGCTTGCGGAAATCCTGGTAGACCTTGACGTCAACCGTCATTCCCTTGTCTGCATATTTCTTTTCCAAATCCTTTTTGGCCTGCTGGGCGCGGTTGAGGTCGACATCGCACACGGCCGTGATGCGGGCGTTGATGCCTTTGTCCGCCCCGCAGCTCACCATGGCAAACATATTGCTGCATCCCATGCGTCCCGGGCCGATGCAGCCGATGCGTAGTACCTGTTCCGCCCCCAGCACCCCCGAGGGAAGGATGAGCGGTGCGGCGGCGACTCCGGCCGAAATGTTCAGGAACGTATTTCGTGAAAGCGTTGTGCTATTTTTCATTCTCATACTCCTTCCATAGGCGTTTAGCCTGTTCTTTGCCAACTTTTCCATCATAGACAAACATGCGGTAGCGGCGGGTGTATTTTTTGCCCGGCTCGAATTTCCACGGTTTTTCCTGTACCGGATTAAGGTTAACGAATATTGCGCCGTTATGCTGCTTGTCCCATGTGCGCAGCATTTCCGGATGGTCGCGGTTGTCCGGATGCCCCATCAGCAACACCCCGGCGGTTCCGTTGTTCGGCGTGGCGCCCTGTACGCGCGTCCAGTCGGCGCGAGTGAAGTTTGCTGTGGACCGATCCTTGCCCTCACTGGTCAATATGGTGCTGGTGTCCTTGTTCCACGATGCCGCGCCACGGTAGCCAAATCCGCTGTAGCGATAGGCGGAGACTTTCACCGGATGCTCCGTTGCGCAACGGTGGGTAATCTCTATATCAAGATAGTAGCCGTTGGCTGCCGATTGCTTGAAACCGGTAACGCGCACGCTGGTTTCTTCATTCAATACCACCAGCGGGCCACCGGGAGCGGTGCGGTCGATATAGTCGCTTTCCGAAACGAACCCTTTGTCCTGTACCGTCGCCTTGCGTCCTTGGATCAGTCCTTTGCCCTTTTGCAACTCCCAGCAGACGATCTTGCGGCCATCCACCTCGATGTATTTCCACGGCCACCAAACCCCGAAATGATGCAAATGGTCCTTCGGCTGTAAATCCGTTACCGCAAAGCCCGACGGCGTTCTGAGCGGGTGGATGAAATTGCTGCCCTTGAACGCATCCCCGCCCTTCGGGTTTTGCATGGGCAAAACCTGGTAGCCCAGCAATTCCTGTCCGTCGTGTCCAATCGCCAGCCGCGCCCCGTCGTTTCGAATCTCCAATGCGGTTCCGGCTTGCACTGCGATGTGGGCGAGAAAAATGCCGGAAATTAAAATCACCTGATTGAATATCTCCATGTAAACCTTTGTTTTCGGGGTTGGCTTTCTATTTTATCGGAGAATCATCGCACGGCAGGTCCCCGAGCGCGTACTGGATGCCATCGAGGACAAACTGAAGCATGGCGGCGGTTTCGTAGCTTTCGGGCTGGTGCGATGGCCCGCAGTAGAAAACCCGGCCCTCGCCATATTCTTTGATCCATGCCACATAGCGGATCTCGCCCGCGACTTTGGGGTTTTTCCGGGTCTGTTCATCCAGCTTTCCCACATTCATTTCCAGAAGCGGGCGGAAGTTCTTTTTGGCATAGGCGTTTTTGAAGAGATAGGGTTCGTCGGTGTGGATAAAGCCCTTGCCGCGAAAACCTGCTACGAGGAGGTGGGCGGGGTCGACCAGATCGAGGGTCACGGTTTGCCGCTTGGGGTGGAAATCAAAACTTCCGCCCATCATTTCGCTGAATTCCGGGGAATTGTTCTGGACGGTTATGGCACCGTGCAAGGCGACCAGCCCCTTTCCGTTGCGCACAAAATCGAGCAGGCTCTGCTCCAGTTCCGCCGCCCGTTGGTTCCGTTCCGCCTCCGGGGTATCGGCGAGCACGTCCAGAAATAGATTCCGGTATTCCCCCTTCGGGCAGGTGTTGTTCAGCACCACCGCATCGAATGCTTTAAGCTTTTCCGGTGCCAGCATTTCGATGTCGGTGCTCTCGATGACCGTGTACGCACCGGACTTGCTTCCCAGCACCTTGACCACCTCCGACGCGTGCGGGATCACTTTATGCTTATATCCCGTTGCGAGGGAAAACAGTAGAATTCGCCGGGGCGCGCCGGGTTGGATCGTCGCCTTGGCCGGGGCCAGCTCCGTGACTTTTTCGATCCATTCCGTCGTCGGCGGAACGATCTTATCCGAAGCGCCCGGTGCCGTTGTATATTCCTGTGCCGTCAAGTTGATCGCCACTCCCATGCAGAGCAAGCCTGCTTGGATTCGGTTTGGTTTGTTCATCCTGTTCCTCCATGTTGTAAAAACGTCCCTACGCTAACAGACGCTTTTCCATTTTGAAACAGGACATTCAAAGGTTTGTTGTCACTCCCTTGTTTCACAGTCAAGAGGTCAAATTCCGCCAGCGACGTCCATGGCCCGTTGTGGGCGGAGAGGGCGACGAGCTTGACGTAGCGGCCCTTTGCGTATTTCTATTCATCCGCACCCACCTTGATATGGCGCTTGAGGAAGGCGGCGAAGGAATCGGCCAGGCTGTACATGAGCGGGACGAGGATCAGCGTGAGCAGGGTGGAGACGGCGAGGCCGAAGATGACCGCAATCGCCATGGGTGCCCACCACGCGGAGGTCGCGCCACCGACCGCAAAGCGGAAGGTGTGTATGTCGAAGCTGAAGCCTATCGCCATCGGGATCAAGCCGAGGATGGTGGTGATGGCCGTCAGCATAACCGGGCGCAGGCGCAGGCGGCCGGCATGCACGACGGCCTCGGCGGTATCCATCCCTTTTTTCTTCATCTGGTTGATGCAGTCGACGAGCACGATGGCATTGTTCACCACGATGCCGGCGAGGCTGATGATCCCGACGCCGGTCATGATAATGCTGAAGTTCATCCGCGTGAGCAGCAGCCCCCACATGACGCCGATGATCGAGAGCACGATGGAGAGAAGGATGACGAAGGGCAGCAGCACCGAGTTGAACTGGAACACCAGCACCACGAGAATGCCGGCCAGCGCGAGGAGGAATGCCTTGAGTAAAAACGAGGACGATTCCCGCTGATCCTCCTTGTCGCCAGTATATTCGATGCGGTAGCCCGGCGGTAGCTCTATTTTCCCGACGATGGGAACGATGTCGGCCAGCAGCTCGTTCGATTCGCGTCCATCCTTGTTTCCCGAAACGGTGATGATGCGTTTCTGGTTTTTGCGGCGGATGATGCCGCGTCCGGCGGTATACTTGAACTCGCCGAGCGAGGAGAGCGGCACAGGGGTGGCATCCTGGACGGGGATGTAGATTTCATCGAGCAGGTTGAACTGTTCGCGGCTGGGGCGGGGGAGGCGCACGGTAATGTCGAACTCGTCCTCGCCTGCGCGGAACTTCCGGTGCGACTCGGTGCCATAGATGGACGTGCGCAGGAAGAAGCCAATCGTTTCGGTGTCGAGGCCGAGCACGCCGGCGCGTTTGCGGTCGACGATGAACTGCAGCTCCGGCAGGGCGTCTTCATAGTCCGAGCGCAGGTCGACAAGTCCGGGAATATGGCTGATGCTTCGCTTGATCTCGGTGGCGATGTCGTTGAGCTGCCCAAGGTCCTCGCCGGAGATTTCGATGTTGACCGGCGGTTGCTGCGGCGGGCCTTCCTCAAGTTTCTCCACCTTGATCTCCGCGCCGGGAACCTTGCCGATGGCCTCGCGGAAGGCTTGGATTAAATCCGCCGTGCTGCCGGTCCGCTCCTTTTCATCGACAAACTTGATGTACAGCGATCCCAGATAGGTGCCGCCGCTGCCCTGCATAAACTCGCTTCCCATGCCTTGGCCCACGCTGGCCAGGACAAACTCGATATCGTCGAACCCCTTGATGGTCTCCTCGATATGCTTGACGGCAAGATCGGTCTTTTCGATGGCGGTGCCTTCGGGGTAGCGGATCTCGATCTGGGCGGCGCGCGGTTCGGTGTCGACAAACAGCTGGACGCCCTTGCCGAAGCGCCCGTAGAGCTGGGAACTGAGAACGAGAAAAAGCAGGCTGATGAGCACCAGTACACCGCGGTGTTTCAATGCGCTGCGCAACAGGGTTTCGTAGGCGCGGATAAAGGGATGGAACTCCGTTTGGGCATCGTCGAAGTTGAGCTTGCCCTTCTTTATCAGCACCGAACAGATGGCCGGGTTGACCACGAGCGCAACAAACAGCGACGAACTAAGCGTGATGATCAGCGTGCGCGGAATGTAGCTCATGAATTCGCCGATGATGTCCGGCCAGAAGAGCAGCGGCGAAAAGGCGGCCAGCGTGGTGAGCGTGGAGGTGGCGACCGGCCAGGCCACTTCGGCCGCGCCACGTTGCGCGGCCTCCATGCGCGGCAGGCCTTCGCAGTGCAGGCGATATATGTTTTCGACGATCACGATGCCGTTGTCCACCAGCATGCCGACCGCGAGGATCAGCGCAAAGAGCACCACCATGTTCATCGTGATGCCGAGCAGCGACATGATCGTGAACGACAGCAGCATCGAGAAGGGGATCGCCAGCCCGACAAACAGGCTGTTGCGCCGGCCCATGAAGATCAGCAGCACGACGATGACGAGGAAAAAGCCGGAGACAATGTTGTTTTCCAGCTCGGCAAGCATGTCGCGGATGTCCTTCGAATCGTCCTGCACGATCGTGATCTTGATGTCCTGCGGCAGCTTGGCGGGGTCGATGTATTGCTTGATTTCGTCGATCAACTGGACCGAGTTTTCTCCGGCGCGTTTGAGGACTTCGATCGAGACGGCGGTTTCGCCGTCGATGCGCGAAAGGGTTTCGAGATCCTTGTAGGTATCGGTGACGGCGGCAATGTCGCGCAGGTAGACCGGGTGGCCCGCACGCTGCACCACCACCAGATCGCGCAGGTCGGAGGGCAGGGTAAACTCGCCGGGTACGCGCACCTGCACCTTGTTCTGGTCGACTTCGAGCATTCCGGCGGAGACCGTTACGTTTTCCTTGGCGATCAGCGCGACGACGTCGGCCAGCGGAATGTTGTAGGCCACCAGGCGGGGCAGGTCGAATTCGATGCGGATTTCGCGCTCGCGCGTGCCGACGATGCGCGCTTCGCGCACGCCCGAAACCGTTTCGATCCCGTCCTGCAGGAATTCGGCGATGCTCTTGAGCCGGGCCAGCTCGTCGTCGCCGGAAATGGCGAAGCGCATGATCGGAATGTCGGTGCTGAAGTTGAGCCCTTCGACAACCGGCTCGTCGAGATCCTGCGGCAGGTCGGGGCGGGCGAGGTCGATCTTGTCCTTCACGCGCTGGATGGCGGTATCGACATCGACGCCTGCGAGATATTCGATGGAGAATACCGCAACGCTGTCGGACGCCATCGCCGAGATGGTCTTGATGTTGTCGAGTTCGTTGAGGCGCTTTTCGATCGGGATGACGATCAGGTTTTCCATCTCCTCGGGCGCGGTGCCGGGATAGATGATGGTGGTGAATACCTGCGGAATCGTGATGTCCGGCGAACCTTCGCGCGGCAGCGTGCGGTAGGATGCAATGCCCATGATGACGAGCACCGCCATGAAGACGAAGACCGCCGTGCGGAATTTAATGGCATAGTGGGTCAGGATCATTTTGCGATTCCCTGTTCCACGGTTTCAACAAGCTGCCCGTCGCTCAACGTGCGGTTGCCTTCGACCACGACTTGGTCGCCCGTTTCCAGCCCTTGGGAAATGAGCGCGCGGTCGCGGGTAATGTTTTCGATCTGCACCTTGCGGCGCACGGCGTGGCCATTCTTGACCAGATAGACAATGTGGTCGCCCTTGGAGGGGAGCACCGCCGACATCGGCAGCGAAACCATGTTGTGGCTGATGCCCCGGTGAAACTCGATCTGGGCGATCATGCCCGGACGCAGGATGCCGTCGGCGTTGCCGACGGTCAGCTCGGCGCGGAAGCTGTTGTTGCGTTCGTCGGCCTGCGCGGCGACAAACGTGGTTTTGCCTTCGAACACGCGGTCGGGCAGGGGCTGGACGGTGAAGGCCATGCGGTCTCCGGGCTTTATGGAATAGATATCCTTTTCCGGAATCTGGATCATCACTTTGACGGTGGCGTGGTCGACCACCTGGAAGACGGGCGTGCCGGGCTGGACATATTCGCCAGCCTCCACGAAGCGGTCGTTGACGGTTCCCGCGATGGGCGAAACCACGCGGCACTGTTCAATATTGATGTTGGCTGTTTCGAGCATGCTCGATGCCGTGACGGAGTCCCTTTCGATACGGTCGTACTCGCTGGCCGCCACCGCCCCGGCTTGCTGCAACGCCTTGAAGCGGTCGAAGTTTTTCCGGGCGTCGCGCGCGGCGATTTCGGCCTGCTTCAGGCTCGCCTGCCAGATGCGGTCGTCGATCTGCAATAGCAGCTGTCCCTTTTCGACGCGGTCGCCGCGATCAGCCATGAGTTTGACAATACGCCCGGCCTTTTCGGCGGAAAGCACGGCGTTCACATTGGCCTCGACGAGTGCAGGCAGATAGACGATATCCACGGTGTTGGTGAGGTGGACGCGCAACGTCGAAACCATCACGGGAGTTTCCGTTGCTTTGGGGAGATCCTTTCCGTTGGGCTTTGTCACTAGCATCAGCACAATCAGCAAAAGAATGGTGGCTAGCGATCCGAAGAGGATCAACGAGGTGGGATTGGGTTTCCTATTCATCTATGTACTCCTCAAGCAGGGTGCCAATGGCATATTTCATTCCGGTGACGGCGTTCATGTATTCATACAGGGCGATGAACCGCGCGAGCTGCGCATCGCTCAGTTCAAGATTGGCCTGCGTGACCTCAAGATTGGTGCTCAGGCCGGCGTCGAAGCGGGCGCGGGCAATCGCCAGCGCGCGTTTGGCCAGCCCGATGCTTTCGGTGGTGGCATGGATGACCTCGGCGCTGTCGCGGCCGCGCAGCCAATGAGTGCGGATTTCGAGTTCGACCGTGCGCCGGAGATCGATGTATTCATCCTCCTCGATGGCCATGTTGAGTTTGCTTTCGCTGACATTGGCGCGCCGGAAGCCCCCGTCGAACAGGTTCCAGCTTGCACGCACGCCCGCGTTCCAGTGCTCCTGCCAGCCGTCGGCGGTGGAGCCGGGGATGAAGCTGTAGGGGTCGGGGTTGTAGTAGTTGTATCCGGCGACAAGGTTGACCTTGGGATAGTAGTCGCTCTTTTGCTGGTTGATGTCTTCTTTGCGCAGCGTGATGGCGCTGGCTTTTTCCAAGAGCTCCGGACGCTTCTGAAGACCGAGCGCCAGTGCCGCATCGAGGTTGACGGCGACCGGGGCGTAGTGCAGCGGATCGGACAGCTCAAACTCATCGTCGATGAAGGTTAGGTTGCGGAATGCGATCTTCGCGAGGCTGAGCCTGTTTCGTGCCGCAATCAGCCGGGGTTCTTCATTGGACAATGAAACCTTGGCACTCAGCCATGTAAATTCGGAGGCCGTGCCGGCCTCGTACTTCTGCCGCGTATCCGCCTCGAAATCCTTCAACTGCCGCACGGATTGCTCCAACACTTCGACTTGCGCATGGGCGAGTTGGACTTCGTGGTAGCCAAAGGCAATGTCGCGCACCTGGCTGGCTTGGATGCGGCGCTCCTGATCGGCGGTCAACTGCCGATAGGCCTTGGAGGCGCGAATGGCCGAAACCGTGCGCCCTCCCGAAAAGATTTGCCACGAGGCTTCGGCGCCCACGGCGGTGCTTCCGGAATCCGTCAGGTTTTCGGGGTCGTAGAGCGAATAGTCGGCCACTCCCGTAAGTTTCGGCAGGGCATCCGACAAGGCGCGCTTCTGCGTCGCCTTGGCAATCGCGCGCTTGCGCGCGACGTTGGCCACCACTAGCGATCGCTTCAATCCGATGCGGACGCTTTCGTCGAGGGTGTAGCTTTTGACGGCTTCCTGCGCCGGTGCGGAGAGGGCGGAGAGGGCGGAGGCGATCAGCATGAACGCGATCGCGACCATCTTTCTGCTTTGTTGAAGTATTTTCTCAATCATTTTTTTATGGAAAGCACGTTCTGTACCAGATAAGGGCGAATAGGTTGTGCGGATTCCGGCCTTACGGTTTTCCACCAGCTGTTCGATCAGCTTGGAGCCTTTCGCCGAAAGCGAGATGTTGACGATCCGCCGATCGCTTGTGCTGCGCTTGCGGCGAACCAGCCCGTTCTTCGACAGGCGGTTGAGGAGCGCCGAGGTGGACGATTTGCCGCGGTGGAGCGCGGTGGCCAATTCGTTTACCGTGATCTGCTCCATTTTATGGATATGGTGCAGCGCCCAGAATTGCGGCACTGAAATCTGTCCCGATGCCACGGCGCTCGTATCCTCGCGCATGACCGACGAGATCAACTCCGGCAGGGCCTCCGACATGAACTCGACAAACTGGTCCTTCGTAATGGTTTTCATAACGAACAGTTCGTATCACAAACTGTTCATTTGGCCAAGGGGAATGGGCGGGTTTTAGTGGAATAAAAAAGACCTGCGATTGCAGGCCTATAAGTGTGGCGAGAGTGACGGGACTCGAACCCGCAACCTCCAGCGTGACAGGCTGGCGCTCTAACCAATTGAGCTACACCCCCGTAAAAGGAAGCGACATAGTAGTTATTTCGCCGTGGGTGGCAAGTGGAAATATCCACTTTTTTTCGGGGCTATTCCCGGACCTGCCCTTTTCCTGCAATAACGTATTTATAGGTAGTGAGTTCCTCCAATCCCATCGGGCCTCGGGCATGCAGTTTGTCGGTGCTGATACCGATCTCCGCGCCCATTCCAAACTCGGCTCCGTCGGTGAAGCGGGTGGAGGCATTGGCGTAGACGCAGGAGGAGTCGACCTCGGAAAGGAAGATCTTTTCAGCCTTTTCGTCGTGCGCCACAATAGCGTCGGAATGGCCGGAGCCATATTGGTTGATGTGGTTGATGGCCGCGTCGACATCCTCAACGACGCGGATGGCGAGGATCAGATCGAGATATTCTTCGTGCCAGTCCGCCTCCGTCGCGGGCTTGGCGGACGGGATATGCCCCAAAACCGTTTCATCCCCGCGGACTTCAACTCCGCGTGCTTCGAGGATTTTGCCCATTTTTGGCAGGAAGGCCGCGGCAATATCCTTGTGCACCAGAAGCGTTTCCATGGCGTTGCAAACACCCGGGCGATGGCATTTGGCGTTTTCGGCAATAGTCCAGGCCATGTCGAGATCGGCCGAGGTGTCGATGTAGGTGTGGCAAACGCCCTTGTAGTGCTTGATGACCGGAACGTGCGCCATTTCCGTTACCGCGCGGATCAGCCCTTCGCCTCCGCGCGGAATGAGGAGGTCGAGGTAGTCGGCCATTTGGCACATGACCTTGACGGCTTCGCGGTCGGCGGTGGGAATGAGCTGGATGGCATGTTTCGGCATTCCGGCTTTCAGGCCGCCGGTTTGCATGGTTTTGGCAATCGCGAGGTTGGAGCAGAGCGCCTCTTTGCCTCCGCGCAGAATTACGGCATTGGCGGTTTTGAAGCAGAGGGCCGCCGCGTCGCATGTAACGTTCGGGCGCGACTCGAAGATGATGCCGATCACGCCGATCGGAACGCGAACCTTCTTGATTTCCAACCCGTTGGGACGGTTCCATGTGCTGATTTCCTCGCCGACGGGATCGTTCAGCACAGCGACATCGCGCAGCCCCTTGATCATGCCATCGATGCGTGCGTCGGTCAGTTCGAGACGGTCGAGCATGGCGGGGCCGAGCCCGTTCTCTTTTCCCGCCGCCAGATCTTTTGCATTCTCTTCCTGAATGAAGCCGCGTTGCGCATCCAGCTCGTCGGCTATTGCCTCAAGGACGGCGTTTTTCTTGCGCGTCGAAAGTTTTGCCAGCTCGCGGCTGGCGGCCAGCGCATCCGCTCCGATTTGGAGTATCTGTTCTTTTACGTCCATCTGTTTCCCCCTGTCTAAAGTAGTACCATGTTATCGCAGTGAATCGTCTCGCCGATTGTGCCGGAGCTTTTCTGTCCTTTGACGGCATCGATTTCGTTGCTCGAATATTCCACCAGACCGCGCGCAATGGTGTCGCCGTCCAGAGTTTGGATATTGACCATTGCGCCGATCTTGAAGTCGCCCTCGACGGATTCGATGCCGACGGGAAGCAGGCTTTTTCCTTTGCCGAGTGCGGCGGCGGCACCGTCGTCAACCACCAGATGGCCTTCTGCGCGGTTGAAGAAGGCGATCCAGCGTTTGCGTTTCGAGATATTCCGTTCCTTTGGAAAGAGCAGGGTGCCCTCGTCCAATCCCTGAAGGATGCGGGTTAGTACGCCGGTCTTGCGCCCGTTGGCAATCACGACGGGAATGCCGTTGTGCGCGGCGATCTGTGCCGACTGCAGCTTGGACGCCATGCCGCCGGTCGAAAGATGGTCCTGCTTGTCGTCGACCAGCCCGAGTACGTCGTCGTCCACTTCCTCGATATGGGAAACGCGCCGCGTTTTGCCCTTGCCGTCCGGCTCGCGCAGCCCGTCGGTCGTGCTGAGCAGGATCAATGCGTCGGCATCGATGAGAATGGCCACGAGCGCGGCGAGTACGTCGTTGTCGCCAAACTGGATTTCCTCGGTGGAGATGGCGTCGTTTTCGTTGATGACGGGAATGATGCGGTGGGCGATCAGGTTGAGCAGGGTGTTGCGGGCGTTGAGGTGCCGTTCGCGGTGCTTGAGTGCGTCGTACGTCAGCAAAACCTGTCCGATCTGGCAACGGTGTTTCCCAAAGAGATTGTCGTACATGCTCATCAGGCGCATCTGTCCCACGGCGGCCGCCATTTGAAGATCGGGCATGGCCTTGGGGCGGCTCTTCATGCCGAGGGCTTCTCGTCCCGCGCCGACCGCTCCCGACGAAACGAAAGCCACTTCGCCGCCGCTGTTCTGGAACTGTGCCAGTTCGTCAATCAGTAGCTTGAGACGCCGCGAGTCCGGGCGTCCGGTGCTTTGCACCAGCACCTTGCTGCCCGCCTTTACGACGATCCTCTTCGCATTTTTCAGTGTGTTCCGATGGTGTAGCTTCTGTTCCATAATGAGATCCAATATCAAGCGATACTGTCATACCGATGGCTTTCTGTCGAGATCACCGCAGAGGGCATGTTTTCCGGCGAGTCACACATAAACTCACGATCGTGAGTTTATGTGTGACTCGCCCGGGGTCATAATCGCTTTGCGATCCTGCTGATAAGTTTGTGGTGGAGTTCTGCAACCCGTAGTCCCGCATATTCCTTTGGGTGCAATTCCTTTGGAAGAAGCGGGTCGATCGACATGGCTTGAGCATAGGCGAGGCTATCCATTCGCAACAGCTGCACCAAGCTGGATTCGGAGGAGGTCGCGGTCTCTAGCAAGGATAGGTTTTTATTGGCAAACTGAAGGTAGAGTTCCTGAATCCGGTTGATCCTTTTAAAATTCCATGCTTCCTGAACCACCGATTGATCCCCGTATCCCAAAACGGTACGTGCTTCGAAAAGGAATGCGATGCTGTCAATGGAGGCGGCGGTATCCATGTCGGCATATTCGGGGCGCACATCCCATGGGGTGACCCAAACGCTTTTTTGCAGGCAGCCTAGGCGCATGGCCTTCAGGAACCTACGCAACGTATCGCGATAGGATCGATCGCGTTCCGGAACATCGAACATCAACACGTACCACCATTGGTTCCAGCGCTTGTTCCAATAATCGTACGGGCGACAGTATGGCGGCAGGCGCGTTTCGCCCTTCCGGGTCAGCGTCAGGGAGGGAAGCGACCCATCAGTCTTTCTTTGTGTCACTAAACCCTTCTTTTGTAGCCGGGCCGCTGCGGCGTTGAAGGCGAGAGGATTGGGGTAGCAGTGGCCGTAGATGGCGCTGGCTCCTCGGGATAAGACCAGACTGGCTGTCTCTTCCAAGAGTATCATCAAGTCGTCGCAGGCTTTTCGGCGGATGACGGGCAGTGAAATGTCGGGGTGGTGGAAAGCTTTCCATTTCATGCGGGAGAGCATAATGGATCCGCATAGGTTGTCACACATAAACTCACGATCGTGAGTTTATGTGTGACAAGGGTTTGTTTGATGCGAATAATAGGGTTTTTCGAGGCGGGGAACTTAGGTAGGATGGGCGGCATGAGAATTACGAGTGGACTATTGCGAAACCGGAAATTCAACGTGCCGAAACAGGAGGTGCGCCCAACGAAGGAGCGGGTGCGCGAGGCGGTGTTTTCGTCGCTCGGTGGACGTTGCAAGGGATTGCGGGTGCTGGATCTGTTTGCCGGATCCGGGAGCCTTGGGCTGGAGGCGTGGAGCCGTGGGGCGGAGTCGGTCGTCTTTGTGGAGAAAAACTCCGGGGTCTGGCAAAACCTGCAGAAAAACATTCAATCCTTGGAATCCGACGGGCTGGGCGTGGCGAAATGCATCAAGGCCGATGCGATCCAGTATATTGGGAAGGCAGGGCGGCGGTTTGACCTTATCCTAGCCGATCCGCCGTACGATCTTCCCGGTGCGATGGGACAGACTTTGTCGCGTATTGCGGAGCATTCGGTTTTGACAGAGGGTGGAATACTGGTGTACGAGTTGCGCTCATCTGACGCATTCGAGGTTTCCAATGATTGGAAGCTGATTCGCGATAAGGTCTACGGCGATACGCGTGTTCTGATGCTAAGGCTAAATCAAGAGGATGCACCATGAATCAGTCGGCGATATGCGCAGGAACCTTCGATCCCATTACCATGGGGCATTTGGATGTGATTGAGCGCGCCTCGCGGATCTTCCCGCGCGTGGTGATCGGCGTGGCGACCAAGGCGGGGAAGGCCCCGCTATTCAGTCTGGAGGAACGCATCGGTTTGGTGCGCGAGTCCACCGCGCACATCGAGGGAATCGAAGTGGACAGCTTTACCGGGCTATTGGTTGACTTCGCCGAATCCAAAGGGGTTCGCGTCGTGGTCCGCGGCCTACGCGCTTTTTCCGATTTTGAGTATGAATTCCAAATGGCGCTGACGAATCGAAAGCTTAAGTCCGAGATTGAAACTATCTTCCTGATGCCGAAGCAGGACTACAGCTATGTCAGCTCCAGCAACGTCCGCAGCGTGGCCGAGCTCGGCGGCGATACCTCCGCCTTTGTTCCGCCGCCGGTCCAGCGCGCGCTCGACGCCCGCTTTGGTTGATTTACCGCGTGTGCAAGGCGTCCAGAACATGCCGCATGGCGGTGTGGAGATCTTCCAGGTTTGAAAGCCCGTTGCGCATTTGTTCCGGGGTCTGAATGCCGGGAGCGTCGACCAGTTCATGCCCGCAGTTTTCAATGAGCGCTTCCATGCTTGCGGGGGTGGTTTCCATGTGGAATTGGAGTCCGGCGACGCGGTCGTTGTAGATGAATCCCTGGTTCTCGCACGCGGCGCTGGAGGCGAGGCGGATCGCACCCCGGGGGAGGTCGAAGGTGTCGCCGTGCCAATGGAATGCGGTCAGCTCTGGCGGGAGCAGTTTTGGCGCGTTCGCCGCCCGTTGGACAGGGAACCAGCCAATCTCTTTTTGCAGGCCGGGATAGACCTTGGCGCCGAGCGCGTCGGCGATAAGCTGCGCACCGAGGCAGATGCCCAGCACGGTCTTTCCCGCGTCGATGGCTTGCTTGATGAATTCCTTTTCCGCAACGAGCCACGGGTGTTTGTCGTGGTTATGGATGTCCATCGGTCCACCCATCACGACCAGCCCGTCAAAGGCGTCGATCACAGGAAGTTGTTCGTCGGCGAACAGCCGGGTGCAGGAAAGTTCTGCGCTACGGGCATTCGCCCAGTCTTCGATAATGCCTAGCCCTTCGAACGGGACGTGCTGGAGCCAGTGCAACTTCATGAGGATATTTTCCTTGGGTTTCCGTTCGCTATGAAAGTAGTGCAAGCGTCTCGCTTGCAGGTGCCGGATCGAGCGGGACGCTCAATCTACCTTCCTCAGCAGAATAGTGCGGGTGTCGGGGTGGGCAAGGGTGCGGCTGGCTTCGAGGATGTCCGGGAAGTCCTTGGCCGGGATGAGTGCGGGCTTGAGGTCGGCCATTTGCACGATGCGGATGGCGTTGGCGCGCGCACTGTATTGGACGGCCACCTCGACGAGTCCCGCGCCGGACGGAGCCTGCCATGAAAAATTCTTTGGCAGGATGACGGGTTCGTAGCCGTCGGGCAGTACCATGTTGTATTCGATCGTGGTGTCGACATGGCTGTTCCACGCGAGCGGGTTGTCGCGCGTGTTGGAGCGGTACCGCAGCAGTCCCCCGAGTCCGCCGGGAACCGTGAAGTAGAGGTAGTCGCCGTCCCGCACGGCATAGCGTTCGGCGGAGACCGAAAACTCGATTTTTCCGGGATAGGCGCTGTAGTCGGTGACCAGCTCCGAAGCGGCCTTGGCGGACTGTGACATGCCTGAAACCAGTTCGAGGTGGAGGCGTCGCCGTTTTTCGGGGGTGATTTCGGCATACTGGCGATGGAACCCTTCGAAGGCGGTGCCCTGCCGGATCGACGATTGGGTAATGCCGGTTTCGCCGTTGGCGGCAATGTTCATTTCGATGGTGGCATGGCTCTGGGCATCCTTGCCGGGCGCGACTTCCACGGTGCCGATCTCGCCGCTCGCAAGGTCGAGCAGCGGGCGGTGGTGGTAGCTCGAGGTACCCAGCTCGGCATATTGCGAGGCGCCGCTGAGATAGGCGGTTTCGCCATCGATATCGAGTTTGATCAGCACGGCGCTGAATGCGGTGCGCGATGGAATGGCGAGCAGCGGTTCGGCGGCTTCGGGAATGAGCGATACGCCGCCGGAGAGGACAAACTCCGGCTTGAGCTTGGCGGCGTCGAGCAGGGCGTAGAGAACGACCATGCGGTCGGTGTTGTTGCCGTAGCGCTCCTGCAGGGTCTGGTCGGCGGGGGTGATGGCCGAAAGCGGCAGGCTGGTGAGTCCGGGGCCGGCGGGGCGCAGGTTCTTGGCCACCCAGTCGCGCAGGGCAATCGCCTTCTTGGCATCGCCGCGCAGGCCGTAGGTCAGTTTTTTGGCGAGCTCTGTGGTTTGGTCCTGCTGCCGGGTGGCTTCCGCAAGGTGGGTGCGTACTTCTTTCGCGTAGGTTTTCCAGTCGCCGGTGGAAGCAAAGACGGCCGGGTTGAAGGTCCACCATGACGGGAGCCTTTCCTCCTTTTTGACGGGTGTCTGGTTTTCGGCCTGCCACGTGTAGGTCATGGTTTCGTCGCTGGCGGTTTTGGTTTCGGGGATGCCGGTGTTGCGCAGGTTGAGCTCCAGCGATTCCGGAGCCGTGAGGGTGTAGGTTTTGCGGTCGATGGCTTCGTGCCCGTTGAAGGTCTGGACGGTGGAGAAGAAGGGCTTGCCGTTGACGGTGGAGACGATCTCGTATTCGAGAATGCTGCCAATCTCGACGCCGGGCAGATTGGCCACGAGAATCTTTTCGGCGGGGTAGCGCGGGGCCGAGGCCACCCACGAGGCGTCCATGATGTTGATCTCCTCTTCGCTGATCTCCTTCACGGTACCGTCGGGGTGGGTGACGGTGGCCTTGGCGAGCTCAATGTTTTGCCACGCGGGATTGTAGTGCAGCTTGATTTCGGAGTTATTCTTTTTTCCGGCATAGGTCAGGATCTCGACCTTGGTGCGGGAGGTTTGCTTCCAGTGGCCGGCATCTTCGAGCACCACCTTCGTGGTGTTTTCGAGAATGCGCACGTCGGAGGGGATGGCGCTTGCGTTGGGCGCATCGAAGATCAGCTTCTTGCGCAGGTTGTATTCGATGTCCTTGAGGTTTTGCTTGAGCGCTAGGTATTCCTCTGGGCTGAACTCGACGGTATTGAGCAGGAAGGTGTTGGTGCTGGCGAGCTTTCCTTCCGATTGGGCAACCTGCATCTCCCAGGTCATCTGCGGGGTTTTGATGGGGTGGTAGTCCGGAATGTTGATGGCCCCCGGATTTTCGGAAAGTTCGAGTTCGAGGGTTTCGCGGATGCCGGCGGTGATGCGGGTGTAGAGCGGGTATTTGCGCTCTTCGAGTCCGGTCTGGCCGATCAGGAAGTTGGCGTAGCCCAGCGAGCTGCCCAGGCGGGGGAGGTTGAGCATCTTGTTTTCGCGGCCTTCGATGAGCAGGTTCTTGGCGGTGTAGGTCAGTCTGGCGATCAGCGGCTGGGTGGTGTCGCGCAGCTTCGCAGGCAGGACTTCCAGGGTTTGGAGTTCGGCGGTTGGCATCGAACTTTTAAGTTGCCCCTCGAAGAAGCGCCTGAGCTCTTCGGGCTTGAGTTTTGAAAAGTAGCCGCGGAAGACGGTGTCGTTGATGCCTTCGAAAACCACTTCGCTTTGGGCCGTCAGCGTTCCGGTTTGGTCCAGCGATCCGCGGGAGGCGATCTTCGTCAGGTTTTCCTCCGCCGGAATGATGGGGGAGGTGAGCAGGGTTTCGCCTTCGGGGCGGGCGACGAGATAGCTCATGTTTTGCAGGTAGGACGGGAAGATGTCCTTGGTGTTTTCGTCGGTGGAGTCCATCAAGACATATTCCCCGTCGTCGCCCAGTGCGGCGGTAACGGCATGGTTGAAGAAGGGCTGCGGCACCTCTTCGTCCTTCTTCGGGCCGGACATGATGATCACGGGGAAGGCCTCCACGTCGACGATGCGCAGCATGGCGGCGAGCAGCGCGGCCTTGTCGCGGCAAACGCCATAGCGGTTTTCGAAGGTGGTTTTCACATCGTGCGGCGCGTAGCCCGGGGCTTCCTCCTCGGTGGTGATGCCCATGTAGCGAATATCCTGGGAGACAAAGTTGAACATCGCCTCGATTTTTTCGAGGGTGTTGGTGCAACCGGCCACGAGCTCCTGCGCCGTGGTTTCCATCTCGGGAGTGGTGGCGTTGAGATGGGGTTGGCAGAGTTCCCAGTACCATTTGGAGAGCTCTTCCCACTCGTCGACGGTGCTCACGAGCAGGCGCTGCACAACGGTGTGGGGTTTGGGCATGCCGGGTTCCTCGAACATGCGCGGCACATTCGCCACCTCCCATGTATAGACAATCTGGTCGCTTTGTTCGCTCGCCAGCTTGCTGAACTTAACGGTTCCCTCGACCTCGGACTTGAGCGCGATCCTCTTCAGCAGAAGTGTTTTCGGGGCGATGACCTGGTAGGTGGTGCGCTCAATGGGGCTGGTGCATTCGAATACCTGGTAGTCGCTCCACGAGTCGGGGACCACCGTCGCCGTGGTCTTCCGGTGGGTGATGTAGCGCAGGGTGTCGCCCACCTCCAGTCCCGGAACGGAAAGCTTCAGGATCTTGGAGTTGGGGTTGTAGATGTTGGCGCTCATTTGGCCGGGGTCGACCATCACCTTGCTTTGCGCCTCGATATCGACCTCGTTCACCGAACCGTCCGGCTTGATGACCTGCACCTTGGTGAACTCCGCCGTTCCGTAGGAGACGTTGAAGTTCAGGGTGAGGGAGCGGCTGCTGCGCTTGCCCTTCTCTGTCAGGATCTTGAGGACGGTATCGTCCCAGTTTTCCGAGGTGCCGTCCGGTTGGTATTCCGTTTGGATGAAGTCGTCGATGAGCACGACGTCGGAATCGGGGTATTTCTCCGCCACTGCGGCCTTCGACAGGGTGGTGATCTTCTCCAAGGTCAGAAACTCCTTCGCAAAAAGAGGGAGCGTCGTGGCAAGAACGAGGACAAGGGCGAGGCGGATGGTTTTATTCATGGGGGCGCTCCAGTTTTTCGGGGTGAAAAAACATGCCGGAAGCTACCGAAACACCGAGCCGCCTTCAACCCCTTTCTTGCACGGGACAGGTTCGTTGGTTTTTGGAATGGAAATTCCGGAGCGGCTATATCAGATTACCGCCCATTAACCCGAGGCAGACCATTCGATGACTGATTCCACCCAAAACCGCATTACCGGTTCCGAAGCGCTGGACCTGCTCCAAAACATGCCCACGGCCGAGCTCATGGCGCGCGCCGACGCCATCCGCCGCGCGCGGCACGGCAACAAGACCTACTATGTCCACAGCCACAACCTCAACCCCACCAACCTCTGCGTGGTCAAATGCAACCTCTGCTCCTTCTGGCGGCCCGAAGGGGCCAAGGACGCCTATATCACCACGCTCGAAGACGCCCGCAAGGATCTGGAAAAAGCGCAAAACTGGAACCTGACCGACCTGCACATCGTCGGTGGAATGATTCCCGAGCTGGATCTGGAATACTACGAAAAGCTGTTTGAACTCGCGCGCGAAATGCTGCCCGGCGTTTTGCTGCAAGGCATGACCGCCGTCGAGATCCACTGGATCGCCGGCAACGCCGGCCTCTCCGTGCGCGAAACACTCCAGCGTCTGCAGGCGGCCGGCTTTGGCTCCATCTCCGGCGGCGGCGCCGAAATCTTCCATCCCGACATCCGCAAGAAAATCGCCACCACCAAGATTCTCGCGCAGCAGTGGCTCGACGTCCACAAGGTGGCGCACGAACTCGGACTGCCCACCAACGCCACCATGCTCTTCGGCCACATCGAAAACGACGGACACATCATCGACCACCTTTCCCGCTTGCGCGGTTTGCAGGACGAAACCGGCGGGTTCCAGGCCGCCATCCCCCTGCCGTTCCAAGCCAACGGCACCGCGCTGGGCGTCAAGTACAACCCCTCCGGCGACCGCCAGGTGCGCATCGCCGCCATCACCCGCATTTATCTCGACAACTTCCCGCACGTGCGCATGCTCGTCAACTACATGGATCGCAAGCTCCTCGGCGTCCTCACCCACAGCGGCGTCGACGACATCGGCGGCACCAGCCTCAACGAACGCATCGCCAAGGAAGGCGGCGCCCCGCAGAGCCAAAAATTTTTCTCCGCCGAAGAGATGGAGGCGTTCCTCGTCAACCACGGCCACGCGCCGGTTTTAACCAACAGTGCGTATGAAGGCACCAGGCACCAAGCACCAGGCACTAGGCACCAAGCACTAGGCACGGGCAGTCGGTGGAAGGCCATCTTGGATCGTACGGAGGCGGGCGAACGATTGAGCGCAGAAGACGCCGTCATCCTGCACGACGAAGCCCCGTTCCAAGAGTTGGGCCGCGTCGCCGACCACCGCCGCAAGCAGGCCGTGCCCGGCAAGCTGGCCACCTACGTTTTCGATAAAAACCTCAATACCACCAACGTTTGCGTAACTGACTGCACGTTTTGCGCGTTCTACGCCAAGCCCGAAAGCAAGCGCGGCTACACCCTTTCCCCGGAGCAGGTCGTCGAAAAGGTCAAAAAGGCCGCCGATGTCGGGGCCACGCAGATCCTTATACAAGGCGGTCTCAACCCCGACCTCAAGCTCGACTACTACGAAGCCTGCCTCTCCGGCATCCGCGACAACGTCGACATTTGGATCCATTCACTCTCGCCCACCGAAATCGAATTCCTCGCGCAGGAGGAAGGCATCACCATCCGCGAATGCCTTCAGCGCCTGATCGCCGCCGGCCTGCAATCCCTGCCCGGCGGCGGCGCGGAAATCCTCGTCGACGACATCCGCAAGCGGATCAGTCCCAAGAAAACCCGCTCGCAGGCGTGGCTCGACCTCATGGAAACCGCCAACGAACTCGGGCTTAAAACCACCGCCACCATGGTCTACGGCTTCGGCGAAACCACCGCCCAGCGCATCGAACACCTCGTCAAGGTGCGCGAACTGCAGGATCGCACCGGCGGTTTCACCGCCTTTATTCCCTGGAGCTTCTCGCCCAACCATACCGACCTCGAATGCCCGCGCCTCCAGAACGGCGTCGACTACCTGCGCATCATCGCCATCGCCCGGCTGCTGCTCGACAACGTCCCGCACCTGCAGGCCGGGTGGGTCACCGAAGGGCCCGACATCGCCCAGCTTGCGCTCCAGTTCGGTGCCGACGACTATGGCGGCGTCCTCATGACCGAGGAGGTCGTCAGCGCCACCGGCATCGACTATGGCGTCACCGAGTTGCAGGTCGTCCACCTCATCCGCGAAGCCGGCTGGACCCCCGCCCAGCGCACCACGCAGTACGACCTCGTCAAGGTCTGTGACGCGGTGGAGGCGTAATATGAAATC
>CBDVCB010000010.1:0-47534 GCA_965372395.1 uncultured bacterium
ACCCATGGTGCTGCGGGAAATCCGCTTGGCCGATTTCCCAAACACCTGTCTCGGAATGCAGTTGAACAAATGGTTGAAAACGGTAGGTTGGCAGGCTATGGATTGGAAGCGCCTTGCAGATTCATTGGCCGGCGCAAGACGGTTGGGTTTGGAAATCGGAGAAATTATGGAGAAAAGAGAATTTTTGGCAACCGCGTTGAGTGTTGGAGTATTATGTCCGACGGTCTTGACCGCCGCCTCGGAAAAGATGGATGCACCAAAAAGCGAAACGGACGCCAAGCCCCTGTTTCGTACCGGATCCTACCTGCAGAATGTCGGCGGAACGGAGGCGACGGTTATGTGGCTGACCACCGCCAAATGCCACAGCTGGGTGGAGTGGGGCGAAACCGAGACGCTCGGCGAAAAGGCCCAGACCATCGTCGACGGGCAGGTTTCAGCCAATAATACATTGAATAAAATCAAGCTGACCGGGCTTAAACCGGGGCAGCGCTATTTCTATCGGATTTGCTCTCGCGAAATCACCCATTATGGGCCGTACAAGGTCGAATGGGGAAGGGCCGAAAACTCGGAGGTCAAATCCTTCAACACCGCTAATCCGGAGTCCAATACGCTGAAGTGCATCTTCTTCAACGACATTCACGACAACCTGCCGATGTTTAATGAACTGATCGGGCAGGTCGAAGGCATGGACTATGATCTCAGCGTCTTCAACGGCGATTGCTTTAACGATCCCGCCCACGAAGACAGAGTCTTGCGCAGCCTGAAAGTCTACAACCAAGGCGTCAATGCATCGCGGAAGCCGGTCATCTATCTTCGCGGCAACCACGAAATCCGCGGAGCCTATTCCCGGCAATGGCCCGGCTTGGTGGACAACCCCGGCGGCAAGCAATATTTTGCCTTGAGCCGCGGTCCGGTCCGTTTCATCTTCCTTGATTGCGGCGAAGACAAAACCGACAGCCACGGGGAATATTCCGGGCTAAACGATTTTGAAGGCTTCCACCGGGAGCAGGCTGAATGGCTGAAAGCGGAGGTTGAAACACCGGAATTCAAAAATGCAACCTATCGGGTGCTCGTTCATCACATTCCGATCTACGGACTGGGCTCTAACCGGTTCAACCCTTGGCAGAAATTGTGGGGCCCCATCCTCAACCGTGCCGGGTTCGACATGTCCATCCATGGCCATACGCACCGTGTGGCGGTGCATCCGCCCAAAAGCATTGGCGACCACAACTATCCAATCATCATTGGCGGGGGCAGGAAAATGGAGGACGGAACCGTCACCATCCTCGAAGCAGGCGAAAAAGGGCTGGAGGCAACGATCCTTAATGGCAAGGGGGAAACGGTCGGAAACTATCGGGTTGAACGAGGGCAGGAAACCTGAACCGTGGGGTTCACTCAAATTCCCGGGAATCGTTGTAGATATGGACGTAGTTGTTTTCCTTTAATCGAGCAATCCAGCGCGCTTTCAGCCGCTCCCGTTCCCTGGCGTTCAAGGAGGTTTTGATGGTCTGCCGCACCTCGTCGAAGCTTTTGTAGCCGGACATCCGGCGGGCATGCACCTTCACGATATAGAGTTCGGTATCGGCCTCGATAATGTCGCTGATCTTGCCGGCGGGCAGGGTTTTGAGCGTCTCCCGCAATTCCGGGCGGACATCCTTGGGCTGCATCCAGGGGAACGTTCCTCCTTCGGCGGCCCGGCTCCCTTCGGAGAGCTCCTTCGCGACCGTGCCAAAGTCCGCCCCTTCGGTCAGTCGTTGGTGGATTGATTCGGCTTCCTGGCGCTTGACGGACTGGTCCTCCGCGGTCGCCCCCTTGTTCAGCAGGATGACGCTGTGCTCTACTTTTTCAGGAATAAAATAACGTTCTTTGTTGGCCTCGTATTCGGCTTTGACCTGTGCCGGGGTCACGCGCGCCCGACGGGAGACCTCTTCGTTGGTCATCATGCCCACCGCCATGTTCTCGCGGAGGGTGTCCATGTATTCGGTGCGCGTTTTTTTCTGTTCGGCCAGCACTTGCTCGAAAAGGGCCTCGTCCCCCTTGAAGCGGTCGTTGATCATGCGCTTGATTTCGTCGTTCACATATTGGTCGGGAATCTGGCCGCCGCGCGTACGGAACGCCTCCATGATAAGGGCGCGTTCCACCAGCTCGCCGAGAGCCTTCTGGTAGGCCTTTTTCACCTCTTCCTCCAGCCTTGCGCCTTGATAGGTGCGCTGGAGCTCCGGCATCATCGGTGCCAGTGCGGCCCAAACTTCGCCTTGGGTGATGACCCGGTCGTTCACCTTGGCGGCATAGCCGTCGATCTCGACGGTCCTGTTTTTAAAAACAGCATTGGTTTGCCCGAAAACCGAAGCGGAAACAGCAAGGAAAACAATGAATGGAAAAGCTTTTTTCATAATCCAGACACCATAATTAAAGGGCGGCCCGGGCGCAACGCCGAAAAGCGAATCCGTAAATATTCTTTACGCTTTCCGGGCAGGCTATGGTACAACCCGCAGCTATGACAGAGATCCCTGAAGAATTCCCGGAGACGGGCAAGGCCGGCATTGTATCCATCGTTGGGCGCACCAACGTCGGAAAATCGACCCTCGCGAACCATCTGCTTGGCGAAAAGGTTAGCATTGTCAGCGACACGGTGCAGACCACCCGCAACCTCATCCGCGCCATCCTCACCGAGCCGCGCGGACAAATCGTATTCCTCGATACGCCCGGCGTCCACAAGGCCAAGGGCGATCTCGGCAAGAACCTGAATAAAGCCGCCCGCTCCGCCGTCGAAGGGGTCGATGCCATCCTGCTTGTGCTCGACGCCTCCAAAAAACCCGCGCTGGAGGACGACGGCTGGTTCCGCCGCATCGCCCGCGAAGAAGTGCCCTGCATCCTCGCGCTCAACAAGTCCGACCTTCACTACGACTGCTCCGACGCCTACAAAACCCTATGGCAGGAAATCAAGGCCGAGAAGGAAGGCCGCCAAGAACCCGTCTGGGCATCTGTCTCAGCCTTGCATGGCGACGGGATGGACGTCTTGCTCGACACCCTCTTTGAAAATATTCCCGCAGGGCCCGCCCTGTTCCCCGAGGATATTCTCACCGACTATCCCCGCAAGCTCAACATGGCCGACGTCATCCGTGAAAAGCTCTTCTTCCGCCTGCACGACGAACTGCCGCACTCCGTCGCTGTCTGGATCGAAGACATCGACGAGCAGGAAAAAAAGTGGAACGTCGTGGCCACGATCTACGTCGAGCGCCACTCCCAGAAAGGGATCGTCATCGGCGAAAAAGGCCGCCTGCTCAAATGGGTGCGCGAGCAGGCCGAAAAAGAGCTCTACGAAATGTACGGCGTCCGCTTCAAACTAAAGCTCTGGGTCAAGGTCGAAAAAAACTGGCGCAAAAACTTCTGGATGCTCAAGAAGTTTGGCTATGCCTAAGGTGCTACAGCGATAACGGAGCGGGGCCGGGGGATTTTTTGTCGAGCGTGCCGGAGGCGAGGAGGGCGTCTAGCTCGTCGAGCAGGCGGGGTTTGTCTTTCGGGAAGCGGCCTTCCATGGGCATAATGTTCGACGAGTGGTTGGCCCGGAAGAGGGTGCTTTCGAGTTCCAGATCCTGAATGATATCCTTCAACTCCTCCACGGCCTGAAACTCGGTGAGCTGGGAGAAGCGGCCGGATTGCTCGTGGTCGTATAGCTCCGTTCCGGGGATCGGGATCACGCGTAGGGCGGAGAGCAGGCGCGGTTGCATCCGGGCGAGCGCATTGGCGGTGGCGGCGGAATGCAACCGTGTATTTTCCTGCCCGCCGAGTCCGATCAAGATCATGACCGACATTTTGAGTCCGGCGGACTGCGCGCGCAGGCCCGACTCGACCATCTCCTCGGCGGTTTCGCGTTTCTTGACCGTCCGCAACGTTTCACCGTGTCCGCTTTCGAGGCCCATGTAGAGCGTGTTGAGTTTCAGGGTTTTCAGCGTGCGCAATTCGGCTGCACTCTTTTGCAGGATTGAGTGGCCGTTGGCGTAGACGTTGACGCGGGCGAGCCGGGGGAAGCGCGCGTTGAGCATTTCAAGTATGGCTTTGAGTTTGTCGTAGGGGAGTGCCATTACGTCGCCGTCGGCAAGGAAGATGCGCCGCGTAGCGGGGGACGCTTTCCGGGTGCGGTCAATTTCCGTCCCGATTTCCTCCAGGGTCTGGAAGCGGCACTGCACGCCCTTGTACATCCCGCAAAAGGTGCATTGGTTCCACGGGCAGCCATCCGCGATGCGGATAATCAGGCTGTACGCCTCTGCGGGCGGGCGGAATAAAGTGTGAACGTTGTTCATTCGGGGAAGGTAACCACGGAATGCACCGAATACACGGAAATTTTACAAGGAACGGTTTTCTCTCCCAATGACGGCAAAATTAGGCTTTATATTTCCCCTCCATCGGAAATAATGTCCCGCAACTACTGGAAATGTGAATGCGGCTATACCCCTTATCTATTTTAATTGTTTTGACGCTCCTGTGCCTCGCGCGGCCTGCAATGGCCAAAGACCCGGTTCCTGCGCCGGCCAGCGCCCGATTTCCCAACATCAAGGCCTCGCTCGACGATGGGTTTTTCGTGTTGGCGGAGCAGCAGGCGCGCGGTGTATTGCGTTCCGAACCGCGCGAGAACGAAGAGCGCGAAGCGGCCTTGCTTTTGGCGCATGCGTTGTGGGGGCAAAAACGCTATTCCGAGATGCTCGACCTGCTTGCCCGCCACAACGGGGAACCCGGATATGCCTACTGGCGCGCACGCGCCAACTTCGAGCTGAGGCGCCATGACGCAGCCTTGAGGATTATTGATGGTGTGGAGAATCTGGAGGGTAGCCCCTATGCGCCCTCGATGCTTCGGTTGAAGGGGCATATCGAGCAACTCACGGGCCGGCTCGACGCTGCGGAAGCGACGTTCCTTCTGTTTGAAAAGAAGTTTCCCCAGCATCGCGAGCGGATCGACAACCAGTTCGATCTCGCCGAAATCATCACCCGCCAGAAAAGGATTCCGGAATCGATTTCCATCTACGAAGCTTTGGTTGAAGAGAAAGACGCGCGCGCATCGCAGCGCGCCCGGCTCAAGCTCGCGCACGTGCTCTACACCCAGGGCGCCGAGGAAAACTTCGACGATGCCCGCGGCCTGCTCTCCGGATTGGCCACCAACGAACAAACGCGGCTGGCCTACCGGATCGACGCATACGTCGATCTTGCCGCGCTGGAGGAAAAGGCGGGAAAGCGCCCCGATGCCATGGCGGCATTGCGACAGGCCGCCGCGCTTTCACCCGATGCCCGCCAACGAGTCCCGCTGAAGCTCTCGCTCGTTCGCATGCTGCTGCGCGACGGCGATACCGCCGCGGCGCTCAAGTTGCTGGAACAGTGCCGTGCGGAAGCGCCGAACGAAGCCATTGCCGCCGAGCTCCAGCTTGAAAAGGCCGGGGCGTTGCTGCAGGCGAAGGCGTACGAAGAAGCCGACGAAGCCTATCAGGTCTACCTCGATGTGGCCAGCGACCCCGACGGGCTGGCGCGCGCCTACTTTGGCAAGGGACTCGCCTTGTGGTCGACCGAACCCGACCGCTCCGCCGAAGCCGCTTCGGCCTTCGACAAAGCCGTAAAAGGGATGGACCAGCCGGCGGAACGGGCGGATGCCCTGTTCAAGGCGGCCGATGCCTACTATCGCTCAGGAAAGTTCGAGGATGCCGAAAAACGGTACCGCTCTTTTGTGATCGATTTCCCGGGGCATGAAAACGTGCCCAATGCGCTTTACCAACTGGGCCTGTCGCTGGCCAATACGGGTCGCCGGGCGGATGCGCAGGCGACCTTCGAAAGCCTGGAAAAGGAGTATGCCGACACGCCGTTCGCCGAAAAGGCCGCCTTGCGCTCGGCCGATGTAATGCGGGCGGCGGAGCAATGGGAGCAGGCGCTCGAAAAATATGAGCAGATCCGGCAAACGTATACCAACGGCACGGTCGCGGCGCTTAGCCTCCACCAGCGCGGTCTGGTGCTGTACCGGTTGGGGCGCTACGCGGAGGCACAGGGGGCTTTCGAAATCATGATCGCCGACTATCCGGAAAGCGAGTATGCCCCGCAGGCCTCCTATATGCGCGGGTTCTGCCTCTATCTTCAGGGGCAGGTTGAAGAAGCGGTGGAAACCTGCCAGGCGTTTATCCGGGACTACCCCGATTCGGAATGGACGCCGGAGGTGATCTTCTGGCTGGCGGAGCAACACTACAACCAAGGAAAATATCCAGATGCGGAGCCGCTTTTCATGCGCATCGCCTCCGATTTCAAGGACAACAAGCTTGCGCCGCGCGCGCTTTACTGGGCGGGGCGCGCCGCCGCCGCCCGGGCCAATTATGTGTTGGCGATCGAGCGGTACAGCGAAGTCGCCAAAACCTATTCGGAGAGCGGAATCCTTCCGCACGCCCGCTTTGCGCAAGGCGATGCCCTCAGCGAACTCGGCGAGTTTTCGCGCGCCATTCTGGCCTTCGAAGAAATTATCAAGAACTATCCCGAAAGCTATCTCGTCAACTCGGCGTGGGGACGCAAAGGGGACTGCCAGTTTTCGCTCGCCGTCGACAATCCGTCGCGCTATGCCGAGGCGATGAATTCCTTCCAGGCCATCCTCGACCGCCCCTCTGCACCGATGGCGCTCAAGCTGCAGGCCGAGTACAAGGTCGGGCGCTGCCTTGAAAAAACCAATGTGCCCGACAAGGCCTTCAGCCGCTACATGAATGTGGTCTACTCCTTCATCAACGAAAACGTCGAGCGTTCGCCCTACAGCGTCATGTGGTTCACGCGTTCAGCCTTCGGTTCGGCCGCGCTCAAGGAGCGGGAAAAAGCCTGGCTGGCGGCCGTGCAAGTCTACGAGCGCGTCATCGAGGCCAACGTTCCTGCCAAGGACGAGGCCGCCAAGCGAATTGAAAAAATCAAGCAAGACAACTGGTTGCTGTTCCAGCAAGCCGAGGAGAGGTGAATCATGTGGGAATTGATGGTTAAAGGCGGATGGATCATGTGGCCGATCATGGTCTGCAGCGTCGCGGCGGCGATTTTGTTTCTCGAGCGCGTGTTCCATCTGCATCGCGCGCAAATCAACCCCGATGATTTCCTGAGTGGAATCTATACCATCGTCAACCGCGGCAACATGGCCGAGGCGGTTTCCATTTGCGACCAGACACCCGGTCCCGTTGCGCATATGGTGCGCACCGCGCTGCTGCATTCCGACGAGCCGCCGGTTGAGCTCAAGCAAACCATCAACAAGGCCGGGCTGGGGGAAGTGCCGCGGCTTGAAAAAAACATGGGCGGGCTGCTGACCGTTGCGCAGGTTACGCCGTTGCTGGGATTGATGGGCACCGTGATCGGGCTGATCCGTGTTTTCATGGCCATGGAGCAAAACGCCCCCTTGGCCGAGATCGGCGATCTTTCCGGGGGCATCTGGCAGGCGCTGGCCACCACCGCGGTCGGAATCTGTGTTTCAATCCCCTCGTTTGTGGCCTATAACTTTCTGCTCAGCCGCGTGGAGTCCATCACCCTGAACATGGAAAACGCCGCCGAAGAAATCTACCGCTTCCTCGTCTATGACCGCACCCATGGCGACCTATCCAATGAAACCCTTTAATCCCCATCGAAAAAGCCAGCAGCTGCGCCGCTTCAAGCCCACGCGGAAGCCCGCCGGCATCTTCAGCGTAGGCATCGTTTTCTCGGATGCGGCGTTGCTCGCGCTCGCCTTTTTCCTCGCGGTATCCCCGTTCATCATGCAGCCGGGCATCAACATTAAGCTGCCCGCCTCTCCATTCACCGGCGGGGCACCGTTTGGATCCATGGTGCTTTCCATTACGCGCGGCGGCGGGTTCTACTTCAACGACGAACGCCTCGACGCACCCCGGCTTGCGGAGGCCTTCGAGGCGGCTGCAGCTGAAACCCCCGGCGCGCCGTTGATTATCGAGGCCGACGAACGCGTCCCGCACGGAGCCGTCGTGGCCGCATGGAACGCCGCGCTCGGCGCAGGGATTTCCGAAGTCTCCATTGCAACGCGCATCTCGGCGGCGGTAGGGGATACCCCGTGACAAAAGCCGGCAACAGGCGAGCCATCAGGTTGGCGGCATGCTTGGCCGTGATGCTGCACCTAGCGTTGTTCATCGTGGTTCGTCCCGCTCCCGGAGGCGGGTTGGCCGGGGCGCTGGTCCCGCCCAATACCCACTATCTGGCCAAGGCACCCGGTGCCCTTCCAAACGATGGAACCGATGCCCGCGTGATTTGGTCGCCCCTGCTGTTTTCGCTGCCCTCCGAAATGGGGTTTAGCCGCGACTTGCTGAAGGACGATCTCCGTACGCGACTGACGTTCACCCGGCAGGTGGCGGCGGAATCTTTCCTTGAGGCAGAACCCGGTTCCACCGTCGATGGCGCGCAGGTTTTGCCGCAGGAGCTTATGCTTACGGGGTTCGAACCCCCTGCACCGCCGCTGCCGGCCAACGAATTCCAGCCCTTGGGGAAACGGCTTTCTGCGCGACGGGTCTATGTGGCGCCCGAGTTGAAGGAACGACTTGTTGGCGGTGTCGTTCTTCCGCCGGAACTAAACCAGGAAGTGGAAGCTGCTTGGGAGGTGCATGCCGCCGTCAGTATTTCCGGGCAGGGCACGGTGCGGCACGTGTTCCTCGACCAGCCGCTGGAGTCGGCCGAGCTGAACAGCCAAGTGCTGCGGCTGCTCTATGGCCTGCGCTTCAAGCCGGGGGAGGCCCCGGTGGACGGCCGCATCGAAATCTATTCCCCCGAAACCACCGGAAACGGAGGCGTGGAACCATGATTCCGATATCGCTTGGCAGCATTTTGGTTCTGTTTGTGAGTGTCCCGCTGCTCATCACCGCCGCGCTGGCGCTCCACTACAACTTCCGCGCGCGCCACCGTCCAAGCCTCGAAAAAGAGAGCATCTACGAATGCGCCGAATGCGGCCACGTCTATGCCTTCGCCCGCAACCGCCCCATGGACCGCTGCCCGCGCTGCAACCACCTCAACGACGCCGTAAGAACCTGAGGTGTTGGATGGGGGAAGGGTGATGGGTGGAACCTTGTCCGGTTCGTAGCGCGGATATCCGATCCGCGTTTCGGTGGGGATGTTGCCTATGCGGGAAACTCGCAACGGATTTGCGAGCTACGTGCGTCTCCCACATGATTGTCATGCTGGTTTGGGTGGTGTGCTGGAGATAGGGGCCTGCGATGATTCGCGGTTCGCTCCCCGCAAAAACAGGGTTTGAAAGCGCAGGAAGGCTAACCATTAGAATGGCGGATAGGGTTCTTCGGGTTATTTCATTTTCCTCTGTTGGCTAGGTCAGCGGCCCGCCGGGTTTGTCGTGGATGAGGGTGTCGGCGGGGTGGGCCGAGGTTTTTGGATGGTCGGCCATGTAGTGCAGTCCGCGGCTCTCCTTGCGTTGCTGCGCGGAGCGGATGATGAGCTCGGCGACGTCGGCAATGTTGCGCAGCTCGAGCAGGTCGGCGGTGACGAGGTAGTCGCCGTAGTATTGCTTGATCTCTTCGCGCAGGTTGCGGATGCGGCGGCGCGCGCGGTCGAGGCGGCGGTCGGTGCGGACGATGCCGACATAGTCCCACATGGCGGTGCGCACTTCGTTCCAGTTGTGTTCGACGACGACGGCTTCGTCGGACGAGACGGCTTCGCCAAACTTCCATGGCGGGATGGAAACCTCGCCTTTCAGCGCGGTCCAGGCTTGGGCGATTTGGGTTGCGGTGGCATGGCCGCAGACGAGCGCTTCGAGCAGGGAGTTGCTGGCCAGCCGGTTGGCGCCGTGCAGTCCCGTGCTGGCGACTTCGCCGCAGGCATAGAGGCCGGGCAGGGCGGTGGTGCCATCGACTTCGGCCACGACACCGCCGCAGGAATAGTGCGCGGCGGGGACGACGGGAATGGGGTCGGTGGCCATGTTGACGCCGAAGCGCAGGCAGGCGGCGTAGAGGTTGGGGAAGCGCTCGCGCAGGAACGATTCCGGCTGGTGGGTGATGTCGAGGTAGACGTAGGGGTCGCCCTGTTTTTTCATGACAAAGTCAATGGCGCGGGCGGTGACATCGCGCGTGGCGAGCGAGCCGCGCGCATCGAAATCCTTCATGAAGGCATGGCCGCGGATATCCTTGAGTTCGGCGCCTTCGCCGCGCACGGCTTCGGAAATCAGAAACGATTTGGCCTGCGGGTGGTAGAGGCAGGTGGGATGGAACTGCACGAATTCCATGTTGCGGATCGGTAGCCCGGCGCGCCATGCCATCGCGACGCCGTCGCCCGTGGCGACATCCGGGTTGGAGGTGTAGAGGTAGACCTTTCCAAGCCCGCCGGTGGCCAGCACGGTGCAGGTGGAATGGACGGCGATGATTTCGTTGGAGGGCTTGTCGAGAAGGTAGGCGCCGACGCAGCGGTTGGGGCCGGCGTGCCCGATCCACCCGGTGGTCACCAGGTCGATGGCCAGCAGGTTTTCGCGGAGGTCGATGTTTTCGCTTTCCCGGGCATGGGTGATCAGGCCTTGCATCATGACCTGCCCGGTAATATCGCCGGCATGCAGCACGCGGCGATGCGAGTGCCCGCCTTCCTGCCCGAGGTCGTATTCGTTTTCCCGGCCCTTGCGCCGTTCAAATTCGATGCCGATTTCTTCGAGTGCCGCGATGCGCTCTTGGCCGCCTTGTACAATGGCATTGACGATTTCGGGAACCCCGAGGCCGCAACCGGTATCGAGGGTATCGGCCGCGTGTTCCTCGACGGTATCGCCGGGGTCGACCACGCAGGCCACCCCGCCCTGCGCATAGGAGCTGTTGCACTCGTCGGCATTCTCTTTGCAGGCCACGAGCACGCGGCCATGCTTGCTCAGTTCCATCGCGGCCGTAAGGCCGGCGAGGCCGCTGCCGATCACAAGAAAGTCGTAGGATAGGGTTTTCATGGGGATACTTGAGTCGTGAAGCGCGAGGCGCGATTATGCATTACGAAGGACTCCTGACTTCTTCCTTTTCCGCCTCGGCATCTTCCTTGATCTTGGCGATCCGTTGCTGTCGGGTCTGCTGGATAAAGGCGACCTTGGCGGGGTCGGCTTCGGATGCGAGCTGCTGGTCGAACATGATTTCCGTCTCGGCGACCTGCGCCTTCATTTTCGAATCGATCCCAGCGATCGCCGCTTTCTGCCCGGCGGTCATTGCCGGGGCTGCGCCGCCCATGCGCTCCATGGCCAGTTCGTATGCACTTTTCATTCCGCTCATGTGGATTTCCTTTCGGAAGGAAATATACGTATGCGACCGTGAATGTTCAACGGTGGGGAACGCTTCTTTTTCCGGACGGGTTCATATGCAGCCGTTTTCCTGCAAGACCTGCTTAAGATGGAGCGATCCCGCAATGCAGACGAGGCGGTTCGGTTCGGCGTCGGCCCATGCGCGGGCGCTTGCCCATGCATTGGAAACGGATTCGGGGATGGCGTCGATTCCGGCGGCCGCCGCCTGGGCCGCCACATGTTCGGCGGGAGTGCCGCGCGGGGCATCGATGGGAATGGTCCAGGCCTTGGACGCGAGCGGTTTGATTTCGCGCAGGAACTCGACCGTATCCTTGTCATCAAGGAAGCCGAGAATAAAACCTATCTGATATTTGGGATAGTTTTCCTCGAGCGTTTTCACCAGTGCCCGCGCGGCAGATGGATTATGCGCACCATCGAGAATCATCAGCGGATCAGATCTCAAGGTTTGGAACCTCGCCCCCCACGCCAGCGATTCGAGGCCTTTCTTGAATTCCGGCTCGAAGTCGAGCATGTCGGAGAGTATTTCGAGCGTCGCGACGGCGACGGCGCAGTTTTCGCGCTGGCATTCGCCGACGAGCGGCAGGTGGATCGGCGGCAGGTTGCGCGAGTGCGTTTCTATTTTGAGTTTTTGCGGGTCGCCAACCTTTGCCACGGAAACCGACTCGGAACTTTCAATAATGGGAACGCCGCGCTTCCGTAGCTCGGCCATCGCCGCGTCGGACTGCGGCGCGGAAACGACGGGACGGCCGGGCTTGATGATGCCGGCCTTTTCGCCGGCAATTTGCTCGATGCGATCGCCAAGGAAGTTGGTGTGGTCGATGTCGATGTGGGTGATGACGGAAACCAGCGGGATGATTATGTTGGTCGCGTCCCAGCGCCCGCCCATGCCCGTTTCGATGATCGCGATGTCGACGCCTTCATCGGCAAAATATTGGTAGGCAATGGCGGTGGAAATTTCGAAAAAGGTGGCGGGACGCACGCCGCTTGTCTCTTCAAGCGACGAGGACGCCGCTCCCACGCTCCCGATGTAGCGCGCGAGTTTTTTTTCGGGGATTGGATCCCCATTGATCCGGAAGCGTTCGGAAAACTCGACCAGGTGCGGCGAGGTGTAGAGGCCGGTCTTGAAGCCGGAGGCGCGCAGTACCGATTCGAGCATGGCACAGACGGAGCCTTTGCCGTTGGTTCCCGCCACGTGCACCACGGCCAGTTGCTGGTGGGGATTGCCCAGTGCTTGAAGAAGACCGGTGATGGTTTCCAGGCCGGGTTTGATTCCGTGCGCGGTGCGGGCAAACAGCGCTTTAACGGCATCGTCCAATGGTTTGTTTTCCATCGCCCGTCCCTCTTTTTATGGCGAACGCCGGTTAGTCGCAGAGGTATTCGAAGAGGAGGATCATGCGGTCGCGCAGTTCCTGGCGTGGCACAACCATATCGATCAGTCCATGTTCCTGCAGGAATTCGGAACGCTGGAAGCCTTCGGGCAGATCTTGCTGGGTGGTTTCCTTGATGACGCGCGGCCCGGCGAATCCGATCAAGGCTTCCGGTTCGGCGACGATCAGGTCGCCCAAGGTGGCGAAGCTGGCCATGACGCCGGCCATCGTCGGGTGGGTGAGGATGGGAATGTAGGCCAGTCCGGCTGCGGCATGGCGCGCGAGCGCCGCGCTGGTTTTGGCCATCTGCATGAGGCTGAGCAAGCCTTCGTACATGCGCGCGCCGCCGGATGCGCAGGAGAGCAGGACCGGGCGTTTTTCCGCGGTGCAGCGTTCAATGAGATAGGTGACGCGTTCGCCGACGACGCTGCCCATGCTGGCGCCGAGGAAGGAAAAGTCCATCACGCCGAGGCCGATATCGCGACCGCCCAGCTTGCAGCCGCCCACGGTGATGGCGTCGTCCCAGCCCGATTTCTTTTGGTTGGCTTCGAGCTTGTCGATGTAGGAAAGTTTTCCGGTAAAGCCCAGCGTGTCGATGGATCTGATGTTGCCGGCCCACTCCTCGAAGGTGCCTTCGTCGGAAAGCAGCTCGATGCGCGCTTGGCGGGCGAGGGTAAAGTGGTGGCCGCATTTGATGCAGACTTCCAGGTTGGCGGCGACTTCTTCCTTATAGACAATTTCGCCGCAGGATGGACATTTTATCCATAGTCCATCGGGGACATCGCGTTTTTTCACCGTAATGGTTGAATAGCTTTTTTTGCTTCCGAATAGAGCCATATCCAAAATCCTCTCGTTAACCCCGGGCCGCCGTAATCACATGGACGGATGCCGCCCCGCCCTTTTTCAGGGCTTTTGCACAGGCGTTGACGGTGGCGCCCGTCGTCATTACATCGTCTACCAGCAGAACCCTGCGTCCCGCCAGCTGCTTCCCTTTCTTGTATTGAAAAGCCTTGGTCACGTTACTAAGCCGGGCTTTCGCTGTCAAATTCGTTTGCGAGATGGTTGGCCGAATTCGGCGCAGCAACCCGGGGTGGCTTTTTCGCCCTAGTTTTCGGCCGAGTTCCCGCGCCAATACGGCGGATTGATTGTATCCGCGGTCCCTTCTGCGGACATGGTGGAGCGGGACGGGCACCAGCAGATCGAATGACCGCCCGGGATATTCGGCCTGGATGCAGTGGTGCAGCAGGGTTGCGATGTCCGGCGCAAGCCATAGGGCTTGTTCATATTTAAGCTGGCGCAGGGACTCTCCCACAACCCCGTCGTAGCGCGCGGCGGAACGGGCGCCATCGAAGGATGGCTTTTCGGCCGAACAGGAATAGCAGATGAAATCGTGGTCGATCGCGCCGGCCACAGGATCCCCGCAAAGATGGCAAAAGGGGGCTTCCACCCGCGCTGAATCCGACCAGCACTCCCAGCAAATATAGCGGAAGGTGCCGGGCGATGACGCGCCGCAACCGATGCAGCGGCGCGGATAGAGCATGTCTAGAAAAAATCGCATGGTTTCGAAATTCCAAGCACGAACCACTAAACCCCAACCCGACAGAGCCGGAACCAAAAAATAAAGAGAATGTTCACAGAATAATTTTGAACAGAATAATTAAAGGGATGCCGCTATGGGAAATCATTCTGTTCATAATGGTTCTGTAAAAATCCTGCGCAAACGTGATGGAATTTCCAAATTCCAGCGGAGCATTTTTCAAATCGGTTCCCGTTTAGGATTTCAATCCGTCAGGATGGGGTCGAGATGGATCTTTTCCACCTTGAGGACGGGAAGGGCGACATCCTTGGCCCAGTATTTTTTCCCTTTGATCAGCAAGGCTCGGTTCAAGTAGCGCTTCATCTGGTCTTCGTTTCCGCGCACGAGGCAGATGGGTTCCTCGAGATCGCCCACAATCAAGACCAACTTGTAGAGGCCGGGGTTGGCGCGGCGCAGCACACCGGGAATTTCGTCGTAGACCCCTTGCTCCTTGTTTTTGTCCAGCACGAGCAAAAGCGGCTTGCGCTCTTCCTCCGTTAGCTCGGGAATTTTCGGTTCGGGTGTTTCCACCACCGGTTCCGGCTTGGGTTCTGGTGCGACGGCCATCGGTTCCGGTTTGGGTAGTTCGATCGTTTCCGTATATTTTTCGCTGATCCACACCCGGCTTCCGGCGGGCGGGGCAATCTTGATCCATTCATTGAATTCGCCGCGAAGGGCAACCGAGTCGCCCTTGTTCGCCACAAAGACCACGCTGTAGTTTTGGCTGGGTCCCGAACGAATGTTTAGCTTTTCCGGCACAACGATCCCGTTCTGGATGTACTCGCCCGAGACCCAGAAGTTAAGGCTGTCGGGCGCTTGCACGGCCACCCAGTCGTTGGTTTTGCCGAGCAAGACCAATTCCTCTCCGCGCATGGCGCGGTCAAGGAGTTCGGAGTTGATGTCGGGCTTTGCGCGCAGGCTCACGCGGTCGCCCGTCACTTTCACCTTCAGCACCTCGTTCGTCTGGGTATGGACTTGGGCCTCTACCACGGTATTCGTCTGGGCGTGAATGGAGAGGCAGGCCGCAGCCAACAGGGCGGATATTCTAAATTGCATGGCTAATTTTCCCTAGTTTTAGAGCGCAAACAGCGTACGCGCATTTTTTGCAGTTGATTTCGCGATGGAGTCTAGCGAACAATCCCGCAGTTCGGCAAGCTGTTTGGCCACATGAACCACGAAAGCAGGCTCGTTGCGGTTCCCGCGCACGGGAACCGGCGCAAGGTATGGCGAGTCGGTTTCGATCAAGAGTCGGTCGTCCGGCACATATTGGACCACCTCGCGCAGCGGATCGGCGTTGGCAAATGTAACGATCCCGCTAAAACTGACCATCAGGCCAAGATCGAGCACCTGCCGGGCAAAAGCGGTTTCGCGCGTGAAGCAATGCAGCACGCCCAGGCAGGCGGGATCGCCCTTCCACGCATGGGCGTAGTCCTTGAGCAGGGCGACGGTGTCTTCGTCGGCATCGCGCGTATGCACCACGACCGGCTTTTCGAATTCGACGGCCAGCGCCAAATTCTCGGCAAAGAGGGTTTTTTGCTCGGCGGCGGTTTCGGCGGTATAGTAATAGTCGAGTCCGGTTTCGCCGACGGCCTTTACCAGCGGATTTCCGAGAAAATCCCGAAGTTCGGAAAGGTCCGGGCCTTCGGTCGCCTCGTCGCGGTCGTAGCCCGCGCAGCCAAAGATGCGCCCCGGATGCTCCTGCGCCAGCTTCAGCGAAAGCGCGTTGGCCCCGGCGTTGCCGCCAATGGCCACCATTTCCAGTACGTTGGCTTCCCTGGCATTTTCCAGAATTCCCTGAAAGGTACCATCCTTCACAAACCGATCGAAATGAACATGGGTATCGATAAACATAATGCCGCGCAGTAAACCGAAACCACACTCGGTCGGGCGAGTTTTAATTCGACAAAATGATTAGAGGCAAAATAATTCGTGGCGGATGATCGGCCATCATTTTGCCACAAATTATTTTGTCGGATTCCCCTGCACCGCAGGGTGCTAAGTTTTAACGAATTATGCCTTGAAGAAGGGTAGGCCAATCGGCATATTGGCGCGCCTTTAGAAGGTTAGGGCAGATTCGAGTTTACGAGAAAGGCTCCGCGAAGCGGGGCAACGAAGTGGCAATATTTAACGAGGAAAACCAATGGCTAGAGAAGTCCCTTTGAAGAATGTCCGCAACATCGGCATCATGGCGCATATTGATGCCGGCAAGACCACGGTATCCGAGCGCATCCTGTACTACACCGGGCGTTCGCACAAGATCGGCGAGGTCCACGACGGTGCCGCCACCATGGACTGGATGGAGCAGGAACAGGAACGCGGCATCACGATTACCTCGGCCGCAACGACCTGCATGTGGAAAGACCACATGATTTCGATCATCGACACCCCCGGCCACGTGGATTTCACGATGGAAGTGGAGCGCGCACTGCGCGTGCTCGACGGCGCGATCGCCCTCTACTGCGCGGTCGGCGGCGTGCAACCGCAGTCCGAAACCGTTTGGCACCAGTCCGAGCGCTACGAGGTTCCGAAAATCGCCTTCGTCAACAAGATGGACCGCATCGGCGCCGACTACTTTAGCGTAGTCGAAGGCATCCAGAGCATGCTCGGCGCAAACGCCGTTCCCGTTGTTATCCCGATCGGCGCCTCCGACGAGTTTGTCGGCGTGATCGACCTGATCACCATGAAGGCCCTCATCTTCAAGGAAGAGTCCCAAGGCGCGGAATGGGACGAAACCGAAATCCCGGCGGAGCTGCTGGACGAAGCCAAGGAGTGGCGCAACAACCTCGTTGAAAAGTGTGCCGAGCAAGATGAAGAACTGCTCGAGAAATTCTTTGAGGAAGGCGACCTGTCCGAAGACGAAATTTGGAAGATCCTGCGCGCCGCCACTTGCGCCCGCGACGTGGTTCCAGTCTTCTGCGGATCCGCATTCAAAAACAAAGGGGTGCAGCAGGTTCTCGACGGCGTCATTAAAATCCTTCCGGCCCCGAACGAAATTCCGCCGATCATCTGCACGAAGGATCCGGAAAACCAGCGCAAAGTGGATGACAACGAGGTCTTCTGCGCACTGGCGTTCAAGATTATGTCCGACAAGCACATGGGCAAGCTGACCTACCTGCGTCTCTATTCCGGCACCATGGTGGCCGGCACCAACATCTGGAACTCCAGTCAGCAGAAGAAGCAACGCATTGGTCGTCTGCTCCGTATGCACGCCAATCGCCAGGAAGCCATCGACGAAGCCGTTGCCGGCGACATTGTTGCCGTCGCGGGTCTGTCCGAAACAAAGACGGGCGATACCCTGTGCGATAAAGACAACGAAATTTTCCTCGAGTCCATGGACTTCCCGGCACCGGTCATCAGTATTTCGATCAAGCCGGAATCCAATGCCGACAACGAAAAGCTGGGCGAAGCCCTGCACCGTCTGGCCGACGAAGACCCGACCTTTACGGTAGCCTTTGACCACGAAACCTCCGAAACCATTATTTCGGGAATGGGCGAGCTTCACCTTGAAATCATCGTTGACCGCCTGCGTCGTGAATTCGCCGTGATTGCTGAAGTGGGACGCCCGGAAGTGGCCTACCGCGAAACCGCAACCTCGCCGACGGATGGTTCCTACAAGCACTCCAAGCAGTCGGGTGGACGCGGTCAGTACGGTCATGTTGTGATGGGTGTTCAGCCTGGCAAGCCGGGTGACGGCTTCGAGTTCGAGAACAAGGTTGTCGGCGGACGTATCCCAACGGAATACATTCCTTCGGTTGAAAAAGGTGTTATCCAGGCGCTGGAAGCCGGTCCGTTCGCGGGATATCCGGTGGTGGACATGAAGGTCACCCTGACCGACGGTTCCTACCACGACGTCGACTCCTCCGACTTCGCCTTCCAGATTGCGGGTCGCCAATGCTTCAAGGAACTCTTCATGAAAGGCAACCCGCAGTTGCTGGAGCCGGTCATGAGCATTGAAATCACCACTCCGGATGAATTCATGGGTGCGTGTAACGGCACCATCGCACAGCGCCGTGGTCGTATTGAGTCCATGGATGAGCGCGGCGGCATGAAGATCGTCAAGGGCATGGTTCCGCTGAGCGAAATGTTCGGCTACTCCAACACGATCCGCTCCCTCACACAGGGCCGCGCATCGTTCTCCATGACCTTCGAGCACTACGAGGCCGTTCCGTTCTCGATTGCCGAAGAGGTGGTCAACAAGCGCCGCGAAGAAGGCAAGATCAGATAGATCGCGCCACCTCGGCAAGCAAAAGGGCCATCCCGTCGGGAGGGCCCTTTTTTGGTGGTGCGCCCGGCAGAGCGCACCTGCTTGCAGGAGCAGGGGCGATGAACTAGGCCGTTTTGGAGCCAGTGAAGGCCTGTCGTCGGGCGATCAGGGCGAGGACGATCAAAAGGATCAGCCCGCCATTTCGCGCTACGCTTAGCCACGTCATCGGTTGGGCCAGCGGCGAGGTGCTGAAACATCCGCAACTGAAAGCGGTGCCCCGCAGCAGGTTGATGGCGATTCCGGTCGTGAATGCCAAGAGAAGCGCCAAAGCAATCCAGAGCGCCGCCACCCTGAAGCGCGGAACCACCAATAGACAGATGGCGCAGGAGACTTCCAGCCAAGGGAAATAGAGCGCCGCAAGATTCACCAAAAAATCCGGCAAAAGGTGGTAGCGGTAGACCGCCAGCGCAAAGTCGGCGGGGTGGAGCAGCTTATGGTAGCCCGAAAGCAACAGCGCTCCGATGATGCACGAGGCGATCCAATAGGCCAGACGGTAGGTTTTCTGGTCGCGCGTCATTTCGTAGCCTCCTCGCCTGCCTCTGTCGCACCGCCATGCTTTTCCCAAAGCTCGAAGCCGTCGACATAGAGCACCAGATTGCTGCATCCCATCGCCTGTAGCTCGATAGCCAGCATGAGCGAATCGTCGCAGTCGCGGTTTTTGCAGTAGGGCACCAGCTCCTTGCCGCCATCGAGTAGCTCAACGATTGCGGGGAAATAGTCCTCCAAGGATTCGAAAGGGATGGAAACCGCACCTGGAATATGGCCTTGCGCAAACTCGTCGGCGGGCCGCGCATCAACGAAGATCGGTTCCCCGGATTTAAACTTTTCGAGCGCAACCGAAAGCGGAATCGCCTTGATCTTCTGCTTCGCCGCCTTGGCCTCCACATGCCGCGACCAATCCTGCACCCACGGAATTCCATGGGGATGCACGCTGTTCGCCACCACCGCCGCCACTCCGCTGATGAGCAAGATGATTCCAATGCGTTGGACGGTAGAGTTCATCATCACTTAACGTAGACGAGGCATCTTGCCTCGTTAGACAGAACAACGCGCTTCGTCTATTCGGAACGCGGCTGGAAGCGCGCGTCTACGCTATTCCTCCAAAGGCTCTTCGGGTGCGGACTCTGCAACGGGAGCTTCTCCTTCAATCGCTTCCGCCGGCGCTACCCCTTCGACGATTTCGGGCACGTCTTCCTCGGGATCGAGGAGGGCGGCGGAGACGAGCTTGTCGCCTTCCTTGAGCCTCACCAAACGAACGCCCTGGGTGTTGCGGCCAATAACGCGGAGGTCGCTGGCGCCGATGCAGATCATCTGCCCGCCTTCGGAAATGAGCATGATGCGATGCTCGTCGGTGACGGCGTGTGCGCTGATGACCTTGCCGTTGCGGTCGGTGGTCTGGATGCTGATGATGCCCTTGCCGCCGCGGCTCTGCGTGCGGTACTCATCGAAGCTGGTACGTTTGCCGTAGCCATTTTCGGTGATGGCCATCATGGTCGATTCGGTGTCGACGATCTCGATGGTAACCACTTTGTCGTCGCCCGTTAGGGTGACGCCTTTTACGCCGCGCGAGACACGACCCAGCGGCCGGGCATCGGTTTCCTTGAAACGAATGGCTTTGCCGTTTTTCATGCTGAGGATAATTTCGTTTTCACCATTGGTCAGCTGAACGCCGATCAAGGAGTCGCCCTCGTCGATGTTGATGGCTTTCACGCCGGCAACGCGGACGTTCTTGTAGGCGGCCAGCACGGTCTTTTTAATGATGCCGTTCTTGGTGGCCATGATCAGGTTGTGGTCGGAGTCGTCGAGTTCGCGAACGCAGAGGATGGCGGCAAGCTTTTCGTCCTGCGCCATTTGCAGCACATTGGCGAGCGAGCGCCCGCGGCTCTGGCGGGTGCCTTCCGGCACATAGTAGGCTTTGAGCCAGTACATCCGCCCCGCTTCGGTGAAGCAGAGCAGGTAGTCGTGGGTGGAAGCCGTGAAAATGTGCTCCACGAAATCCTCGTCCTTGGTGTTCATGCCGATCACGCCTTTTCCGCCGCGCCGCTGTTGGCGGTAGGTATCGGTCGGGACGCGCTTGATGTAGCCCGTGTTCGAGAGCGTGATTACGCACGGTTCGTCGGCGATGAGGTCTTCGATGTCGATTTCGCCTTCGTCGATGCGCAGGTCGGTGCGGCGGACTTCGCCGTATTTGGCGCGGATCTGTTCGAGATCCGTTTTCATGACTTCAAAGATTTTTTCGGGGTTATCCAGCAGGTCTTGCAGATATTCCATCAGCTTCTTGAGCTCGGCGTATTCCGCCTCGACCTTGTCGCGCTCCAGCCCGGTAAGCTGGTAGAGGCGCATTTCGAGAATGGCCTTCGCCTGGATTTCGCTAAATCCGAACTTCTCGATCAAACGTTCCTGTGCCTCGTCGCGGTTTTTCGAGTCGCGGATAATCCGAACGACCTCGTCCATGTTGTCCATCGCCAGCAGATAGCCTTCGAGGATGTGGGCGCGGGCGGCGGCCTTGTCGAGATCGAACTGCGTACGGCGGGTGATGACCTCGAAGCGGTGGTCGATGAAGCACCTGAGCACTTCCTTCAGGTTCATCACGCGCGGCTTGCCTTTGTCGATGGCCAGCATGATGGAGCCGAAGGTCGATTCGAGCTGCGTGTGCTTGTAGATGTTGTTGAGCAGCACGTTCGGCACCGCGTTGCGCTTGAGTTCGATGACCAGGCGAATGCCTTCCTTTCCAGACTCGTCGCGGATGTCGGAGATCCCTTCGAGTTTTTTGTCGCGGACAAGGTGAACCATTTTTTGAATCAGCAGCGTTTTGTTGAGCGCATACGGGATTTCGGTGATAATGATGCGCGCCTTGCCGTTGTCGTCTTCCTCGATATCGGCCTTGCCGCGCATTTTGATTTTACCGCGACCGGTGGTGTAGAAATCGCGCACCGCTTTGAGGCCGTAGACCGATCCGCCGGTCGGGAAGTCCGGCCCCTTGATCAGTTCGCACAGTTCGTCGATCGTGGCGTCGGGGTTGTTGATCAGCAGGATCGTGCCGTCGATGACTTCGCCGAGGTTGTGCGGCGGAATGTTGGTGGCCATGCCGACGGCGATGCCGGTCGAGCCATTGACGAGCAGGTTCGGAACGCGCGCCGGGAGGACGGTGGGTTCCATCAGCGATTCGTCGAAGTTCGGTCGCATGTCGACCGTATCCTTGTCGATATCGGCAAGCATTTCCTCGGCGAGCGGACGGAGACGGCACTCGGTATATCGATAGGCCGCCGCGCGGTCGCCGTCGATCGAGCCAAAGTTGCCTTGGCCATCGATGAGCATGCCGCGCATCGCGAAATCCTGCGCCATGCGCACCATCGTGTCGTAGACGGCGGTGTCGCCGTGCGGGTGGTAGTTGCCGATCACTTCGCCGACGACCTTCGCGCATTTGACGTAGGCTTTGCTATGCGTCCAGCCGCGCTCTTTCATCGCGTAGAGGATGCGGCGGTTGCCCGGCTTCATCCCGTCGCGCACATCCGGCAGCGCGCGGCCAACAATCACCGACATCGAATAGTCGATGTAGGCCCGCTGCATCTCGTCTTCAATATTAATCAGGTCGATACGTTCGTTTGTGTTTTCCATAATCTGTCTTTTGTTTGTCGTTAACGAGCAACTCGTAATGGCTAAAATATTTTTTCGTTAAATTTCCAGTTTCTTGACGCTATCTTCCGGAACCGGAAGGTCTTCCGGCATGGTGCCGCCCAGCTCCTCGATGGTTTGCCGGACTTTCGAACCGACCTCGTAGTGGGTTCGGTTGGCGTTGGTTTTGCCTTTGATCTCGTCGCGTCGCAGTTTATCTTCCGCCTGCGTTGCGCGGAAAAGATTGGCCGCCAGTTCGGTGCTTCCCATATGGTCGAGGATCTGTTGGCTTTTCTTCAATCCTTTGCGGGCATGAATACCCCTGGCTTCCAAACCTCCGTACAGCCCCCGATAGCCATGGTTCTGAAAAACAGCAAAATCAAGATGGGTCTCAACACCTGCCTGTTGCGCCGCTTCAACCAATTGCTTATTGTGTTCCCGAAGCTCGTTCCTCAAGAAAACCCGCTTTTCGTTTTCCTTGAGCGCCTGGAATTCCCGGTCTTCGTCCAGCTCCTGCCGACGGGTCTGGATGGCGAAATAGGTCTGCCCCGTAGCAATGACCACCTTGGTCGGGTCGCCGTTCTGGACGATCAGATAGCAAGCATATCGGGAAAGCTGGAAATCTTCGATTTCCCTTTCCGCGTCGGAACCAAGCTTGACCATTTTTCCCACTTGGGAAAAATGGTCTTCAACGGGGACATTGGCATTCTCGCAGGCCACAATCGCCTTGCCCAAAACCTTGCTGAATTTATCCCAGCTACCGTATTCAAGCACCGGCTGCAGCTCGCGCGCCCACCAGAACTCATTGCCGTCTTCATCGGTCTGCGTGATTTCCGCAAACGTCTGGCGATGCTGCTTCTCTATGCTGTTTTTCCCCTTGGCCATGCTTGTTTCCGTTTACAGCCTTCCCTTTAAAATCGTTGTGCGTCCTGTATTGCGGCCAATCAACTCCCTGTTCGTGCGCAACGAGGCTGGAAGCCTCGTCTACATTTTCTAAATATCGAGGTTGGTGACGTTCAGGGCGTTTTCCTGGATGAATGCGCGGCGGGGTTCAACCTCGTCGCCCATGAGGATGGTGAACATTTCGTCGGCCTTGACGGCATCTTCGAGCACGACGCGGGTTAGGCGGCGCTCGTCGGGATCGAGTGTGGTTTCCCACAACTGCTGTGGATTCATCTCACCCAAACCTTTATAGCGCTGGATGGTCATGCCCTTTTTACCCGCAATCCGAATGGCTTGCGCCAGTTCCATCAGCGAGTTTACGGGAATTTTCGTTCCTTTGTCGTCGAGGTTGAATCGTGGCTCTTCGGAATCCATTACCTGATCGAAGGCAAAACCGCTTTGTTCCAGTTCTTCAACCACTTCCTTGAGCTGCCGGGAGAAGAAGAGTTCCTTGTAGCGCACGGTTGGCTCGGCGGTTTTTTCCTCCACCTCTTCGCCTTCAACGATTTCAACGTCTTGAACGGTTTCAACCTCTTCAACAACAGGCTTGGCCGCCTCGACTTCGGCGAACAGGGCTTGGAGGCCATGGTCGTCGAGCACCAGTCTGATATCGAGGTCGGCGGTGATTTCGTTCAGGTAGGCGCAGTAGAGCGGGAACGCGCCGGTTTCGGGGTCGCGGTTTTCCAAATACTCCTTGAGCGGAATCCCGTGCCGGCGGAGCTTGTCGGCAATGCCTTCGATTGCGACGATGCTTTCGAGCAGGCCGCGCAGTCCCTTGGTGTCGAGCAGCTGGGTGCCGTCGAGCTTTTCGAGCAGCATGCCGTCGGCGCCGAGGTTTAGCAGAATTTCGGTCAGGTGGGCGTCGGACTCGACATATTCCTCGCGCTTGCGGCGCGTGACTTTGTAGAGCGGTGGCTGGGCGATGTAGATATAGCCGTGTTCGATCAGTTGCGGCATTTGGCGGTAGAAGAACGTCAACAGCAGCGTGCGGATGTGCGCGCCGTCGACATCGGCGTCGGTCATGATGATGATTTTGTGGTAGCGCGCCTTTTCGATGTTGAAATCGTCGAGGCCGATGCCGGTTCCGATGGCGGTGATCATGGTGCGGATTTCGTCGTTGGCGAGCACTTTGTCGAGGCGCGCCTTCTGGACGTTGATCACTTTGCCTTTTACGGGAAGAATGGCCTGGTACTCGCGTTCGCGGCCTTGCTTGGCGGAGCCGCCCGCGGAGTCCCCTTCCACAATGAAGAGTTCGGTGCGGGCGGGATCGCGGCTGGAGCAGTCGGCCAGCTTGCCGGGCAGGCCGCCGCTTTCGAGCGCGCCCTTTTTCCGCGCGAGGTCGCGCGCCTTGCGGGCGGCGCTGCGGGCCTGGGCGGCCACCACGGCCTTCTCGATGATGGTGCGGGCAACCTGCGGGTTTTCTTCGAAGTAGTTGCCGAGCTCCTCGTTGACGATCTGCTGGACAATCCCTTCCACCTCGCCGTTTCCAAGCTTGGTCTTGGTTTGGCCTTCGAACTGCGGGTCGGGAATCTTGACGCTAAGAACGGCAGTAATGCCTTCCCGGATATCGTCGCCACCCATCCCATCCTTTTCGTCCTTGATGAGCTTGTTGTTCTTGGCGTAGGCGTTGACGGTGCGGGTGAGCGCGGAGCGGAAGCCGGAAAGGTGCGTGCCGCCTTCGATGGTGTTGATGTTGTTGGCGAAGGTGAAGATGGTTTCGCTGTAGGCGTCGGAATACTGCATGGCGATCTCGACGACCACATTATCCTTCTCGCGCTCGAAATAGATCACGTCGGGATGCATCGGCGACTTGTTGCGGTTGAGGTGCTGGATGAACTCCTGGATGCCGCCGTCGTACTTGAAGATTTCCTCGCGTCCAGTGGCATCCTCCTTCAGCGTAATCTTGGTGCCGCGGTTGAGGAAGGCCATCTCGCGCAGGCGCGAGGCGAGGATATCCCACTGGAAGCCGCCGTCGTGCGTGAAGATGGTGTGGTCGGGCATGAAGGTGACCTTCGTGCCGGTCTCGGTCGTTTTTCCAATGGTAACCAGGTCGGTTACCTCCACGCCGCGCTCGAAGCGCTGGTGGTAGATTTTCCCATTGCGTTTCACTTCGACCTCCAGCCATTCGGAGAGGCCGTTTACGCAGGAGACACCGACTCCATGGAGTCCGCCGGACACTTTATAGGTGTCGGAGTCGAATTTGCCGCCGGCGTGCAGGACGGTCAAAACAACCGTTACGGCCGGTTTGCCCTCGGTCGGGTGCATGTCGACCGGAATGCCGCGCCCGTCGTCCGTTACACTCAGCGAGCCATCTTCGTTGAGACAGATTTCAACGTTGGAGCAGTAGCCCGCGAGCGCCTCGTCGATCGAGTTGTCGACCACTTCGTAGACACAGTGGTGGTAGCCCCGCGAACCGGTGTCGCCAATGTACATGGCCGGGCGCTTCCGGACGGCTTCGATGCCCTCAAGAACTTGAATATGGTCGGCACCGTAACCCGCTGCATCGGGGTTCTCGGAAGCCGTGTTTTTTACAATTTTTTCAGCATTCAGATCGTTTTCAGCGTCAGACATGGGTGTCCATTTCCTTTCGGTCAAATTAATCCGCGCACAATAGCAGAAAGGCCGGTTTCATGGCAACGCCCGAAGACCTAAAAACAGCACTATTTTGGCGGGGTGCTACGGGGTTCTCAGCTCCTTGACGAGTGCGTCCGACCCTGCGCCGCAGGAGATCACCGAGCGCATGGCGTCCTCCACCGACACATCGACGGGGTGGACGTATTTTTGATCGAGATGGTAGATGAAACCGGAGGTGGGGTTGGGGCCGGTCGGGACGAAAACGGTGATGGTTCCGTCGTCGTGCTTGTCGGTAATGAACGCCGTCACCATGGTATCGTTCTCGAAAATCCGCACCAGTGCGACGGATGAGAAGGGCGATTCCTTCTTCCCGAGGAACTGGTTGACCGTTTCCTTTACCATCTTGTAGCCCGGCGCCTTGCTCAGCAGGCTGTTTTCAAAGGCGCTGTAGATCCAGCGCCCGATGCGCGTGCGGACAAACAGGCCAACGAAGAAGCAGGTGAGCACAATCACCGAAAGAACGATCAGCGTGGCAATGAGCTCCTCATATCGCTCCGGCAGGGCGAGGTGGTTCACAACGAGGTTCGTCAACGGCTGGATGCCCCTGCTCACGAAGCCGAAAAGCCACTTGAATGCGAAGGCCAGGATAATGGCGGGTAGGATTACGATGACGCCCCCGAGAAGGGTTGTCTTAAAAAAGTTTTTTGTACGATTCAGCATGGGAGCCATAATGCGTGATCGATAAAACGTGATCGAGAAAATTGCGATCTTGATTCTTGCGCTACGCAAGGCGCGTTACGCAAGACGCGTAACTTGGGGTCGCAGATTATCCTTGCGCTTCTCCCCTGCATTACGCATGTTGCGTTACGCAGGAGGCGTAATATGAGAAATCCTTTCCAATATGGTGGCGTGGTGTCGGGTCAATCGTTTTGCAACCGAACCCAAGAGGCGGCGGATTTGCGCCGCGCGGTGGAGAATGCCGAAAAGCTGTTTGTCTATTCCGAGCGTCGGCTGGGCAAAACCTCGCTGATCCGCAAGGTGCTGGCCGAACTGCCGGAGGAGGAATACCTGACAGTCTATATCGACCTTTGGCCGACCGATGGCGAAACCTCGTTTGTGCTGGCCTGCGCCAAGGCGTTTTCGGAGGCGATGGCCACGACGACGGATAAACTGCTGCATACGGCCAAAACCTTCTTCAGCCGGTTGGTTCCATCGGTGACCGCCAACGACGAGGGCAAGCCGATCGTGACGTTTGGGTTCGACCAAAAACGTCCGGATGTGCCCCTGCTCGAGGAGGTGCTGGCCATGCCCGCCAAGGCGGCGGAAAAAGAGGGCAAGCGGGTCGTGGTGGTGTTCGACGAGTTCCAGCAGATTTTGGAATACGAGAGCGACGTCGTGGAGCGCCTGCTCCGCAGCACGATCCAGCACCAGCCCGACGTGGCCTATATTTTCTGCGGCAGCCGCAAGCACCTGATCCGCCAAATGTTCATGGATTCGCAACGACCGATGTACCGCTCGGGCGCGCACTATCCCCTCGGGCTGATCGCCGAGGAGCACTGGCAAAAATTCATCGCCGAAAAATTTTCCGGGACGGGAAAACGGATCAGTGCGGAAACCATCGCGGCGATCTGCCGCCTGACCCAGGGGCATCCGTTCTATACCCAGCATCTGTGCCACCCGCTATGGGAACTCTGCGAAGAGGGCGGGGAGGCCACCGCCGAAATGATCGACCAGGCCACTCGGCTTTTGCTCGACCGCGAAAGCTACGCCTTCATGAACCTGTGGGATTCCCTTTCGCGGAACCCGCGCCGCTTTCTCCGGGGCGTGGCGGCGGAAGAACCCGGCGTACAGGTTTTCGCCTCCGAATTCCTCCGCAAATACCAGCTGGGCAGTTCGTCGAACGTCCAGCGGGCCATCGAACTTCTGCTGAAAAAAGACATTATCGACAAGGAAGAGGGCGGCGTGGTGATCCCGGACCGCTTCTTCCGCCTATGGATCAACAGCAAGCAGGGCACATGAAAATCAAACTGAACGAACGGGAAATCACCGTTGATGCAGGCACGACGCTGTTCCAACTGCGCGACCGCGAAAAGCCGGCGGCGAATGTGCTCATCTACAATGGCGCGGCGGTGGCGGACGATATCGCCTTGGCGGACGGCGACGGCGTGAATCTGATTGTGCGCGGCGAAATCCCGCCCGCCGAAGAACTCGAAGCATTGATGGTGGCGCGCCACACACCCGGCGTACACGAAAAGATCAAGCACGCCACCGTCGGCATTGCCGGATTGGGTGGCCTTGGTTCCGCCGTCGCCGTGGCGCTCGCGCGCATCGGGGTGGGGCGGTTGATCCTCGCCGACTTCGATGTCGTTGAACCGAGCAACCTCAACCGCCAGCAATATTTCATCGACCAGCTCGGCCTGGCCAAGTCCGAAGCGCTCGAAGCCAATCTCAAGCGCATCAATCCCTATGTGGAATACGAGGCGCACTGCGTTCGTCTGACCCCCGAAAACATTCCAACGCTCTTTGCCGAGGCCGACGTGCTGGTCGAAGCGTTCGACCGTCCCGACCAAAAGGCCATGTTGCTGCAATCGTTCAAAAACAAGCCCATCGTCGCCGCCTCCGGCATGGCGGGCTTTGGCTCCGGCGAAACCATTGGCGTGCGCAGAATGGGCGACCACATCTATGTGGTCGGCGACCTCGAAACCGGTGCTGCCCCCGGCTGCGGCCTCATGGCGCCCCGCGTCGGCATCGCCGCGCACATGCAGGCCAATGTGGTGTTGCGGTTGCTGCTTGGGGAAATGTAGGGCGGGGGAGCCATGTGCACGCTCCGCGATCTCGGATCGCGGCTACACGTGTATGGAATGGCATCCAGTAGATCACTTCCTCCAACCTGTGCGTTCAACTGTATTTTTTAGGTTTAAAGGTGGCTTCGGCCGCGATGGAGATCTTCACTTCGTTGCCGATCATGGCGGCGGGGGAGTGGGTGATGCCGAGGTCGCGGCGGTTGAGGGTGGTGTTGCATTCAATGCCAATGCGCTTCATGCCGTAGGGATCGTCGATCGGACCCGTGATGGTGACTGGCACGACGACCTCGCGGTCGATACCCAGCACGTTCAGGTTTCCGGTGACCTCGAAGGTGTTGTTGCCCGTCTTTTTGACGGAGGTGCTTTTAAATATCATCTTCGGGAATTTGGCCACGTTGAAAAAATCTTTGTTCTTCAGGTGGTCGTCGCGCTTTTCGTTGTTGGTATCGATGCTGGCGGTCTCGATCACACCCTCGGCCGACTTTAGCGTTTGGGTGGCGATGTCGTAGTCGAGCGTGCCTTGGAAGGTGTTGAACGTGCCCTTCGTGTTGCCCACCATCATGTGCTTTATGGAAAAACCGACTTCCGCATGGCCGGCATCGACCGTGAAAGTCTCCGCTTGGGCTGCGGCGGCGAGGGACAGGCTGATCAATCCAATCAGTACTTTATTCATCGCAAAATCTCCTTAGTGGTCGGCAATGCAATATACGACAAAATCAGTCCTGTAAGCGTTCAAACTAATAAGTGATTAAAGCGTGGACGGGGGAACCCGCCAGTTTTTCCCGACCATTGAGAAAGGCGAGTTCGATCAGGAAATCGAGTTCCACAATGTTGGCGTCAAAATTGTTTTGGATCAGTTCGACGGTGGCGGCGACGGTTCCTCCGGTGGCGAGCACGTCGTCGATGATGAGGATTTTCTGGCCGGGTTCGAAGGCATCGGTGTGGATTTCGACGGCGTCGGTTCCATATTCGAGGTCGTAGGTTTGGCGGTGGACGGCGTGGGGCAGCTTGCCGGGCTTGCGCACGAGGCAGGTGCCGGTGCCCAAGGCGTAGGCGACGGCGGAGGCAAAGACGAAGCCGCGCGCCTCGATCCCGACGACCTTGTCGATCCCGCTGTCCGCGTGCCGCGTTGCGAAGGCGTCGATGGCCTGCCGGAACAGATCGCCGTCGGCCAGCAACGGGGTGATGTCCTTGAACTGGACGCCCGGCTTGGGAAAGTCGGGGATGGTGCGGATGGCGGTTTCGAGTTTTTGCATGGGGATCCTCGCGGGGCTTTGATTGAAAAGGTATCGAGCATGGCCCGAACCCGCGTGGAGTACGAGCCATTTGCCATGGATTCTTGATGGACACGCACCCGTCTCCAAGGCGGCGGGGAGTCTTGATAATTCTAAAAAAAGGAATGTGACATTCCAGCGTTTCTAGCATATTTTCCAGCTGATTGCCTGTCTATATGAATGGGACACACGGGTTTAGGCAACGGACCGGATGGATAGAAAACCGTCGGGCATCGGCGGGAAGGATTGGTTATGGCGAAAAAAATGGTTTCACCGATCATGACGTGGGTCTTTTGGGGTATCTTGGTGCTCGGGGTGTTCCTGCTGGTGACGTGGGAATATTTCGTGGCGGGCTTTACCGCCGATGCCAGCAAGATCTCCTATCTCATTGTTGCCTTCTTTGTCTATGGATTCTTTGCCTCGCTGAGAATTGCCTACTATCTGCAGGCGGAGTTCAGGGTTCTGGAGGCCATGGAGTCCAACCAGCGGATTAGCAATGCGAACTCCTCCGATGCCGCCGCCCTGTTCGACGCGGCTTTGGAGCGCATCCGCCGAGGCGACCGGATCGACATACGGAACCTCGTTTCCTCCTACGGGATCCGGATCAAGGCGAGGGTGGACAATATTTCCGTGATCTCCAGCATGTTGATTACGATCGGCCTGCTCGGCACGGTGATCGGGCTGATTATCACGGTAACGGGTCTGGGCCATGTGCTTTCGGCCAGTGGTTCGGACTATGCGGCGATGAAGTCCGGCCTCAACCAGACCGTGTCCGGAATGGGTACCGCTTTCTACACCACTTTCTTCGGCGCACTGCTGGGCGGAGTGGTCCTGAAAGTGCTCGGCGCCGAAATGAAAAAATCGGCTACGCAGCTCGTCGCCGATACCCTGCGCTTCAGCGAGCTCTTTGTGGTCCCGCAACTTTCGCAGAACTCCTCCGAGGCCCTGGCCGATTTGGAGTCGAAGATCGTTGTGTTGGGCGGCCAGCTCCAGCAACTGGGCGGAAGCTTTTCCTCGGTGATCGATCTGATCGACTCGAAGCAGCAATCCCTGGCATCCGGCCTCGGCGAACTGGTTGCAATGGTTGGGGAGAGCAGCCGCCAGGCCAACGAGCATCTGATCGATCTGGTCGACACCGTGGGGCAATCGATCGAGCAGGCCCGCCAGCAGGCCGAAGCGCAGCTGGGTGCGAAGGCCTCCGATCTTGCCCAGAAGCTGAACGAGGCCGCCAGCGTGCTTGCCGCATTGGCCGTTCCCGAAGAAAAGCCCGCGAACGAATCCCCCGGAGAATAGCGCCGTGATTGACGACCTCACAACCGAAGAAGAGCAAAGCACCATCTTCGAATCGTTTTCGGATGTCGCGCTTTGCACTCTGGCCGTGGCGTTGCTGCTGGTAACCCTGCTGGCGATCAATATTACCCAGAACCTGAATGTTCAAATCAACCGGAACACATTCAGCGGCGGGGTGATGCGGCCCTCGCTCCATCTGGAATGCACCGTTCCCGATTTCGGCGCCACCACGTCGGAGGGGCTTGCCGTTGAGCGGGCGCTTTTTGCCGACACCCCCTATGTGGCGGTCCATCTCTTCAGCCCCTCGCTGGCGCTCATCGCCACCGACGTGCGCGAAGGCGGAACGGTTGCGCTGGGCGAAAACGAGACCTTTGCCCAGCAGCAGGACCTGTCGCTATACCAGTTCATGCGGCTGGTGCCGGGAATCGATCCGGGCAGTTTTGAGGTTGCCGGTCAAAAGACGGCCTTGCTGCTGCCCTCCATTCTGGACAAGCAGATGGTCTACGAGCCGAACTCCGCCGAGGGGTATCGCGCGAACGCCGACCGACGGTTGACCAAGCGGATGCTCACCCAGCTCTGGCCGGTCTACAGCAACCCCACCTACCCGGCGCGCCGACCGGAGGACTATAGCACTGCGCGGACGCGGATCTTTGTCGAGTCCAAAACCGAGAAAGGCCCCGCCGGTGAAGAGCACCACATCGTGATCGGCCATTCGGTCTACAAAGTGCCCGAGGCTCTCGACGACGGGTCGCTGGCTTGGCTGGGGGGGTTCTCCTCCGGTTTGACGGAAATGATCTTCCTAGGCGAAACGTGGAGCGATGCGGGGCGACGCACCAACAAGCGCATTGAATTTTTTGAAAAGGCGGGCTTCGACGCCTGCGCCGCGGCCTATCGGGAATATGCCTTCCCATCCCAAGACGCCCCGGAGCTGGAGCCCGTCAGGGAAACCCTCCGGCAGCTCGGCTATCCGGAAGGGCGCATCGGGCAACGCGCCCGCGACGCCATCGCCCAGCGGCAGGCTTCGGCCGCCTTGCTCACGGGAAACATTGCGGAGAATCGGGGCGGGTTCCTCCCGCCGTTGCTGGTGCATCCCGATGCGTGGGCGGCCTATATCCAGAATAGCCAGCAGAAATCCGCCGACCCGCCCAAGTGGTTCTACAGCGACTTTCTCGATAAACTCGGCTTCGACCGGTTGACCATTGAACGGGCTTCGCCGTAGGGGCGCGGCTTGCAGGAGGTTCTTATGAAAGGGATGAATCTGAAAATGCTCGGCAAGTGGATGCTCTGCGCACCGCTGCTGCTGGTGTTCGGATGTGCCTCGTTCGAGTTGACATCGACGCCGGGGGCCGATGTCTATGAGAATGGGGAAAAGGTGGCCAGCACCCCGTATAATTTCGATCTGGTGACGGGGCAACGCTTGCTCACGCTCAAACGCCCCGGCTATGTGGAGGTGGAGGTGCCTGTTTCGCCGCTGGATCCCAAGCGGCTGCACATTCCGCTTCAATGGATCGGGCGCACGCGCATCGAGACGCTGCCGGGCCGGGCAACCGTGTTGCGGGTGGGCGACCGCGAAAAACTCGGCGTAACACCCTGCGGCCTGCGCCTCTCCGTACCGGAACGCGTATGGATCGAAAAAAAGGGGTTCGAACCGGTGGAGTATGACCTGATCCCAAACGAGCGCTACGTGGTGGAGCTCAAGCCGCTCGGCGGGTTCAAGTCGGCCTTCTACAAAGAGATCAATTTCGTTTCGGAGCAAGGCCGGGTCGAAATCCACGACCGCGTGGCCGGCGAAAGGATCGGCATCACCCCGGTTCGGTTAAGTATTCTGGCCGGGAGCGAACTCGAATACCGGCTCGATGGTTTCAGGCCGCGGATGGTGCTCATCAGCAGAACCGCCTCGAGGCAGGTTCGCATTGAACTCGACCCCATCTGCTTCGTGACCCTTTGCGGCCCGCCCGGTGCCGCAGTCTATCGCGCCGGGGGCACCGAGCCGTTGGGCAAGGTGCCGTACACCATCGAGATCAGCGGCGACACCTTGTTTGAAGTCAGGAAGGAGGGCTGCTACGCCTCCAACGTTGCTGTCGCACCGGGAACATCTTCGGAAATCGACGTTACACTCAAGGAAATCCCCTACAAAACCATCGTCACCACACCGGCCGGCGCGGAGATCTACCGGCTTGGCGGCATTGAAAAGCTCGGTGAAAGCCCATACACCACGATCGTGGATGGCGAGCGCATCTTCGAGATCAAGAAAAAGGGATTCCGGACGGCGGTCATCGGCATGGGTGCCGGCTCCCCGGCCCGGCTCAATGTGCCGCTAACCGCCGCGCCGCGCGACGACCCCGATGCCGCCGCGCTCGGCGAGCTCGACAGTCCGGTCATCGGCACCTACTAGCGCACGGTCGCATTTTAGTATCGGATGCCAAGGCGTAGCCGCATAAATCCAGGTTCTTTGCGCCTTCGCTATCTTCTGTTGACCCTCCTGTTGCTCGTATCCGGCAATATTTCCCCGACAGGAGATTCGTCTCTTTTCACAAATCCTTCAAAAAAAACTTTTAAAAAAGACGTTATGAAAGGTGTTGTAAAAGGCTTTTTCAAAGGGGTGTAAAATAGGTTGTTAAAAAACGTTGCACAAAAGAGGTCCTCAGGCATATACCACCTCTGGAGGGTGATCGTTATGATGAATGATTACATAGAGGAGGAAATCGTTGTCCGCCCAATCCGCGGAATGCAGCTTTCCGTGGGGTATATCCGCAAAGACAACTCCAAGGGCTTCCTAGGGTGCCTGCCTGGGCTCATGCCATTGGCAGGCAAGACCTTGGAGGAGGTTCGGTTGCGGTTGGAGAGCGAGGCCAAGGAGTATTATGGCGACGATGTGGTCGTTGAAATTGCTCCCCGTGCCCTTGCCGTCTAGTTTGGCATTCTGCCCCGGTGGGGCACGTCGGCCGCTGGCCACCTTTGATATGCGCGGAGCGGGTGTCGCGGGAGCAGCATGTTTTCAGGGCAAGTCTGGGGTTGTGATTTTCCCGTTTCATGGTACAAGTTTCCAATGCTTGGAAACGGGAATATTCAATGACTCTGGAAGAATTTGGCTTTAGCCAGTGGTTCCGCGATCAGGTTGATCCGAACAACGCCGACGGTCTGGCCGTTGCGCGCGTGACCGCCGTGCACAAGGGCGCCTGCGAGGTTTCCGACGGCGAGGAAACCCGGGAGGCAAAGACCACGGGCCGCCTGCGCCACCAGGCCAAGTCCAAGCTCGACTATCCCACTGTCGGCGACTGGGTGCTCGTCAAGGATTTCGACGACGCCAACTTCGGCACCATCCAAACCGTGCTCAAGCGGCAATCGGAGCTAAAGCGAAAAACCGCCGGACGCACGGTTCGCTACCAGCTCATCGCCGCCAACATCGATACCGCCTTCATCATGCAGACCCTCGGGCCGGGCTACAACCTCCAGCGGTTGGAGCGGTATTTGGTGATGGTCAACGAAAGCGGAATCGAGCCGGTTGTTCTACTGAGCAAGAGCGATTTGCTTTCCGCCACGGAAATTGAAGAGGTCGTCGACGAGGTTCGCAAGCGCATGCCGAATGCGCGGATCTTGGCTTTCAGCAATACGGATCGCAACGGACTCGAAGAAGTCATGGACCTGTTCCAGCCGGGCCGCACCTATTGCATCATCGGTTCCTCCGGCGTTGGAAAAACCACGTTGCTCAATAATTTGCTGGGCGACGAAGACTACCTCTTTACGTTGCCCGTCCGCGACAAGGACGGCAAGGGCCTGCACTCCACCACATGGCGCGAGCTCATCACGCTCGACAACGGCGCGCTGGTCGTCGACACCCCCGGCATGCGCGAACTGGGCCAATTGGATGTGGCCGAAGGAATCAACGAGACGTTCGACGACATCACCGCGCTCGCCGCCCAATGCCGCTTCAACGACTGCTCGCATGTCGGCACCCTCGGCTGCGCCGTGATTGCGGCCGTTGAAGACGGTGGAATTCCCGAGGCGCGCTACAACAACTTCATTCGCCTGATGAAAGAGGCTGCGATCCTTGAGCAGTCGACGCTGGATCAACGCAACAAGGATAAGGCGCTGAACCGTTTTTATCGATCGATGCAAGGCAGGAAGAACCCATGAGCTATGTATTTGAAATCGAAATGATGGTGCGCGACTACGAATGCGATATCCAGGGCATCGTCAACAATGCCGTCTACGCAAACTATCTCGAACACGCCCGCCACGAATTCCTGCACGACGTCGGCCTCAATTTTGCAAAGCTTTGCGATGACGGTATCGACGCTGTCGTCACCCATATCGAAATGGACTACAAGTTGCCGCTCAGGCCGCGCGACGTTTTCATCGTCAAGCTTGGCATGCACAAGCAAGGGCGTGTCCGTTTTGTTTTCGACCAAGCCATTTTCCGCAAAGCCGACGGCAAGCTGGTGCTCAAGGCCGAGGTCGTCGGCGTTCTCACCCGCAACGGGCGGCCTATCGCCCCCGATCTGTTCGACGGGGTCTTTGCCGCCAAAGGCTGGGACTTCTAGGTTGCCGCGACGCCGCGACAGCGATAGATTACCGACCACTTTCCTTTCAATCCCAATGGCAGGTCCCCGATGAGCGGTAAAAGCAAAAAGAAGAAGAACGAGCCCGGTGTGCTGGCCACCAACCGGAAAGCGCACCACGATTTCATTATATTGGAAAAGATCGAGGCGGGCATCGTACTGACGGGCACCGAGGTGAAATCCGTCAAGCAAGGGCACGTCAGCATCCAGGAGGGCTACGTCCATATCGACGACCACATGGAGGCGTGGCTGGTTGGCTGCACCATCCAGCCCTACGACCATGGCAACGTTTTCAACCACAACCAGACCCGCGAGCGCAAGCTGCTGCTGCACCGCAAGGAGATCGAACGCCTCTATGGCAAGATCCGCGAAAAGGGGCTGACCGTCGTCCCGCTCAAGATCTACCTCGTGCGCGGCAAGATCAAGATCCGGATTGGCCTCGCCAAGGGCAAGAACGTGGTCGACAAGCGCGACACCATCCGGAAGCGCGAAGCCGATCGCGACTCCCAGCGCGCCATGCGCCAGCACAACCAGCGGTAGCTCTTCAGAACGCCGGCCACGGCACGCTTGGCAACGGCCATGCATACCATTAAGGTGCGGGGCATGGTTACGGGCGAGAAATGGGAAAAGCTGCGCGAGCGGATGGAAAAGCTCGGGATTCTGGAACAGGATCTCGACGAGCATTTTATCCGGGGTTCCGGCAGCGGCGGGCAGAAGATCAACAAGACCTCGTCGTGCGTGCAATTGAACCATCGTCCCAGCGGAATCGAGATCCGCTGCCAGAAAACGCGCTCGCAGGCCGACAACCGCTACTGGGCGCGCCGCGACCTCTGCGAACGGATCGAGGGAAAGGTGCTCGGCGAAAAGAGCGCCAAGCGGCAGGCCGCCGAAAAGATCCGCCGCCAGAAGCGCCGCCGCTCCCGCCGCGCCAAGGCCAAAATGCTCGATGCCAAAACCAAGCAGGGCTCCAAGAAAAAGCTGCGCGGCCGCGTTGGGCCGGATGAGTAGGGGAACACCGTATCAACATTATGGCCTCAGGGTTTTGAAATTACCCTAAATTGGAACATGACCAAAAAAATCCCCGCCAGAAAAGGCGGGGATCGTGTTGCGGATCTATCCTTGGATTCGATCTCGGTGTTGCGATTGTCCCACCTGGCAAGGCCAGGCGGGTGTTCCCAGATCCAAGAACCTATTCCGAGATGACCCGGAAGAAGGTTTGGTCCGGACCGATGGCGTTGGTGACGGCGATGCTTCCACCATTGCCAACCTGGTTGGTTATCCACGAGGCCCAACCATTTGGGAGGATGAGGTTGGAGTTGGTTTGCACGCCATAGAACTTCCCGGCTTTACCGGTCCACGAGAGTTCCATTCCGCCGGCAAAGGGGCCGGCAATCACGAGGTCCGCAACGGGACCGTCCGGTATGTAGCCGACCTCTTCAATGATGATTCCGGCAAGCGACCCGCGCACGGCACTTGTTCTTTCTTGGCCATCGACAACAAGGGTTGAGCCGCTGGTCTCCACCGTCCAGTAGTTTCCAACGATGGAACCGGGAACAATCTCGGTCCAGAATTCCCCGTTTCTGGTATGGTTGCCCGTGATGGTTCCATTCACGGCCGTGTCTAGGGCGGCAGTGTCCCCGTATGCCCACGTGCCGTTGACGTCAAAGTCCTTTCCCTCCATGGCGTCGTGTTCAGCCTGCCCCGAGGAGAACAAGCCATACACGCGGTACGATGCGTAGGGGATGTTGGATACGGTAACGAGAGGCCCGCCGTCGCCATCGTCCAGATAGCCCACCGAAATTTTGTGTTCGTCGTCGGTCGTTCCATCTCCTTGCGACCAAACGTTTTTGGATGCCCAGCTTATGTCGGCGGTCGTCGGCGTGCCGGTGTCGTCCTTCATGTCGGCCATGGTGCCGGTGGCAAGGGTTCCACTATCCCGATTGATCGTGTTGTTCCAGTTGGAACTATCGGTTTCGAGCGGTCCGATCAATTGGCCGCCAGCAAATCCTTGGTCGCCGTCATCCTCGATAAAGTTGACCGAGATGTGCCGTCCTGCTTGCACCGGCACCTTGACGAGGATGGACAGAGTCGCGGGGGTCGGGGTGTCGACGCCATCGTCCGCAACGACCGTAAACGTATTCATTCCCTGGTCGCCACTCGCGGGTGTTCCCGACAAAACACCGTTGGTCGCCACGCTCAGCCAGGTGCCGACATCCGTCAGGCTGTAGGTGATCGTTCCACCGTCTGGATCCGTCGCTTGGCCTTCGAGTGTGGCGTCATAGGCTTCATTCACGAGGGCGGCCTTTCTTGTGACGGGTTCGGCCCACTCGGGCGGGAGGGTCGCCCTGACAAAGAGCGTCAGTGTCGTAGCGTTTGTTCCGGTTCCATCGGTTGCCGTGACGGTGAAGGTATTCGTGCCCAAGACGTCTGGAGTGCCACCTAATGCTCCGCCAGGAGCCACCGTCAGCCAAGCCGGGCCGTCGGTCTTTCCGTAGGTGATTGCATCCCCGTTTTCATCGATCGCCTTGTTTGCGAGCGAGTCGCTGTAGGCCATGGTTACAATTCCCGTGGAAGCGGTGACAGGTCCGGTCCAAACCGGAGCGGGAGGGGTGGGCGCCGCCGACGGGGCGATGGCAATGTTGTCGAAATAGTCCTTGCCTGCAACCGATTCGAATCCCAGCCAGAGGACTTCGCCGGCATGGCCGGTTCCCGTGGGGAGGTTTACCGCAACCGTATAGACATTGGTATCCCCGGTTGGAACGCCGTTGCTTACCGTTATGCTGATCGTCGAGAGCAGCGTGGCGAACGAACTGAGCTCTACGCCGTCGGAGGCGTTCGTGGCGGCATCGCTCGTGCTGGCATACAGGCAAAAGGAGCCGGTATCGAAGGAGGTTCCATACCGGGTTCCGATCAGCGCGGTTATCGAATAGGTCTGGCTGTCATCCACCGTGCCTATGTCTTGGTAGAGCATGCCGCCCGCCCCGGTGCCAGCCCAGAGGAGGCCGTCGCCGACCAGATCTATCATGGAGCCCTTTTCATAGAAGCAGGCACTGTAGGTCGGATTCTCGTTCTCATACCAGTCGTCGATGATGTAGCCCCAGTCTTTCGGGGTTCCGCCGTTTTCCACCGACTCGAAGCTGGCGTTTAGAATGGGCGTCGCGTCCAAACCCGCCATCGACACCGCGACACCTACAAACAGGGCCGCGAAAGCCAGGCCTAATGTTCTTCTCCTCATTTCCTTTTCCTTTTTTTACGGGGCGGCGAGCCGGGCTGCACCACGCAACCTACGCTTCGCCTGTGCCCCACGCTACAAGGGGAAGGCTAGCTGAAAAACACTATAGTGTATATAGAAGGACGTATAAAAGCAACTGTAGTTTCTGTACAAAACTTGACAGGGACCCGCCACCAAGGCAACGTGCGATCCAATCGCCCATGTTTACGCTACGTTTAGGATGCAACCCATGACGTTGAAGAAAACATATCTTGAATGCTCCTCTCGCATTGCGTTGGTCATTGATCACTCCAGCTTAACAGGTTCCCGACTCATGTCCGGCTTGTTCCGGAGAGCGACGGCCTACCCCCTCTTGAACGTTCGACGCTATTTCATGGACTCGCTGACCGAGGAGGGAATTGGTCAATTGCTTGACTGGAAGCCCGACGCACTGGTTGTTTTTTGCGGCTGCATTCCCTTGTTGAAGGAACTTCGCATAGCCCTGCCCCATGCCCCGGTGGTCGCCATGAACGGCGTCCCCCTCAATCTGGTCGATGGGATTGTGGCGGCAAGCACCCCCGAGGTGTTCAACCTTTGCCTTGACCATTTTTCAGGAAACGGCCTCGTCAATTTTGCCCTGTTCGAAGCCGTATCCGCAGAGGGTGCCAGCGAAAACGAGGACCAATTCCGGCAGCTTTTGCGCGATCATCCCGGGCACTCCAGTTGTTTAAGCTGCGAAATCGAGATAGATGAACTGCTACAAGCCCCGAAGGGAAAGATGCTGAAGCAAATCGGCGCATGGTTGAAAAGCTTGCCCAAGCCCGTCGGTGTTTTTTCTTCCACTCCCCACTCCGCCGCCTATCTGGTTCGCGTTTGCCAGCACTTCGGACTGGCGATCCCCCAGGAAATACAGGTGATCGGTGCCGACGCACTAGACGAATCGCTCGAATGCACCCCCCATCTCACCAGCATCCACCTCCCCTCCGAACGCATTGGTGCCGCCGCCCTGAAAATGACCATCAAACTGTTGCTCGGTGAAAAACCAGAACCCAAACTCCAGCGAGTGAACGGCTCGTTCTTGACTCCCCAGGGATCGACCGGCGTTCTTCCCGCACGCCTCAGCGACATATCGGCCGCCATCGCCTACATCGAATCGCACGCTACGCAAGGCGCAACCGTTGACGACGTGCTGCGCCAAACCCAGTGCGTCTGCCGCATGACCTTCTACCACGAATTCAAAGAGAAAACCGGCGATCTGCCCGCCCGCTACATCCGGCACGTCCGGATCAAAGCCGCCTGCCAACTGTTGTCGACCACTGAGCTGGAAATCATCCGGATTGCCGAACTTGCCGGCTTCTCCGGCAGCAGCTACTTTGCCCAGGTCTTCCGCCGCGATGTCGGCATGACCCCCAGCCAATACCGAATGTCCCGCAAGGGAAAAGAGTAGGTTGCTGCCCTGTGGATTGGGCCGGCCTTGAGCCTGTTTTCCCTCCGGAAGCCCTATTTCACGCCAGAAATATTATGCGTATATGATATATTTGCCCCCTAAAACGGCCAAATAAAGGCCTAAATATATGATATATCATATAAGAAAGAGGCGGGTATGACAAACCGCCAATAGACGCGAATGGCTCAAAAAGCCGCTATTGCCCAAACGCAAACCTGTGCTTCGCTGTAGCCCCGTTTGCCGGGTGCCGGGTTTTCGGATTGTCAATGTCCAAGGGCTTTGCCAGAGTTCGTTCCATTGAAAATCGAAGGAATTTATTATGAGACCGATTCGGCGAGCTACTTCCGTTTTTCTCGTTCTGTCCGGGGTATCCATGGCGACGGCCGGTTCCGTCAAACCCTCGCGCACGGAGGTCGTCGAGCCGATCCACAAGGACTCGCTCCGGGAAATCGACGGGAAGTTGCTTGGGCAGCGCAAGCAGGGCGGAAACCCGCGGATGGAGAAAGGGCTGCTGCTCTTTGACGGATCGATGGATGGCAACCGGCAGGTGGATCCGCAGATCGCGGTGGGGGGTGGCTACGTCTTCCACGGTACGAACCGCGGGTTCATTATCTACGACAAGGAAGGGAACTTTGTCGACGGGGTGGGCAACCGCGGCTTCAACAACGGCATTGATCCGAAGCTGTTCTTTTGCGTGAACAACAAGGTGTTTGGCTTCAACATCTGGAATCCGTGGGACAAGGAAAAGCTGAAACCCGTCAATATATCGGTTTCGGAAAGCAACGATCCGGCCAGCGCCTGGAACACCTATCCCGTGCCGGCTCCGGACGGTCGGGACGGCGGCGGGATTGGCTGCAGCAAGCAGTGGATCGGCTACACCTTTCCCGGCGGAAAGGACCGGACCTTTGTGTTCAAGATGGCCGACGCCAAAAGAGGGCGTCCGGTCACGGTCTACCACTTTCCGGGCAGCCTGGGCCAGGCGGCGCTGACCCAGGACAACGAGAAGGCGCTCTATTTCCTGAACATCACGGGCAAGGAAATTGTCATCTCCCGGATCCGGGACAAGGGAAACGGCACCCCGATTGCCGAGGAGGTGGGCCGAAAGCCCCACGGGCTGGACTATGTCGGCGGCCCGCCCAGGTCGCCCCAGAAGGGGACGGATGTCCGGACAGCATCGGGCGACCGCAACCCGAAGAACCTGGTGCTGCAGGGGGGCTACCTGTGGTTCTCGCATACGGTCAACTGCAAGGGGCGCGCCGCCGTGCAGTGGCACCAAGTGCGGCTGGATGGCAGCATCAAGCAGACCGGACTGATCAGCGATCCCGAAACCAGCTACATCCAAACCACCATCGCCGTGAACAAGCGGCTCGATGTGCTGGTCGGTTTCCAGGAGACCAACGAAAACATGTTCATCAGCCCGCGCATGGCTTTCCGGCGGGCCCGCGATCCCCGCGGAACGCTGCGGGAGATGGTCAAGCTGGGCGAAGGCCAGGGTGCGACCGACGGGATCGCGTGGGGCGACTACAGCGGGAGCGTGATCGATGGCGACAACCTGCTCGATCTCTGGACCATCCAGAGCATTACCGATTCGGAGGGGAAGGGCGACACCGTCATCGTGAAGGCCCCGCTCTCCCCGCCCCCGATGTGCGCTCCGACACCTTCAAGGCGCTAGGGGCGGGCATTATCCCCGGCTCGCTCACCATCGTTGCGGCGAATATTCTCCACGCCGTGCTCAAGCGCCGCAGCGGCAAAAGGCGCGCCCGCTCCTGTGAGGATTTGGAAAGCCGAACGATTTGTTTGTAATCCCCCTGCCGGGTTGGGTAAAGTGCCTGCTCGTTCCCGAAAGAAAGGATTTGAACCATGAAAAAGTTTTTCCCGACCCTGATCATCGCGGCCTGCCTCGTGGCAGGCGGTGCACGCGCCGCTGGCGACAGCATCGTCTTCATCGACCTCCAGGAAGCCTTCAAGCGCTTCTATAAAACCCAGTTGGCCCAGGACCAGATCCGGCAACAGGCGGCCGATGTCAAGCTGGAGCGCGAGGCCATGGAGGCCGAGATCAAGGTGATGAAGGAGAAGGTCGATGTGCTTCGCGCCGACTCCCGCGATGACACCCTTAGTGAAGAAGTGAGGAGGAACAAGCGCAACCTGCTGGAGGAAAAACTCGTCGAGATGCAAAAACGCGACCAGGAGATCATCGACTATGAAAGGCTGCGCAAGCAGCAGCTTGAACAGCAGAATACGCGGATGAGCCGGAAGCTCTTCGATGAAATCCAAGAGGCGGTCAACGTATACGCCAGGGAAAAGGGATACACGGCGGTGATCGACCGCTCGGCCCAAAGCCGCACCGGCACGCAAACGGTGTTGTTTGTCGACCCGAACGAGGACATCACGGCCGAGTTGCTGGCGGTCTTGAACGAGGGCCACGAGGAGACGGTGAAAGAAGAACCCGGTGTCCAGGTGGAGCAATAGCATGATGAAACTCTCGGAAATTGTTGACCAGCTCGGGGGTGTTCTTGAGGGCAGTGGCGACATCGAAATCACCGCCGTCGCCGGATTGGGCGAAGCCGGGCCGGGAGACATCAGCTTCCTGTCCAACCCGAAATATGCCGCCCAGGTCGCTACCACAAAAGCCTCGGCCGTGATTGTGCCCATCGACTGGGACCGCCCCGCCAAGAGTACGCTGGTGCGCGTTGACAACCCGGACCAGGTCTTCGCCCAGGCCGCAGAGCTCTTTTATGAGGAACTGCCCAAACCGGCGGAAGGGGTCCACCCTTCAGCCGTCGTTTCCGAATCCGCACAGCTCGGCGAAGGGGTTTCCATCGGCGCGAACTGCACCATCGAAGAGGGGGTCGTCATCGGCGCAAACACGGTGGTTTCCCCCAATTGCCATATTGGATATAAAACCGTTATCGGTTCCGGCAGTTTTCTCTACCCGCTCGTCTCCACCCGCGAATTCTCCGAGATTGGCGACCGCGTCATCATCCACAACGGCACCGTGGTCGGATCCGACGGCTTTGGCTATGCCGTGCAGGACGACGGATCGCGCACAAAAATCCCGCAGATCGGGAAAGTGGTCATCGAAGACGATGTGGAGATTGGCGCAAACGTGGCGATCGATCGCGCCCGCTTCGGCAAGACCCGGATCGGCAAAGGCACGAAAATCGACAACCTCGTCCAGATTGCCCACAACGTGGTGATTGGCGAGGATTCGGTTCTGTGCGGGCAATCCGGCATCTCCGGTAGCACAACCGTTGGATCGCGCTGCATTCTGGCCGGACAGGCCGGGCTCGCCGGCCATCTTAAAGTGGGCGACGGCGCAATCATCGGAGCACAGGCGGGCGTCATGAAAGATGTCTCCGCCAAGGATTTTGTGATCGGATCGCCCGCCATGCCGCATCTCCAGTTCAAAAAGATGGTCGCCAACACGATCCTCCTTCCCAAATTAAAAGAGCGGATCAAGCAGCTCGAAGCCCGATCGGAAAAATCGGCGAACCAGCCCTGATTGAAAAACACCAGCGCACGGTGCGCCATTAATGTGTCTTTTGACGGATAAGTCATACAATAATGTATTGTTTATTTGTGTGTGGTTGGCTGGGGTTGGTTGTAATCGGTTGTCTTTACGTTTGTTATGGAATTGGGTCTCCTTGTGCATGAATAATGCTTAACGGCTATCGGTTTTTAGTTGGATTAAATTAAACCGGACCTTTTCGCAGGTTCGGGTTAAAGAGAGTATTGCCTCCGGTTTCGGGGGCATCAAATTATTAAGGAGACAAATCAATGAAGAACAACATCGAATCTTTTGGCGAAAATGTGTTCGGCCTCCCGGTCATGGAACAGTGCCTTTCCGCACCGACGTTTGTATCGCTCAAGAAAACCATCGACACCGGCTCCACGCTGGATGCAGGCATTGCCGACGAAGTGGCCGAAGCGATGAAGGAATGGGCCATGGAAAAAGGCGCCACCCACTACACCCACTGGTTCCAGCCCCTCACCGGCGACACCGCCGAAAAGCACGACTCGTTCATCTTCCCCGATTTCAAGGGCGGCGTGGTCACCAACTTTTCCGGCGGCGAGCTTATCCAGGGCGAACCCGACGCCTCCTCCTTTCCGTCCGGCGGCCTGCGCGCCACCTTCGAGGCCCGCGGCTATACCGGCTGGGACCCCACCAGCCCCGCCTTCATTAAATACGACGACTGCGGCGCGGCCACGCTCTGCATCCCCACCGTCTTCTGCGGATACAACGGCGAAGCGCTCGACAAAAAGACCCCGCTCCTGCGCTCCATGAAGGCGATCTCCGAACAGACCGTCCGTCTTGGCAAGCTCTTCGGCATCGACTGCGGCGACACCATGGCCAAGCCCAGCCTTGGCTCCGAGCAAGAATATTTCCTGATCGATGCCGACCTCTACGCCGCGCGTCCCGACCTCCAGCAAACCGGCCGCACCCTCTTCGGCCGGGCCGCCCGCAAGCACCAGCAGCTTGACGACCACTACTTCGGCGCCATTAAAAACCGCGTCGCCGCCTTCATGGCCGAGTTGGATCTCGAACTTTGGAAACTGGGCGTGCCGGCCAAGACCCGCCACAACGAAGTGTGCCCCGGACAGTTCGAGCTTGCACCGGTCTTCGAAACCCTCAACATTGCCGTCGACCACAACATGATCACCATGGAAGTGCTCAACACCCTCGCCGAAAAGCACGGGTTTGCCTGCCTGTTGCACGAAAAGCCGTTTGCGGGCGTCAACGGATCCGGCAAGCACAACAACTGGGGCATTGCGGGACCCGACGGGAAAAACTGGCTCAAGCCCGGCGACAACCCGCACGAAAACGCCAAGTTCATGACCATCATTGTGGCGCTCATGAAGGCGGTCGACACGCACGCCGACCTGCTGCGCGCCTCCGTGGCCACCGCCGGGAACGACCACCGTCTCGGCGCCAACGAAGCGCCGCCGGCCGTGGTGTCCATCTTTCTCGGCGACCAGCTCACCGACGTGATCAACCAGATCGAAGCCGGAGGGGCCAGTCGCTCCAAGGACGGCGGCGACATCCACCTCGGCGTCGACCTGCTGCCGAAACTGCCGCGCGGCAACACCGACCGCAACCGCACCTCGCCGTTCGCCTTCGTCGGGAACCGTTTCGAGTTCCGCGCCGTCGGTTCCAACCAGAGCCCGGCAGGTTCCAACGTGGTTCTCAACACGATCGTGGCCGAAGCGTTCGACTATGTCTGTACCCAGCTCGAAGCCGCCGTGGCCGAAGGCAAGGAGTTCAACACCGCCTTGCAGGAAGTGCTTGCCGCGATCATCAAGCAGCACAAGCGCATTCTCTTCGATGGCGATGGCTACACCGACGAGTGGCTCGAAGAGGCGGGCAGGCGCGGCCTGCCGAACCTCGTGACCACCGAGGACGCCCTCGAAGCGCTCACCACCCCCAAGGCCAAGGATCTGTTCGCCAAGTACAACGTGCTCAGCAACGCAGAGCTGGAGTCGCGCTACAACATCTACAAGGAAGCGTACGAGACCCTCATCGCCATCGAAGCCGGAACCGCTGCCGACATGGCCCGCTCGATGGTCGTTCCGGCCGTGGTCACCGCCATCACCGAATATGCCGTCGTTCCGGCGGTTGCGGGGATGGCCGCCGAAATGTCCAGCCTGCTCGAAAAGACCGTGGCCGGCATTGCCGCCCTCGAAGCGGAGAAGGAAACGGCTGGACAAATCAAGGCCATGGGCGAGCTCCGCGCGTCCGTCGATGCGCTCGAAGCCCTCGTTCCGTCCGACCTCTGGCCCCTGCCGAGCTACGCGGAACTGCTTCAGGTTTAACCCTGAATCCAGTCGGGTTCAACCCTCCTTGGGCTTGCGTCCGGGGAGGGCTTTTTTATAGGGTTCGCCCATGGATATTCTTGCATGGGTGAAAGAACACAGGGTGTCGGGGGAGGCCTGCGATGCCGATGCCCTGCTCGCCAGCTTCCTCGGCGAAATGGAGAAGGGCCTCAATGGCGAGGCCAGCTCCTTGGCCATGATTCCGGCCTACGTCGGCAGCGACGGGAAGGTTCCCGCCGATAGGTCCGTGGCCGTAATCGATGCGGGCGGCACCAACCTGCGCACCGGCATCGCCCGATTCAACGCAACCGGCGAAATCGAACTTTCGGGTTTCAGCAAGCAGCCGATGCCCGGTCGCGACCGCGAAGTCTCTCCCTCCGAATTCTATGCCGTACTGGCCGATGCGCTCGAACCGTTGAAAGACGAGTTTGAAAACATCGGCTTTTGCTTTTCCTATCCGGCCACCATCATGCCGGATCACGACGGCCGCCTGCTACACTGGACAAAGGAGATCAAGATTCCCGAACTCGTCGGCCAGTATATCGGTGCCGGCCTCCTAGACGCGTTGGCTGCGCGAGGCATTGCCGGCAAGCAGGTCGTCGTCCTGAACGACACCGTCGCCACCCTGCTGGCGGGAATGGCCCAGGGGCAGGCGTTCGGCGCCTCCTCCTACATCGGCTTCATTCTCGGCACCGGAACCAACACCGCCTACGTGGAGCGCAACGAAAACATCGGCAAGCTGGATGGCTACCTCGGTGCCGGTTCGCAGGTCATCAATGTGGAATCGGGCGGGTTTGCCGCCGTTCCGCGCGGACCCTTCGACCTGCAACTGGACGAGTGCAGCGAAACCCCCGGAAGCCATGTTTTCGAAAAGCTGATCTCCGGGGTCTACATGGGTTCGCTGGTCCTCGAACTGCTGCAGGCGCTGGCCTCGGAAGGCGGGCTTTCCGATAGCGGCGGCGCAGCGGTTTCCATCATGAAGGATCTTTCGACGATCCATATCGACAATCTCGCGGCGGACAATGGGCGGGATGTCGGTGTGCTGGGTTCCGAGGCCTTCACCGATGCCGACCGCAAAACCATGAAAACGGTATTCACGGCCGTGGTCGACCGCGCCGCGTTGCTGACGGCGGTCAACATTGCCGCCGCCGTGGTGAAAAGCGGGGCAGGGCAGGACGCGGCCCATCCGGTCTGCGTCAATATCGACGGCTCCACCTACTACAAAACCCATCGGCTGGCCGACCAGGCACAGGCACACCTTAAAACATTGCTTGGCGCATACGGCTTGCATATCCGCTGCATTCAGGTGGATGACGCTCCCGCGGTTGGCGCGGCGATTGCCGGGCTTACGACGTTTCAGGCGTTGTAGTTGGGTTTCCTGCCACCGAACCCCCAAACCATGAAATCAAACGGCAAACATTGGAACCGCATATCTATGCCCTTTGTGAGCGCATGGCCTAACGTGCGCCGAACGCTTTCCTGCCCGTTGGTCAGGTGAAGCGTTGCTACACCAGATGAATGCCGCGCCAGTGTAGCC